>CAYPZO010000027.1:3493-15692 GCA_964415135.1 uncultured Desulfurococcales archaeon | reverse complement strand
AGATTTACTTTCCTAAAGCTTTCATCGAAGTACACGTTACTTTTAGTTAGACCTAAGTCAAGAGATATTGAAAATAATTTATTCCCTTTGGATGCATGGTCCAATATGATGTTAACATGCGTTGAAGTTATTCTTGGCTTATTTATATAGCTATACTCATATACTTCAATCATAATCCTTAACGTACCTCTTCCACGTAAATAATAACGCTATTATATGTTTACAAGGTTTCCCTCTAATTAAGTAGTAAGGACATGTACAATAGTATTTACCTGTACCTAAATCCACTTCAGCAAAGTATATTGAGGAAGTACTTGTACTCTTAAACGCTCCTCTAATTCTTGTTTTCCCTATTCTATAAGCGTATATCATTAGGTGATCGTTATTGACTATTCTCATAGCCTCATAAACTATATTATTAGATACATTAAAGCTAACATTCATTACCTTTAAATATAGCACCGGTATACCCCCTATATCTCAGAGTATTTAAAACAGGTACATGGCATGGTGGCCTTGACTTGGAGGTGAATATTAGACGAATTCTTAAATTTGTTGAGGAGAAAGGATGGGTTCCACGCACAAGAACCATTAAATGTAACTCTATATTTGAGTTATTGGTAATTACAATAATATCGCAGATAACTAATTGGAGGAACGTTAGGTTAGTGTATAATAGGATTAAGAAAATATGCGACATCTCTCCTGAATCGATAAGTCGTCTTAGTGAAGGTGAACTTGAGGAGGCGTTAAAGCCTGCGGGACTATATAAAGTAAAAGCTAAGAGGATTAAGGAGTTAGCACATATTTTCCTAGCCCATCGATTAGAGGAAAAGTTGAGAAATATAACTGATCCGTTAAAGGCTAGAGAAATCTTACTCTCACTACCCGGTGTAGGATATAAAACAGCTGATATAATTCTTGCTTTTTGCCTAGGATTTAATGTGCTGGCAATTGATACACATATAAGGAGAATTACCACAAGACTGAGGATTGCCTCTTCAAAGGATAAGTATGATGATATAAGAACCAAGCTTGAATCATTGATTCCTCCCGAAGAAAGGAAATGGGCACATTTAGCATTGATAGAGTTTGGAAGGAGAATATGTACTTCAAGGAATCCTAAGTGTAGACTATGTCCTATTAGTACTACTTGTCCTAGTGCTAAGGTTTAATTTCTTATCAATGATTTTCATTCTACTTAGCTTATTCCATACTATTCTCAGTATAGGCTCATTGGACGTTATTGGCTTCTTTAACTTCATCTCCACTATTGTCTCACCGCCTGGGGCTAGTTCTTTAATTATTTCTCTCCCTAGGATGTTGCCTCTATCTATCAGTAGTACTAAGATCTTATTTGGTTCCGAAGCTCCTTCATTACATATTTTTAGTGTTACTGATTTTCTATCTTCAGCTACACTTAGTTCCTTCAATACTATTTTTGGTAGCTTACATATAGATTCATAGAGTATTAAGCTTGAGATCTTTACTTCGGAGGGATAATATCTTGTAGAAGTTTTTTCATGCAGTATAGTTACCTTGTTAATACCTAGTAGGTTTAAGTCGCCTTTAATGTACTCTTCTACACCAGTAATACCAGTAAGGCTACCTAAATCCTCTTCATTAAGTCTTATACTTAGCTTTGCCATTGGTGAAGGTATTATGCTTGTTAGTATAAATGTTCCTGCACCACCTATTTTCTCTAATTCAACCTTTACATCAATTTCTTCTCCAGGTTTTAGTAGACCTACACCTGATAAATATGATATTGATGATTTAACTTCATCTGTAGGATATACTAGTAGTAGTCCTACATGGTCTATTGTTATTGGTTCTCCTCCCTCATAGAATACGCTAACAGTATGTTTTGGCTGTGATTTAATTATTGGAGTTACATCAAATACTACTTTTGCAAAGTATTGATCTCTAGTATTTGTAACTAGATGTGGTTTTAGTTCTCTTGTAACTGTAAAACCATCAAACCAAAGTTTCCATCTAAGGCCATAAGGGTCCTGGTAACTTGAGACTGCTATTTCTAGGAGTGCTCTCCCTATGTTTTCTCCTTCTGGTAGTGGTGTGTCTATGTACATTTTTTGGAACTTAGGGTTGCCTAGGCCTCCTAGTCGTGCTGGTGTTGTGGTTGTCGCGTATATTACGTCTCCTTGAATATTACCTTCAAAGTATTTTCTTAGTTCGGAACTCATTCATTATCTACCTCATTAACCATTATAGCCTAGTATAACTCTACTACAGCTACTTATTAAGTTAAGCTTTATGTCTAATTAGGATTGTTAATATGGAGAACAATATCTATTAATTAATGTTTTAACTAATTTTGTGATTAGCATAAAGTTTAAATAAAATAATCCTCCCTCTTTAATAGGGCTTGTAGAGGGAAGCTAATGAACCTAGAACCTTATATTGAAACACTAATAATCGGGGTAATACCCGTATTCCTTACTGCTGTAGTCCTATATTGTGTTAGGATAGTTAAGGGACCAACCATACCTGATATGGTGTTGGCAGTAGATGCCCTATCTTTTGACTTAGCTGCCTTCATGTGCTTACTTGCACTGTACTTTAAGTCAGCATTCCTAATAGCTGGAGCAATGATTTTAGCCCTCTGGGCTTATGCCTTAGACATCTTTGTAGCTAAATACTATATTAAACGTGAGCTAGGTGATTAAAAGTGTTAGACCCAGGCACCATTGATATGCTTAAACTAGTTTCATTCATAATAGGTACTATACTTGTAGTTATTGGCGCATTCTGCGACTTAGTTGCAGCTATAGGTTTCTTGAGGTTCCCTAACTTCTTTGTAAGATTACATGCTGCTACTATTGGTGCTATAGGAGGAGCTGTTGTACCGTTAATTGGTGTAGCGTTCGTAGCGTTAGCAGCTGATTTCCTAGGAGGATTTAGATGGTTTGTTGCCGGTGCTTCGATTGTTACAGCAGTATTCATATTACTCGTAGCTCCTACAGGCTCACACGCAATAGCTAATGCGGCTCATAGAGCAAAAGTAGTACCTGTTCAACCTAAGGTATGTGATCATTTAGAAGAAGATAAAGGTGAAGGAGGAGGATAGACATGTACATCCTGCACCTAGTGATGCTAGCTATAAGTTTAACCCTTGCCATGATATTTGCTTACCTAGCTATAATTAGCAAAGACTTACTTATGGCTGTAGTATTCTCAGCTGCTCAATCTGTTTTCTATGCACTTGTATTTTACCTACTATTAGCTCCTGATATAGTGTTAGCATTTATCGCAGTTAGTGTCGGTATATACTCGGCTCTCCTAATCTTCGTAATCAGAAAGACTGAGCGGTATGAAAAGGTGTAATCATGAAGCGATCAGAGTACATCATAGGAATCGGTATCGCAATTGTTATTGCCCTCATAGCTTACTTCATAACTCAAGCATGGGCTTTAGGACCGATACCTCCTAGAGATTTAAGAGGTATAGCAAGCTTCTACCTGTATTCAATGATGAATGAGAAAAGCCCATTCTATGTATCTAGCCCTGAAGCGGTAACATCAATTCTATGGGATTATAGAGGCTTAGATACACTCTATGAAACAGCAGTATTCTTCCTAGCAATAATAGGTGCAGTAACTGTATTCAGATTACTTAGAGAACATGAGAAAAAAGTTGAGGAACATAGAAAGGAGATAAAAGAACCAGGAATGACACTAATAGTTAGGCTAATCACCAAGTTAACGTTCACTATAATAATGGTAGTTGCTGCTTCCATAGCACTACATGGACAAATAACTCCAGGAGGAGGATTCCAGGGAGGAGCAGCATTAGCTGTAGCACCCCTATTAGCAATAGCTGGTTTATCAAGATACTTCGTCGAGGACGTAGGATTAAAGGAGAAGACAGCACTAGCTCTACGTACTCTTGGACTAACAATTATAGGATTAATAGCATTAATACCACTCATACTAATGAGTTTAGGAGGATTAGCATACTTCATGCAAAACCTTCCAAAACCATGGGCAAAATATATTGGATTCCCTGAATGGTTACTAGGAGTACCCCTAGGCGGCTCACTATTCTTCTACAACATAGCCGAATGCCTAGCTGTAGGAGCAGGGTTCACTGTAGTTTTCCTTTTACTCTCAATACCAGAAGACATTTTTAAGAAGATAATTGAAGGTGAGAAAGGTGAATGAAGAATTCATAGTTACATTCCTCTGGACATACATATACTTAACGCTCCTAGTAATACTAGGACTAGCAATATACGGAATAGTATTCAGACCCAATATCATTAAGAAGATCATAGCATTAACTATCTTAGGCGATACCGCTAACATATTCATGATATACGTGGGATATAGATACACATACCCAGTTAAACCACCAATACTATGGTCATGGAAGCCTAATGCTACAGTACTAGATACGTTCCTACACCAATCAGTAGATCCATTACCACAAGCACTCGTCATAACTGCTATAGTCATTAACTTAGCTGTAACTGTACTCATATGCTTCATAGCAATACAAGCATATAGACTCTATGGCTCTCTAGATGTAAGAGATCTAGCTAAACTTAAGGGGTGATATAGGTGAAAGCAGCTAGATGCATAGCACCTATAATAATGTTATTCATAATATACATTATGTTCTCAGGATCAATATCTCCATACGATTTAACGCTAGGATTAATCGTCTCAATAATTGTAGGAGGGATAATGGGTTCAATACTTGTCACTAATGCTGCAAAATCCTTGAATCCCATTAGGCTATTATGGCTTATAGCCTATGCATTTAAGTACTTCTTTGTTGATGAAATTAGAGCTCACACTGATGTTATTAAGAGAATATTACATCCAAAACTTCCTATCAATCCAGGCATTGTTAGAGTACCATATCATGTGGAATCAGAGTACGCTATAGTCACTATAGCTAATTCCATAACAAATACTCCAGGAACTGTTACGGTTGACCTTGATACTAAGAGGAAATACTTGTATGTTCACTGGATTAACGTCAAGGCTCCTGATGAAAAGACAACTTATAAAAACATAGTTAAACCCTTCGAGAAATACGCAAAGAAAATATTTGATTAGGTGATGAAACGTGTCCCAGATACCTATACATGTAATTGGGCTTGCACCTGCAATAGCGATAATAATGGCATTTGCATTACCATTAGTTAGTATTGTAGTAAAGAATAGGAGGGTATGGGAAGCTTATGCGGTTACAGGCTCTACAATAGTATTAATTCTAGCCTCCTTAGTCTTCTATAAAGCTTACTTCGAAACTAATAAGCCGATAATATATATGTTTGGTGCATGGCCTCCTCACATAGGCATAGTTTATGAGATTGATAAAGTTAATAGCCTATTAGGATTACTAACAGCATCCATAATGTTTCTCATAACGATATACAGTGTAAAATACCTTGAAGAACATCATGGAGTTGAATGGTATTATACATTACTACTTGGCGTTGAAGCTGGAATGCTTGGATGCTTCTATACAGGTGATGTATTTAACCTCTTCGTAATGCTTGAAGTAACCTCGGTGGCAGCTTACGGTCTTGTAGCATTCTTTAGATCTCAAAAAGAAGCTATTGAAGCAGCATTAAAGTACGCTCTAGTAGGGTCAGTAGCTACGACCATGTACTTTATAGCACTCGCGTTTATTTATGGAGCGTTTGGTACACTTAACATGGCTTTCTTATCTTATATTACTAGGGCTGGATGGACAATACCGGGAGCACAAGCAGTTGTAAGGCCCTTAGTCGGAGTAGATGTGAACTCGGCGTTATCAGCTGCTATTATAGCACTAGCTCTATCAACATGGGCTTTCACCGTAAAAGCAGCGCTATTCCCCAACCACTTCTGGTTACCAGACGCACATCCAGCAGCACCAACACCAATATCAGCACTACTATCAGGTCTAGTAGTTAAGGTAGGAGTATATGCAGTACTAAGATTTACTTACACGATCTTTGGGTTACCAATAAGAGACTTTAAACCATTAACCTACGAGACTACACAATTACTACTGGACATAATATTGGTGTTAGGAGTTCTTTCAGCTATAGTTGCTTCACTGCTAATGGTGGTTCAAAGAGATATTAAGAGACTGATAGCATATAGTACTGTCCTGCACATAGGATACATATTTATGGGTATGGGGCTAGGAACTTACCTAGGAGCAGCCTCTTCAATATTCCATACAGTAAATCACGCAATAGCAAAAGCACTACTCTTCCTTGCAGCAGGAGTATTCATACATGCTCTAAAGACTAGAGATATTGATGAACTAGCTGGTGTTGGTAAGAAAATGCCCATATCAACATTCTGCTTTATAGTAGCTGTGCTAAGTTTAATAGGAATTCCAGGATTCAATGGATTTGCAAGTAAGTGGTTACTATACTCAGCGGTTATAGAGGCAGGTCTGGTCCCACTTGTTATAGTGATAGTGTTTACAAGCGCTATGGCTGCGTTAGCATACATAAAGATAATCTATGCAATATGGCTTAAACCACCAGTAAGGGATATAAGCGGCTTAAAGGAGGCAAGCCCCTTAATGATAGTACCACTAGTACTATTAGCTATAGCGTGTATAGCGATAGGTATATTCCCATACATCTTTATGGATAAGGTAATATTCCCTGCAACAAGCTCCCTATATGACGTATACTCCTATGTAGAATCAGGTGTAAGACAATTCCTATCAATAGTATATAGTTTAGCCCCAAGGTGATATGAATGATATCTGAATCCCTAATAGCATTAATAAAAGCACTCCTAATGATGGTGATCATAGGGCTCATATTATACTCAACATATCTATATGTGGTTTCAAGAAGGGGATTAAGAGTTACAGGAGAGAAACTAAAGGTCTATGCATGTGGTGAAGACTATCCAGCCGAAAAGGCAAGTGTATCACACTTAAACCTATACTGGGGCGCTGTAAAGAAGGTATTCAAATCAGCTTACCTGTACATTAGAGATAAGATGCATACAGGTATTCTTAGCGATTGGTACTTCTACATGACAATACTCGTAATATCCCTTATCATAATACTAGGTATAACGTTCTTCATAAGGTGATACTATGAGTAGTGAGCTAAATGAAATAGTAAACTTCATTATAACGGTTCTAGTATTTCCAGGACTACTCTTCACACTAATAGCCTCATTTCTAACACAATGGTACTACAGAAAACTATATGCGCATATGCAGAATAGAGTAGGCCCAAGATTTATAGGCCCCTTTGGACTACTCCAACCCATTGCCGATTTTCTAAAACTACTATTTAAGGAGGACATAACAACGATTGTAGCAAGGAAGAAAGAACAAGCACTATTGTTAAGTCTAGGTGCAGGAGCATGTATAGCATTACTAGCAATGTTGCCGTTCTCACCTTATCCTATTGCAGGTGACTATGATGTTATAATAGCACTGTACTTAACTCTATGGCCAACAATAGCATTAGTATTAGTTGGAATGATGGCACCTAACCCATTCACTATTATTGGTACATCAAGATACCTATCACTTATGCTAATATATGAGCCGCTATGGGCAGTTACATTAATAGTACCAGTAGTGCTAGTATCGAGAGCATGTCCTATACACCCAATATACTCACTATATACTACTAGCTTATTCTCATGGGCATTCTGGCGAAGTCCTACAGGAATTATAGCGTTAGCTCTAGGATTAATAACATCAATATTAGTACTTCAATGTAAACTCATGTTAAAGCCCTTCGATATACCCGAAGCTGAAACAGAGATTGTAGCAGGAATGTTCACTGAATATTCAGGACCCAAGCTAGCATACATAGTACTACTCCACGACCTAGAAATAGTAGTCTATAGCATATTAATAACGTACCTTTACCTAGGAGGCCCTGCTCCATTCCCATTACTAAGCGTAGAAGGCATACTAACATTCATAGTAAAATACGCCCTAATAGTCTTAGTATTAACTATGATTAAAGCTGCAACAGCTAGATTTAGAATAGAACAAGCAATGATAGTTATGTTAAAGTACGCTATACCAATGGGTATAGCATCAATATTGATAGCTTCTCTAGCCCCCATAACATTCTGGTGAGTACGTATAGAAGCTAGCCTAGAAACAATATTTGAGGAAATATGCACCCTGAGACAAACGTCAAAGAAGCTGTTAGTAGCGTGTATTGGAAATGAACTTAGAAGTGATGATGGAATAGGGTTAGTTATCTGTAGAGAGCTGACCAGATCCATAAAAGGAAATATAGATAATGTACACGTAATTGAGTGTCCTTATGGATTAGAGTTATGTACCGACATTATTATTGAGTTTAAGCCAGACACTGTTTTAATAATAGACGCTATTTCTGCAAACTTGGAGCCTGGTTCGATAGTATTTACTTGTAGTTTAGATGAAATTTCAGATTATACGACAATATCAACACATACTATACCCATAAACATTATAATAGGCTATATTAAATCATATGTAAATGAATTAAAGCGTATATGCCTATTGGGGATTCAGGTTAAGAACATTTGCTTAGGAGATAAAATTAGCTTGGAAGTTAAAAAGAGTGGAGAAATTATTGTTTCTCTTCTTTTGCGGGCTTTTCAGCAGTAGACTTAAATATCGGTTCTACGATGAATGCTTCCTTTTTATCAAATCTAATAACTGGTGGCTTTTCTTCGCTAACAATGTAGGCTTTAACGGGACAAACCTCGACACACCTATAGCAAAATATACATTTACCATAGTCTATTACTGGGTATCTCTTCTTCTTGTCGCTAGGGCGCATTTTCATCGTAATAGCTCCTGTAGGGCACTCAATAGCGCAAAGGCTGCAACCAATGCATTTATCTCCGTTAACCCTATGTAGTCCTCTATAGCCTGGAGCCGGCTTTATTTCCTCCTTAGGGAATGGAAGCGTAGCTGGCTTTTTAAATAAGTTCTTTGCTACTTCACCTAATAATTTAGGTAAGGACACGAAATTTCACCCCCCTTTATAGTTTCTTTAACTTGCTTAGCTTATTGAAGGGCATGATTCTTACTTTTCCTGTTTTTGCGTCTATGATTTTAACTCTCTCTGTACATGCAATGCATGGGTCGAAGCTAGTGAATATTACTGGTACATCAGCTACATGTGCTCCTTTAATTAGGAATGCTCCATTGTGTATGTTTGTAAATGATGGTGTTCTGATCTTTAATCTGTAGGGCTTCATTCCTCCCTTACTTATGGCGTGGTATACTAGTTCTCCTCTAGGTGCTTCTGATTTACTAAATCCTTCGCCTGCTGGTAATTTTCTTGGCACTACTTTTGGTAGTATTGGTCCACTAGGTAGGTGTTCTATAACATATCTGACCATGTTTATGGACTCGAAGATTTCATCTACTCTTACCATCATTCTAGCCCAGCTATCTCCTTCCCTATACGTTATTACATTGAATGGTACTTCATCGTATGCAGCATATGGGTAGTCTCTTCTAACATCGGATTTTACTCCGCTTCCTCTAAGCATTGGCCCTACAAAGCAGTGTGAAAGAGCTTGTGATGCTGTTGCCCTACCTGTATCTACTAATCTCTTCCTTACTATCGGGTCTTCACCCCATATCTTCTTATAGAACTTCATTCTCTCCTCAATGAAGTCTATGTACTTTAGTATCTTATCACATGTTTCTTTGCTAACGTCCCTCCTAACTCCACCAATAGTTACATAGTCCGCAAGAACTCTATTACCAGTTACTAGCTCCTTTAAGTACATTACGCGCTCTCTATCTCTCATCATCAACATGAAGAGAGAGTCGAATCCTATAGCTTCAGCCATTATAGCTAATATTATCATATGGCTATGAATTCTCTCGAGCTCATTTACAAGTACTCTTAGGTATTTCGCTCGTGGAGGAACCTCTACATTGCCTAAATCCTCGAAGCATTGGGAACACGTAGTACCGTGTACAGTATTACAGATGCCGCAAACTCTTGAGCACATGAATACGTTTTGGAACCATGTTTTTCTTTCAGCAAGCCATTCAACTCCTCTATGATTGAAACCAGCTACAACCTTTACATCTACGACTTCCTCTCCATAAACCCATATTTTAAGTTGTATTGGTTCGTGTAGTGCTGGGTGTTGAGGTCCTACGGGTATTTCTATTACCTTTAATTCCTTACTCATGGTTTACCAGGCCCCTTCCAATCCTTTCTTAGAGGGTATTCATTTGCAAGTTCTTTGGGTAAGAGGAATGGCTTTTCTAAGTATGGATTACCCTCAAACTCTATACCTAAGAGGTCGTAGACTTCTGCTTCGTGCGGTCTTGCTCCAGGCAGTACGCTTACAAGTGATGGTGCCTTAGGCTTATCTCTTGGAACTCTAGTCTTTAGTATGAGTACGCATCTTAATGGTATGACACTCATATCATAGTTTAATTCAAATACCTTTTCATCAATAAAGTCTACTGCTGCTATAGTTGATAAGTATACCTGGCCATCGTATGCATCGATAAGTTTCTTCACAACATCAGGTAGCTTATCAGGATCCACAAATAATTGGTATCTCCTAGGTTTTACTTCTCTTACCTCTAATCCAATATTTTTAAAGAATTCTTTAAGACTAGGATATTCCTTCTCCTCAGACATAATATCACCGTACAGGTGCTTCTTGTTCTATCTTTCTAGCCTTTTCATTAAGTATTCTAACAGCTTCAACGATACCCTTTATGATCATATCTGGTCTTGGAGTGCAGCCGGGCACGTATACATCGACAGGTATTACTTTATCAACTCCATGAGCATGTGAATAGGATCCCCGGAATACTCCACCACTAATAGCGCAAGTACCTACAGCAATAACAACTTTAGGTTCAGGGATTTGGTCGTAGATCCTCTTAAGCCTTTCGGCAACTTTTTTCGTTACTACTCCAGTGACTATGAGTATGTCGGCGTGACGTGGACTAGGGGTTAGCTTTACTCCTAATCTCTCTGGATCGTAGAGGGGCGTTATTGCGGCAAGAACCTCTATATCACATCCATTGCATCCGCCTGTATTGAAGTGGAGGAGCCATGGTGAGCGAGTGGTTCCCCATCGTAGAAGCCTTAATATTGACATGTAGGTTACACCATATAGATGGTATTAACTATATCCTCTCAAACTAAGGTTAAGACTTGTTAATAAAGTTTACTCAATTATCATTATGATTCAAGCATTCTATGACAAGTTAAACTAAGAATTATTCTTTCCATGCCTGGAGAGTTCCCTTAGTTTACTAAATGCTATTCTTTTATCCTTTTCATCCATTTTAGCTTTTTCTATTGCTTCTTCTAATGTGAGTATTACTTCCATCATTACATCTTTACGCACTGGATAAGGAACACCGTCCTTACCTCCAAAAGCATATGCATACTTAAATGGATCATATGGATGATCCACCGGGTCCTCAGGTGATGGAGGTTCATTATATATTAGGTCTGCTACGAGAGTTAATGCCATGATTGTTGAAGGTCCTAAGCCTCTGATTAGTAGAGCTTCTTCAAGTGAATGCGGTTTTACTTCATATATTTTCTTAAGGATATTTATGAACCTATTACTGATGGTTATGGGTCTATATATCATTAACCTTCTATCTTTATCTATTACTGTAACGCTTGCCTTGCTAATCCATACTGTTAATGGCATTGTTTTTCTTAGCATTCTATTTGCCTCCATTATCATATTTAATGTTTTCCTAGGATTTTCATTTAACAAGTCTAATAATGTTTTCCTAGTATTTTCTACGGCTCTTGCAATGAGGTTTAATACTAATTTTTCCTTAAATCCAGCAATACCGGTATGAGGCTCAACAACATATCTCTTAACATTCTTGGAGAACCAATGATATCTTCTTGCAAGCCTCTTATTTATATTCATTCCCTGTTGAATAATACCCCATATTCCACTTTCGGAGACTATGAGTGAGTGATGATATAGTTGATAACCATCCTGCAATAATGTTGAATCAACTTTAGCTACAAGTCTAGAAGCTCTTAGTAGTTCGTTTAGTTTTGATGTTGATAGGTTAAGTTTTTCAGCTGCGTCCTTTAAGTCTTCCTCAATGTTTAGTGCTCTTTTACCCTTACCTCCAAGAACCATAACTCCTAAGTCTCCATTAATGAGAACTTGTCTAAGTATAGCTGTTGTAACTGTTGTAGAACCACTACTATCCCAGTCCA
>CAYPZO010000027.1:1916-3393 GCA_964415135.1 uncultured Desulfurococcales archaeon | reverse complement strand
ACTTGTCTAAGTATAGCTGTTGTAACTGTTGTAGAACCACTACTATCCCAGTCCATACCAATAATGTTATTTAATGCTTGGAACCATAGTGGATTTGAAAGTCTTTCAACGACTTTATCTGGTCCATATTCAATAACCATTATCTCGATGATAGCTTTAGCTAACCTCTTCATGAGATTTGCAAGCCATCTAGGTACATGTCCTTCATGTAATGGTAGTTCAACTATTCCTTCAATCATTACTCTATTCCTTCAAGTATAGTTATACTCTATATATGGTAAATTAAAGTTGTTTTCCCACAGTAAACATTCTATAGAAGTATTAAAGTTAATACTTTAATTCTTCCTTGCTATTCAATTAAAGCCTGGGATAAGGAATGAGTAGCGTAAAGACTGTAATATATGCGGTCATATTTACTGTATTGGTCTTTGCTGCTACAATTATTGTAACTATCTATGTGCCTGCTACAGGCGGGTACTTTAATTTAGGTGAGACGATGATCTATGTTGCTGCGTTAACTCAGGGTCCAATAGTTGCTGCTATAGCTGGCGGAGTTGGTGCTTCTCTTGCCGACATGGTTATGGGTTATGGAATCTTTGCTCCAGGTACTCTCGTCATTAAGGCTGTAGAGGGATACCTAGCAGGTTATCTATTTAATAGGATGAGAAAGAGCATTGCTTATAGAAGGCTGATATCTACTTTAATGGGGCTGATATATGCTGGTTTTATTCTTGGAGTAGGATTTACTTATCTTTCAGGTGAAGCATATTTTGGGCCTGAGCAAGCGCCAGTAGCATTATTCATACCTCCTTGGACTTGGATATTTATAGCACTTGCAGTTAATAGGGTTGTAGAGAGGCTAGGTGATTTGGAATCTGAGAAAGCCTTAATAGCAATAGTATTATTGATCGCGGGGTCAACAATGATTACTGGATACTTCCTCTATGAATTCTTCATATCAAATCCATTAACCGGGCGTGAACCATTAGCTGCTATAGCTGAAATACCAGTTAATATAGGGCAAGCAGTTATTGGAGCATCATTTGCATTGCCAATAGTATCATTCTTAGAGAGGGCAGGATATGTCAAAAAGCCTAGTTGAAGTCAGGGGGCTTACAGTTGAATATGATGATGTAATTGCACTTAGGAATGTATCATTTAGTTTAGATAAGGGTGAACTCCTTCTTGTGTTGGGTCCTTCAGGTGCTGGTAAGTCTACATTATTAAAGGTCTTAGCAGGTATAATACCCCATATTGTTCAAGGAAAGGTGCGTGGAAAAATAAGTATAGATTCTAGAAATCCATTAAGCGAGGGACCATCAGGTACTGCTGATGTTATTAGCTATGTTCCTCAAGAACCTTGGGATGGAGTATTAACTCATAGTGTTGAGGCTGAACTATACATTAACGCTATAATGCGTGGTACTGATTTTAGTAAGGTAACTAGGATTATCAATGAATTTCATTTAGAGGATAT
>CAYPZO010000027.1:0-1816 GCA_964415135.1 uncultured Desulfurococcales archaeon | reverse complement strand
GAGGAGAGCAGGAAATCAAGTGAAATAAGAATTTCGAGTTCACGAGAACTAGTATTATTTATGGATAGCGTATGTTTTAGGTATCCTGGCTCAAAGGATTATGTAATAAATGACTTCAACTTAAAGCTATTTAAGAGCGAATTTGTGGTCCTCGTAGGACCTAATGGTGCAGGTAAAACAACTATTCTTAAGATAGCATCTAAGATATTAAGGCCAAATAGGGGGAGGGTGCATGTAAATGGAAGGGCAATATACATACCAGAAAACCCATTATTGTATTTTAGTGAGCCTATAGTATATGATGAGGTTGTAGGAAGAGCTAAGGATCAAAGTTATGGTGAAGAATTACTCAGGAAATTAAACCTCACGCACCTGTCTAGTAAACCTATAAAGAAGCTAAGTAGTGGTGAAAGGAGAAGAGTTGCATTAGCATCTGCTCTTGCTAGGGGATTTAATCTTATATGCATTGATGAGGTAACTGCAGGGCTTGACCCATATAACGCTAAGCTCGTCTTAAATACTATAGTTGATGCACTAAGTAGCGATGTAAGCATATTGGGCGCTAGTCACGATAGAAGACTGTATTCTAGAGCCTCTAAGGTAGTAACATTGAGGTGATGATATGCTAAATGTGCTTGTCTCGAAAATATATAAGGCACTCTTCTTAAGAGGAGAAGATATTGAAGCTAAACGTGTACATATTATTGTTAAATTTATGTTTCTAGTTATTGGATTAGTATCAATATATATGGGGTATTATATTACGTCTATCTTCTCCGTTCTAGTAATATTTCTATTATCGTTATACTATGGTCTTAAGTCGGAGTATATGTCATCGATAATTATAGCATCTATACCAGCTTTATGGCTTGCATTAACTAACTTCATTGTAGTTTTCTTCATTAAATCCATAATAGACGTTAATGCTATTCTAATAGTATTCACTAAAGTTATTTCAGCTACATTAATAATACTATGGTTTACGTTTATTCTAACTCCAATAGAACTCTACAATATTATCATAAAGTTGAGAAGAGGTAATCCGGTCTATCCTTTATTAACTTGGAGGCTTATACCATTAGGATTAAGGGAAGTAGAAGAATCATATATTATCCAAAGAGTGAAGAGTGAACCTATATGGAAGTCACTAGCCGTATCTACGGCATCAATGATTGAGAGAGGAGATAAGATAATTGAAGCTAATATCCATAAACTTTCGATTAAGTTGGATAAACCCTTACCTTACAAATATCTATTAAAACCCACGTTAATATTCATGGCAGTTACGTTTTCTATAGCAGTAATTTCGATACTTGAGTACCTGAATTTAGTATAGCTCATTAATTACTTCAACAACTCTTCTTCCCTTCTCAGTTACTACGTAAACCTTTCTCCTATTCTTTATAAATGATTTAACGAGGCCTCTAGCCTCTAGTTCGGAGAGATGCTGGTATATTGCTTGCGGCGTTATTCTTGATAGAAATGTTTTCCAAATACCATATCCATGCATTTCTCCACGTTCATATAGCACTTTTAATATTTGTAGTTTAGTTGATGGTATAATGTACTTGTCTAGGTGTTTTCTATGATGAATGAAAGTTTCAAGTGCTTTAAGTCCCGTTCCAGTTAATAATACTACTACGTCTTCATCTCTACCTATAACTCCGTGGTCTGCAAGTAGTTTTAAGCCAGCTACTGCTGCTCCTGCTGCAGGTTCTACGAATAATCCTTCTTGTTGAGCTAATTCTATTGTGGATTCATATATTTCATTTAGTGAAACTATTACTCCATAGCCTCCTGTACTAGATAATATTCT
>CAYPZO010000026.1:14219-16288 GCA_964415135.1 uncultured Desulfurococcales archaeon | reverse complement strand
TCAATAGGTAGTGGTGGTAGTGGAGGACTATTTGCACCAAGCATATTCATAGGAGTAATCCTAGGACTAATATACGGAGAACTAGTAGCATCACATATAACACCCCTTCCATCATATGTTTACGCCTATGTAGGGGTTGCATGTCTCTTTGGGGCAGCATCAAAAACACCAATAGCAACCTCATTCATGGTAGCTGAAATGAGCAATAATTACATACTCGTTGTACCAGCACTAATATCATCACTAATAGCGAGCACAATAACAGGGAATAAGACACTATATCAAGCACAGATAACGAGAAGACGAAAATTAACTTAAAAACTTACATACCACGGCATTTTCCAGTCATGTGCTACGGCGTGTTTTGATATTCTTGGTATTATAGGATATAGTCGTTTATGTTCATTTACGTGTACTCTCTTTATGACACTTATAACCTTCTCTCTGGGTAATCCTGTTTCCTTTATTATTCTCTCAATTGTTTTTCCTTGGTCTACGTATCTGTATAGTATTGCGTCTACTTCTTCGTAGGTTATTCCTAGCTCTTCTTCTGCCATTTGCCCTGACCATAGTCTTGGACTGCTCGGCTTTAATGCTATTCTTTTTGGTACTCCTAGGATTAATGCCATTCTCCTTACTTGTGTTTTATATACATCTCCTATTGGTAGTAGGTCTACTCCTCCATCACCATATTTCGTGTAGTATCCTAGTAGGATTTCGCTTTTGTCACCTGTACCTAGTACTGCTAGTCTATGTAGGTTTGCGTAGTAGTATAGTATTGTCATTCTTATACGTGCTCTTAAGTTTCCCGTGGCAATGTTGTGTTGTTCATTGAAGAACGGTAGAATGTTCTTGTAGGCTTTAACCAGCTCTCCGATATCTATGAGCGTATGATCTACTTTGAGTTCTCTTACCAAGTTTAATGCATCCTCTATGTCTGTTTTTGGTGTTACTTGAGGGTCTGGCATTATGAGTACATGTACTTTGTTTGTTCCTAGTGCTTCTACTGCTAGGTATAGTACTGTTGAGGAGTCTACCCCTCCACTTAAACCCATAACATAACCATTAATTCCTGCTTTACGTTGGAAGTCTCTAAGGAATTGTTTAATTCTCTTGATAGCGTATTCGTAGTCTAGGGGTGGTGGTTCGAGTTTCATAGAGGATAGCACCTATATTCTAGTCCTAACTCTACGTTATAGAGGTGAACGTTTGCAAGTTAAAATATGTCTTGCTCAATTAGAACCCGTTATAGGCTCCATAGAAAATAATGTTAGGAAGATGAGTAAAGTCGTTGAGTCTTATAGTGCTGATCTCTATGTCTTTCCTGAAATGTTTCTAGTAGGGTATATGGTTAAGGACCTAGTGTATAAGATAGCTTTACCTCTCTCATCAAAGTATATTGATGAAGTTAAGCAGATGGCTAAGAGTAAGGGTGTTGGCGTTATTGTTGGTTTTCCAGAGTTATCGCCTATGGGGTACATTTATAACTCTATGCTAGCAGTCGATGAAAATGGCAAGGTGTTTGTTTATAGGAAACGACATTTACCCACGTTTTCCGTATTTGATGAGCATAGGTGGTTTAAGCAGTTTAAGGGGAAGTTAAAGCCATGGAAGTTTAAGGATATTCTCTTTGGCCTTGCTATATGCTATGATACTTTCTTTCCAGAAATATTCAAGGCATATGCGTTGATGGGCGCTAAGGTTCAGGTAATTATATCTGCAGCACCAGATACATCAGTACCATTATTTCATAGAGTTATCATGAGTAGGGCTATTGAAACAACAACCTACATCATCTGGGTTAATACTGTTGGCATAATGAATGGATTAACTTTTGGTGGAGGCTCAATGGTTGTTAGCCCTCTTGGTAGAGCTATAGAGAAGTTAAAAGATTACGAAGAAGATGTAAAGGTTGTGGAAGTAGATATGGATACTGTGTATAGGTGTAGAATTGCAAGACCAGTAATTAGAGACTCTATGAGGGAGGATGCCGAGGAACTCCTAAGAGCATATAATGAGATGGAGCAACACCTTAATCCTTAGGATTAGAGGGTTCTTGTTAATGAAAT
>CAYPZO010000026.1:0-14119 GCA_964415135.1 uncultured Desulfurococcales archaeon | reverse complement strand
ATGAGATGGAGCAACACCTTAATCCTTAGGATTAGAGGGTTCTTGTTAATGAAATATAGGTATTTTATTGGACTTGACGTTGGAGGTACGTTTACTAAAGGAACAATAATTGATGTAGAAGATAATTTAAGGTATAATGTTAAAGACGTTGGAGCTAATCCAGCTATAATGCCTAGAGAAAAAGTAATAGAAATAATATCTCATATCATAAGAGAACTCATCAATAGGGTTCAAGGAAGGTCAAGTGAGGTTGCCTGTATAGGTGTAGGGTCTACAGGTGTTGGTAAAGGATATTGGAGAGACTTGTTCGTGAAAGCAGCTGAAAAAATGGTGTTAGCGACGATAGGGCACGTGTTTATGAAAATTACAGGGTTGTTCATAACGCTTGTTTTTCTACTCCAACCAGGCATACTCTACATAGCTGGTACCGGTAGTGTTAATTATGGAGTATATGGTGGTAAGGAGGTTAAGGTTGATTGATGGGATCATTTACTAGATGATACTGGTAGTGCATATCAGGTTGGTAGAGATGGTATAGAAGCTGCTCTTAGATCAATAGATGGTAGAGGGAGGAAGACAGCCTTAGCTGGAAAACTAATCGGGTATCTTAAGCTAAGGGATATATGTGAAGTTATACCAAAAGTATATAGTTCACCTAATCCTAAGAAACTAATAGTGGGATTTTGCTAAGGAAATTATAGATAAGTGTATAAGTGAAATGGCATTAGCTATAGTGACTGCGACAAAGAAATTAAACTATGCTAGCCCCCAAATAACAATTATTGGGGATTTTGGGAAGGAGCAAGAAAGGTCATAGAACCTATGCTAAGGAAAATACTAGAGGAAAAACTAGGTAAGGAGGTAGTAGTTAAAGACAAAGTTATCGATACTACATGTGCTTCAATGCTCATGGCATGTAGAGACCTGGGCCTTTTAACCAATGAACTATACGCTAAGATTGTAAAGCTATGTAAATATCACCATACATGAACCAGGTAACTGTTAGTAATTTGTTTACTCGCAATGATTTTTTACGAAGTCAGACCCCATTTTTCTTCACACGGTCTGAAGTCGGACTCTTCATCATCCATCTATATCGCTTATCTCAATGGGTATTTTAGTTTTCCTTGTTCTTGAGGGAAGAGCTTTATAATATGAAGCTAGAAATTATATAGCATTTAAATCAGGGTAAACACAGGTCACTTAGCTAAGTCTAGGTTAAGAACACTAGGTGTATAGAGTTGGTTTTAAGGAAGGGTATTGGATGTTTACGTGAACCCTACAAGAGTGTAGTTAATCAGCTAGTTAAGGATTTGAAGAAGTTGTTTAAAAACAAGCTAGTTTCAATTATGGTGGTAAATGGTGTTGACGATCTTAACATGGACTTAATTATAATATTAAGGGGCTTTCCCACTAATAGGACATTAAGATTAAAGGTATTAAGTGAAGTTGAAAAAAAGGTTAACTCCATACTTGATAAGTTTTCGGATAACGATGAATATCAATTAATAACTATTACTCCAATAATTAAGGATTTAAATGAAATAAGAGAGTTCATAGAACTTTACTCCGATATGATCCTAAATGCTGTAATCGTATACGATAAGGGTAACATTATTGAGAAAATGTTAAAGGAGATTAAAAACTCAATAACAAGTAATATAGTTGAAGGATTCCTTGGTATCGAAGTAGAGGAAATGATCGCTGCAGGCTACTAACATTTGTTTACCGTATCTGAGTTTGTGTATACTTTCGTGAAGTTAGAAGATAATATTAGTTAATTGCTGTAACTTAATTTATTCGAGGATCCTTGACATAGGGGTGATTTAGGGATATGCCTGCTATAGTATTGGTTAATGGCTTGATACCGCATGATGCGGGTAAAACGTGGTTTACACTATCACTAGCTAAATCATTGATGGATAGGGGACTTAATATCTCAGTATATAAGCCCGTTGCAGGTCATAGCGCATGGTATCAATTCCAAACAGTATTAAATAGCCTAAAGTATGGTATTCTTGTTGGAGAAGATGTTGTGAAGTACATAGAGGTGCTAGGTCTTAACTTAGACTTTGAATTAATTAATCCATTGGATATACTATTAGCTCCTCCAGATCCTAGAATCTATAAGAACATGGTTGAATATCTTGGAGCACTTGAAGACCAGTTTAAGCAAGTAGTATTGTTTAGAATAAGTAATTATAAAGGTAAGGTCAACGACCACTACATAGTAGTAGACAATGTAGATAACGTAGTATTCGGGTTAAAGAAATGGATTAATGAGCTAGCCGAAAAGTTAAAAGCAAAAAGCATTAGCTTAAGCGAATTGATTAAGCTTATGTACTCTAAGAAAACTTTGGAAGTTTTAGACTATAACTTAGACTTAATGCTTAACAAGCATGACGTAGTCATTGTTGAATCATTTAATGATGCAGCAATACCATACTATAATCTATTAGAGAAAGTGGATGTAGTATTTACGGTAGCTCCTGGATACGTTTATGTAATTAATGCTATGAGCTTTAAGTCTACGGTTAAGGAGTATTATTTAAAGTACGGTGATCTGGGTTTAAAGATGAGTAATATAATGGGTAAGGTTAAGGTAATTTCATTTAAACACTTAGTACCAGCAAGGAGCCCTCTTGAACAATCCATTGATTTAGATTTAGTTGACACAATAACTAGCTTACTTTAAAGCAAGTCAGCTTTTTATAATATTTATTATTTCTTCAATATATTCGTCCTCAAAACCTACATCGCTTGCTGCTTTAATGAGGGAGTCCTTATCTAGATTCCCATAATTCTTTTTAGCTACCTCTCTCAATACCTCACCGTATTCCCATGGAAATACTATCCATGACGTTGTAGTACCTACATAGTAGTCAGGGATCATTATAGACCAAGGCTTCATGTACAGTGTTGCAGTTCTTACCTCTCTAGCACCACATAATCTTACAACTTCTGTTGCTGTTTGTAATGTTCTACCACTATCAGCTACATCATCAATAATTAAAACCTTCTTATCCCTAACACTTACCATTAATGGCTGTGTTAGTATTGGTCTCTCAGCTTTCTCTCCAATACCCTTATAGAATTTTATTTCAAGAGAACCTAATTCTTTTGCTCCTAATAGGTCTTCAACTATTTTAGCAACAATCCATCCACCTCTCATAATCCCTACAATAACGTCTGGAGTAAAGTTAGATTCAATTATCTTCCTAGCTAACTTAATCGATAACTTAGCTATGTCATTCCATGTAAGTACTAAGTATTTGACCTTATTCAATTCTCTAGACTCCTCCAAGTCTTTACTTTACTTTTGATAATATTGATTTAGGATATTTAAGTATTATACTCGTAGCCTATTAATTAGACTATGTTATGTTTTCCTTAACTTTAAGGGTATTATTAATAGTCTTCCATGTGGATGTCTTATCACTTCAACTTCAACATTATATGTTTTAGCTATATTTTCTGGAGTAAGTACTTCATCGGGTTTACCTATAGCTTCTACTGCTCCTCTATTCAATAGTATTAATTTATCGCAGTACATTGAAGCTAGCTGTAGGTCGTGTAGCGTAATTACTGTTACTAATCTCTTATTCCTCGTAATGTTTTTGAGAAGTTGTAGTATTTCTAACTGATAGTATAGGTCTAGATGACTTGTAGGCTCATCTACCAATATTATTTTTGCTTCTTGTGCGAGTAATCTTGCAATAAGTATTCTCTGTAGCTCACCACTACTCAGCTGATTAAGCCTTCTACTAGCTAGGTGAAGAGCATGAACAATTTTTAAAGATTCCTCTATTTTCTCAATATCCCTATAAGATTCCATGAACCCTCTCGTATGTGGGTATCTAGCTGTAAGCATATAGTCCAATACCTTAGCATGATTCCATTGAGGTTCTTCAGGTCCCTGATAAGCTATTATCTTAGCTTTTTCACTAGGCTTAAGGCTCCATAAGCTTCTTCCATTAATGTATATAACCCCTTTCACGGGTTTTAAGAGTCTTGCAAGTGTTTTTAGGAGTGTTGTTTTACCAGCACCATTAGGTCCAATAATACCAGTTACTTCACCTTCCTTTAACTCAAAGGTAACGTCTTCTAATGCTCTGATAGAACCATAAGTTACCGTTACATCCTTTACCTTTATCTTCACCATGGCTTTATGCCTTTAAGTTCCTGACTATCAGGTATGCAAGGAATGGTCCTCCAAGGATACTAGTAATAGCTCCTATGGGTATTTCGCCAAAACCCGTAATGGCTACTAACCTTACTATTAAATCAGCATAGCATAATATTAATCCTCCAATAAATATTGATGCTGGAATGACGAGCCTATGATCATGTCCAACAATGAATCTGGTTATATGGGGTACTATTAATCCAATAAAACCTATAATTCCAGTAAATGCAACTGCTGTTCCTGTTAGGAATGAAGCTATAATTGAGCCATACCTAATTATCTTTCTAGGACTATAGCCTAGCTGTTGAGCATACTCGTCGCCATAAATTAAAGCATTTAGGGGCTTAGATAGTAGTAGAGCTAATATTATACCAATAGACAGCACTACAACCATTACCGTGAGGTCACTTCTTGTTGCAAGGTTTACTGATCCAAGCGTGTATATTATTATGTGTGTTTTATATTTTGCATAAACTATGTAGGAGAGGATAAGGCTAAGTCCGCCAAACATGGTTGATACAGCTATACCTGAAAGTATGAGACTAGTACTTGTTCCTCCAGTAGCTTCAAATAACATTAAAGTTAGTGTAAGTCCAGCAAGAGCGCCGATAAATGCTATAGTTATAGCTATTGGTCTTAAGTATACAAGTGCAGGACTTATAAGCATTGCAATGGCTAGAAACGTTAATGCACCTGAGGAAAGCCCAAGTATAAATGGATCTGCAAGAGGATTTCTAGAGCAAGCTTGAAGTATTACGCCTGAAACACCAAGCATAACACCAATAATAAATGCTGTAAGAGTTCTAGTAAGCCTTAAGTCGACGATTGCAAGAATATTAGCATTAATGGAATTACCATTAGCAAATCCAAGCCTAAACATAAGCCACCTAGCTATCCACTCAACCCCTATACCAGCTGAACCTATAGTTAAAGAAATGATTAAGGTAAATACGAATAATATGGATGAGAATAGCAATGTGAGGTAGAAAAACCTTAATCTCCTCTTATACTCTCTCCCCACTACGCTCATCGCCATCACATTTAACTTAATTGCTTAGCTGATACCACGTCCTCCCTACCTACTTCACCAAATACTTCGGGGTGTATTATTGAAGCTAGCATTTTAACTGCTTCAGCAACTCTAGGACCTGGCCTACATAGTAAGTCGTCTGCTTCACCTATAAGTACGTATATCTCCTTATTCTTAACAGCATTAACGTCTAAGCCCATTTCAGGGCTCATAATCTCTTCAATAACCTTGACGGCATCCTCCTTAGTACCCATAACCGTAACTATTATTATATCAGGATTTTGAACGAGTATTTCCTCCTTACTTATCTGTATCCATCCATGATACTTTGATGCGATATTTATTCCTCCACAAATCCTTATTAGTTCGTCAATAAATGTACCTGAACCCGTAGTCCATAAACCATATGTTGGTGGACCCAACAATATCAGTACTTTACGTTGAGTAACATTAACTTTAGCAAGCTTATCACTTATACTACTTATCATTTCTTTAATCTTTGTTACAATTTCATAGGCTTTATCGGTAGCATTTAATGCTTCACCTATGAGAAGTATATCATTATATATATCGATTAAATTAACTGCATTACCTCCCTTAACAAATAGAACATTTAATCCTAGTTCCTCAAACTTAGCTAAGTACTTGTAGTGAGCACCGAGATCAGCAATAACAAGGTCGGGATTCAGCTCTACTACTTTTTCTAAATCCGGAGCCCAGTAACCACCTACAACTTTAATTTTACCCTCCTTAACAAGTTCAACAACCTTAGGAGGATAGTTAGAGAATGAGTCAACACCAACAACTCTATCTCCAACACCTAGAGCAAATAGTATTTCAGTTATACTTGGAGCTAAAGATACTACCCTTTTAGGTATTTTAGCAAGCTCTATCTTCCTACCAAGAACATCAAATAACGCCTTCTTCTCAGGCTTTAATGTCCTAGTAACTGTTGTAGTCTTCGTCTCCAATTCGGTTATGGTCTTAGTCTCCGTAATTGTTGTAGGTAATGGTGTAGTAAGTATCTTAGACTCAGTTAACGTCTCTGATTTAGTTATCGTTGTTGTTACTGTTTCAGGCTTTACTGTAAGCTGTAAAACACCATAACCTATCACAATGCCAATTACAAGTGCTGCGATTAATACTGCTACTATGTTTATTGAAACCCCTCTCTTTCCTCTCACCATATGGATACCCTAACCATATAGTATTCTCAGACCATATAAACTTATCTAAAAATTAAACGAATGCATTTAAGATGCATAGCCTCCCTTACTTCTCTTCGAGTATTTTAGTTAAGCTAAGCATTATCGTTATGAGTAAGGTGAAGAGCAGTAAGCAAGCCATATAAGGTAATGTAGGGCTTATTGATGCTAGGAAACCTGCAAGTGCTGGTGAAAACAAGGCTATAAACCTCCTATAACTGGATAATGCTGAAAGTAGGCTAGCAGACTTCTCTTTAGGTATCTTACTAAATATCCAAGACCTATAGAAGGGGAAAGCCAAGGTTTCACCAAATCTACCCATAAAGTAAGCTAAAACAACCATCATAAATGGGGGGTTAAAGCTCATGATAAGAGCCCAGAGAAGTACGAAACTATAACCTAAGGCAATAGCCTTAAACCTATACTCTCTACCTATACGTTCCGAAACGTATGTTGCGAGAATAGCTCCAATGGAAATAGAAGCTTCAACAACCATAACCTCAAACAACGTTAATCCCAAGGTATTGACAACGTAGTTTAATAAGACTATTTCAGGTGCAAGAGAATATGCAAGAATAACCAATGCTTCTACAATTAATATCAACTTAAACTCCCTATCAACACTAAACGTAAACTTCTCACTACTAATCCTCTCCTCAACGTCAAGTCTTGGAAGAAAGAATACTAGGTAAAGTATAGTAAGTATAGATGAAGCACCAATAACAATAAACCCTAACCTATAGTGCACCGGAGAATTAAATACATAGCCAAATAAGTAGCCAAGGAATAGGAATCCAAAGAGCTGACTAACTTCAGGTAACCTCATATGCCATGCAAAAACCTCTTCAAGCTTATCCTCAGGATAAAGTATCCTCTCAGCAGCCTGATATAGGGGATAGAAGAAACCAGCAACCTCATCTACAAGCATACCTAGAAATAACATTAATGGAGCTAATGGGCCATAAGCTAAACCATAAAGTATACATGAGGCTCCCTCGAGAGCATCTATAATTACAAGTCCATGCCTAATAGCAATACGATCAAACAACCTACCAATAGCATAGGTTAAAGGTATTGAAGCCGCATGAACAAAAGTAAAGAACAAACCAACATCAAGTACGCTATACCCAGTCATAAACATGTATAAAGGCAACATATACCACGTAATAAGGAGTGGAGATACAATCACATGATACAGTATATACCTACGAGCACCAAAAGGAATATCACTCCACTTCATCTACACCTAACCCTACACAATCTCTACATAATTAAGCCTAAATAATATGGGAATAAGATATAAGCTTAACTATTACAGTATCTTTAACTAATAAGCATTAATTATCTCATGGCTAAAATAGCTGAGTTACCTCTATAAGGTACTTTAGTGATAAAGACCTCAACTAGTTAAAGACATCTATAAGAGAATAACGAGACATGATAGCGTTTTAGAAGAATTTTAAGCCTTATGTAGTTATATAGGTATTTATGGGGGATGTGTTGTCCTCTAGGATGGTTATTAGAGAGAGTTTGGAGTTACTGTTACGGAAAATTAGTAAGGAAATGGTGATAGTAGAATCTAAGCTCCATAGAATGGCTCGTAAACTTAGTTTAGATAGTTGAGAGGAGTGGAAAAACTATTCACTTCTAGTAATATTAATAATCCTGAGATTGACATGATGTGGCCTGAGTATCTTTACCTCCGTGAACGACTTAAAGAGCTAAAAAAGCATAGAAAAGAGGTTTTAGAAAATCTAGGGAGAGTATAAGATTAGCATGACTCCGCGAGCTACTAAATTTAATTAACAGTATACTAGGCATATTTAACCCACTTATTCGTGTTATAGAACATTATATTGATGCTCGAGGTAATATTGAATACATTAACGTTAGCGTGTTAATTCCTTATCACAACATTACTTTCCTATTACCTTTTGTTCTTTGTTGTCTTTACCTATATGTCAGTAGAGTATAGAGGAGTATTGTTCGTTCTCTTAGTGTGTTGGAGGAGTTGCGTAGAAGGGTTGTAGGTTAACCTTCCTTTTTCCATGTCTTTTAGCTTAATGTTTGTTTTATGTAGGTGTTTAGGGTGTATGTTATTGCTAATAGGTATGCTCCTATTACTATGCCTACGATAATTGATGTTCTATTGCTTGCGAGTTTTCTTTGACATAGGTTCTTGAACTCTATTATCTCCTGTCTCTTAATATAGGCTAAGATAGCGAATACGGCTATTAATATTATTGTAAAGGTGGTCCCTTCTATTACTCTTTGATAATAGTAGGTTATAGTTATCCATACGGATATGGCGTCGCATATGGTGTGTGTTGTTATTGTGACTATGATGTTCTTGTATGCTGTGTATTCGAGTCCTAGGATAAGTGCTGGGAGCAATATGTATGTTAGGGAGGCGAGGAGCATGAGGGGGCTTAAACTGAATCTCATGTATACCCAGAAGTGGCTATAGGCGAAGAATATGGCTACGGCAATTAAGGCTACTGTGGAGTCCATGCATTCTTCAAGTAATCCCTGCATGTACCCTCTAAATCTAAACTCTTCGTGAAAAGACGTCCACAGAATCGTGAGGAGGGGATAGCCTATGAAGGCGAGTAGTAGGGCGGTATAGAAGTCCATGTTCCCTAGGTATTCCTTCATTTGGGCTAATATGTAGTCTATTGCTATTAATGCAGCAACGCATTGTATAACGAATAGTGGTGCGGGTACTACGACTCCACGAATAATAGCCTCCTTAACCTTACTTAAACGTAGACCAAAGTCATTAAGCCTCCAACCACCAATAACCCTCCTAATAATGTGTAGGAATGAACAGGTAATAATGGTGTAGAGCATCCAATAAACTATTGCGCTGAGAAAGCTCTTGTTAGAGAATAAGCCGACAAGCCTATCACATGTAACAGGGATAAACCATATAACGATAACTGCACATGTAACCTCAACTAAGGCTAAGGTGTGTTTAATGATAAATCTCCTATTCTATTCAAGGCTAGGGTCTTTAATATAAAAGTAGCGGTAGAGACATTAGATGATCTAGGGGAATTATTTAAGGATAATTTAATAGTAAAGTACGTGTAATCATGAATTAGGGGTAGTCTAGTGGTAGTAAGGATTAGTGTAGAAAGATTGGGGCCTATTAAGTGTAGATCAGAGTTTATGCTTAGGGAAAATGCTCTTCATTTATTATATGGTCCTCTAGGAACGGGTAAGACGTATCTTGCAAGAACCATATATGGGATTAGTAGAATGAGTAGGATAGCCATAGATGACCCCTTTACGCTTGAGGGTGTTCAAAAGGTTTTCTTAAATATCTTCGGTGCGGATTATAAAAGCATACTTAGGTCCACGGTTATGGAGATGGATTCTCCTAAGGCGTGCTTAAAAATTAATGGTGGCAGCTCATTAATAAGGTATTATTTAAAGATACCTGAAAGCGTATTTGAGGAGCTTATGCACAGGTATGGCCACATACAGGTTGCCTGTATGATGTGTGAAAGCCTAAGTAGTCATTATGGAAAGGAATGGAGAGAGGAGTGTGCCTAGAGCACGTTAAAAACGTTCTTCGACTAGAGCTACTATTTGATGGTGTTATTCTGCATGGCCCTACTGATGTAATTATACTTGAATCCTCTAGTCCCCCCTAGTAAGGATGGGTGTAAGTTCCTTATATGTTGGTTATGGCCGCTCATTTATGTTTATGGCGCATCATTTACTTTCCCTCATGCCCTTGCGTAGATCTGGCTTAAGGGTATTGTTTAGGGAGCATCCATTTAGAGTTCTCTATGGACCATTAGTTTCACTTATTGAGGGGCTGCGTAGATTGGGGAAGAAGAGTATTAGCGATATTATTGCATTTGATAAAGTACTACGGGTGTTTGCTTCTAAGCTTTTACTTGGTGGTGAAGTATGTTTTGAGGGGAAGGTGAGGGAGCTTGTTTATAGGTTGGGTGATGTTTCAACGCACTTATATTCTACTGTAGCAGCTGTAGCTGGATCGTTGGGACTCATTATTGCTTCTGCTTAGTTGCTTAGACGTGGGAAGGGGTTACTTGTTGTTGAGGAACCTGAAGCTCAGCTACATCCAGAGCTACAGAGAATTATTGCTTGGCTTCTCCTATACCTCTCTGGTAAAGGGATTTCAGTCATAGCTACAACTCATAGTGACTTCATAGCTGTTGAATCTAGAATAGCCTATAGAGCTGCAAGAATAGGAGTAGAGGCTGTAGAGAGGATATTAAGTGAATTATTAGGTATGAAGCTCTCACATGAAGTAGTTAGTGAAATCAGTAAGGCTATTTCACGTGCTAAACTTATCCCAATATACTTTAGTAAAGGTTCATTTAGAGAGCTTACCTTATCGGAATTCGAAGAACAAGTTCCTGGAATAATGCCTGTGGCATCTAGTCAGCTAAGGACTATGGAGCTTCTTGGCGAACTTGAAGAGAAGAAGCAAATGAAGAAGGGATAACCATGAATAAAAACTTCATAGGATGTAGTAATTGCTTAAATACACCTAGGAAGCCAGGAATCGATGAAGACAATATTGAACTCAATATAGTCATCGATGAATGCCCCATTAGATTAAGGATGCCTCAAAATAAGCTGGCAGCCCTCATAGATGTTGAGAAAAATTATAAAGGGGTTCACATATCTTCAAAGCCACTGCGACTACATAATAGCTATTAGCTATGAAAAAGAGGATAGAAGGAAAAGCATGGTTTATATAGTTTCAATTGAAGCAGGCTTACATAAGCTCTCAGATTATGAGAGAAAGCTAGAGTTTTGCAAAGGAGCTATATCTGCGTTTTTAAATGTATTTAAGCAGTCAACTCCAGGAGAGACTTTATCTCATCCACCTAAGAAAGTTGAAACTACTCTATCAAGTGGAAGGTATAGGTTTGGAAGAATAATACTGCTACGCTACGTGAAGGAAGACCTAGGAGAGAAGCTTAGTACACAAATTAGGGCATTAATCATGAAATGTAATAGTGTACTAGATCTAAAGAGTATAATCCAAGCATGTAGGTTAAGACTCTAAGATAGTCCTATATATTGGCAGTTGTGTTTTCACTAATGGTTTTTCCTCCAGTGGGTTAAAGTATAGTATGTTATGTTTAGTTAATTCCTCAACCATAACTGACTCCTTACTTGGCTTAATGTAGTCTATTCTCCTTGGGAGGGATTTAATGAATTCCTTAACCTCACCGGCATCAACGCCTACTTTCCTTGATACCCTTCTTAGTGCATTAAGTAAGTGTTCTTTCATGTTCTTAACCCATTGGCTTAATCCGATATTAGTTATTGATACTAGTGCTCCTGGAATACCACCAGTATACCTATCATATAAAGTCCCAATATCTATCTCGATTGAAGTCTTTTTAAGCTCCAATAACTCTCTCGCAAATAACTTGTAGTCATTTATTCCAAGCCAATCTATAAGCATTGTCCTTGAACCATAATTTATAAGTGATAGTAATGTTTCACTAAGTATAAACCACCCCCCACTAACACATACTACCACCGATAACGGCTTCTCATGATAAGTATAGATTGTCCTCTTAACCAGGGATTCCAGGAAAGCCCTCATATTATTAAGGTACTGGGGTTCATCGACAACCATAATACCCCACCAGCACGTTTCTCAATAGCATACCTAACACCATACTCGAAAACCGTTAGCAATTTATCAGGTAACCCAATAATACTGGAAATAGCCTTCATGAACTCCTCTCCCAGGCTACGAGGCATTACCTGGATTATCTTATTAAGCAAGATACTCCCTAACATCAACATAGTATGTAAGCCAATTCTCCTTCTCCAAAAGCCACGCAACATACCTAAGCATCTCACTCTTACCAACATTCCTTGGACCCCAAACAACAACATAACACCCACTCCTAATCCAACTACTTAACTTATCCACCTCCTCCCTACGATCATAAAACCTGGTACCACTACAAGTCCTATACACGCCGCCCAACCACACTACACCCAAATTAATCTAACATAAAAACAATAATAACAATAAATCAAACCACTAACAAAAACAATAAAGAGAACAATTTATAAGTTATTATTTCTTAGAATAGTCAACTCTATACAATAACAGTATTACTTAGAGTGTCACCTTGGGTTATGGTGATGACTTATATACCCTTTTTAAACATTTCGATACATGACCTACAACAACATTATTATTAAAGAGAACACAGCAAAATACATAAAACATCACCATAGCTTAAGGTGACACTCATTCCATGTAGCAAATGAAGCCCCAAAATCATAAGCAAGGAGTATTACCGAGCTCCATAAGAGGGAAAAATTTAAATAATTCCACCTAAGTAAACTATCATGAAATAGAAATGAACAACCAATATCCAACAAACATAAACCCCAAAACACGGAATCTAACAAATAGAATTGAAAGTACATGGGAAAAAATTGGTGGATATTTTGATCCGACAACAATGAAGAATCTAACAAATAGAATTGAAAGCTTGTAGAGAACTACAGGTTTTTACTTTTGGTATTGGCTTGAATCTAACAAATAGAATTGAAAGTTTGCGATGTTTAGTTTCTCCACATTCTTCGATGACTCCTTCTTCTTTGAGGAATCTAACAAATAGAATTGAAAGTATCTCTATGTTTAAGACCTTAATAAGGGTAGAATAGATGTAGGAATCTAACAAATAGAATTGAAAGTTGATCCAAGTAAGTGTTATGTTAAGCGAGTAGAATACAGGAATCTAACAAATAGAATTGAAAGGTATTTCCTTTTCCTTAGTGTTGATTTTAGTGCTCTTGGTAGTGGAATCTAACAAATAGAATTGAAAGAAATAGAAAAAGGAATAGAAAAAGTCCTACAAGACATAGAAAGAATCTAACAAATAGAATTGAAAGTAACCCTAATCCTTTCACCACTATGTTCTAAAGTAACAATGATAAGGAATCTAACAAATAGAATTGAAAGAAACCATTCAATTAATGTTATTGAGAAGTTATGAAACATGTGATGAATCTAACAAATAGAATTGAAAGACAATATCTAAGATAACCTTCTCAAGGATATCTAACTTCAGATGAATCTAACAAATAGAATTGAAAGATATTCTCTATACTTAACCGTTCTTTCAATTTTAATAGCCTTGTGAATCTAACAAATAGAATTGAAAGTATGTTCAAAAACGATGCAAGTACATGAAGTTAATTTACTTCGAATCTAACAAATAGAATTGAAAGCCAAGTTCGTCTAACTCCATTTCTACCATTTCTCTTCCCTCCATTAGGAATCTAACAAATAGAATTGAAAGACAGGCTTAGGGAGCAAGCCATCACTACTCATTTCCTATACACCCTGAATCTAACAAATAGAATTGAAAGCAATAGTAAACAACCCTAGCGGTAGCGGAAACCCTCTCTGAATCTAACAAATAGAATTGAAAGAAAAGAGGACACTATACAATTAGAAACAATACATAACTTCTTAGGAATCTAACAAATAGAATTGAAAGTTTCTCCTACCCTTTAGGTTGCTTTTAAGCTCAAAGTCTGGCTGAATCTAACAAATAGAATTGAAAGCAAAGAAGTTCAATAATGTAGCTTTGAGACAATAGTTTACGCGAATCTAACAAATAGAATTGAAAGTAGTAATGCAGTAGTTGACTTGTTATGTCTTGGTAATGA
>CAYPZO010000025.1:9486-16724 GCA_964415135.1 uncultured Desulfurococcales archaeon | reverse complement strand
ATTAATGGGACAGTTATGGTCTTCTTGGTTTTAATGTCTATTACTTTAACTCTATCAGTACACGAGAAACATGGATCTATGCTAGCAATTGTTATTGGGGCGTCACTTAATGGGCATCCCTTTAGCATTATCTTTAATGCCGGTATATTGGCATATGTTGGTGCTCTAACTTTCCATCTATAGATGAATCCGTCTCTACCAGTAATTATGAAGTGTAGGTTTTCTCCACGTGGTGCCTCAGTCATACTTAATCCTTTTCTATTACCGGGAATCTCGATTTCCTCAGTAATTATTGGTCCTTTAGGTAATTTGTCTATGAGTTCTCTGATGATGTTTATGGATTCAAGTACCTCGTCTATCCTGACTATTAATCTTGCCATATTATCTCCTTCACTATAAACTGGTACGTTAAATGATACTTCCTTGTATGCTGCATAGGGATGGGCTTTTCTAACATCGTATTTTACTCCTGATGCTCTAAGTACTGGTCCTACAACTTCCATTTTTAATGCATCTTTTTTCGTTAGTACTCCTGTATTCGTGAGTCTTAGCTTTACTTCTCTTATTGACATTAAGTCTTCAATAAACCTCTTGAACTCGTCTTCAATTTTACTCAATACGTTTAGTGTTTTCTTTACTCCCTTTTCCTTTATATCCCATCTAACTCCCCCAACGAGATTAGCTCCATATGTTTTCCTATTGCCAGTGAGTATTTCGCATAACTGCATTACTGGCTCTCTAATTCTCCATGCATGCATAAAACCTGTATCAAATCCTAGGAGGTGACATGCAACTCCAATCCATAGGAGGTGGCTATGTATTCTTTCTAGTTCTAGGAGTATTGACCTTATGTAGCGCGCTCTTTCAGGAACATCTATACCTATTGCCTCTTCAACTGCTTGGCAATAACACGTGGAGTGCGTAAATCCACATATACCGCATATTCTTTCAGCTATGAAGGGTATTTGATTATACGTTAGCTTGCTTTCACCTAGTTTTTCGATACCTCTATGTACGTGGAATCCCCTATATTCTACATCAACTACTTCCTCACCTTTAACGTATAGCTCAAAATATTCAGGCTCATGGAGTAGTGGGTGATAGGGGCCTATGGGTAGTGTTGATGTTTCTCTCGGTCTCTTAAATGGGTAGAGTGTAGGTTTTGAAGGTGGTCTTATATTGTATGGAGTATCCTTGCGTAGAGGGTATATATTGGGGGGCCAGTCATCTGGAAGTATAAGTTTACGCGGATCAGGATGACCTGTAAACTTTAGTCCTAGTAGGTCTTGGATTTCTCTTTCAGCCCAATTAGCTCCTGGAGTTACTGGTACAATTGATGGTATTGTTAGATGTGACTGGGGTGTTGATGTATGGATTATTATAGAGTAATCTTCCTCTATGCTAGTAAATATATGGTATACTCTGAATCCTCCTCTTAATGGTCTTTCATCCACACCTACTGATGTTACGTAGTGTATTTGCTTATTTGTTTTAATTAACTTGACTAGCGGTCTTAGACACTTTTTCTCAACTTCAATATACACCTTATTCTTGTTGACCTCTATGCCTATTATATAGTCGGCAAATGCTCCCTTAATGTTCTCTATTATTTCTTTTACCATTCTTCTTTTCACCTCATAGTCCTATAGTGGCGAGTATGAGGGAAGCTATTGGTAATAGTAACGAGGCTCTAACAAAGTTTACTGCATGTATTACTCGAAATCTACCCGAAATCGACGTTATTATGGAATATAACATGTATAGCACTATTACTATGGCTATGAATAATGAAAATCCTAATATTATGTTTAGCTTTACTGGAATTATGTTCTTAATTAATACGTATATGGGTATGGATAGCAGAGTCATTAACAAGTACCTCTTATAGATATGACAGCATAGTGCTAGGCTTAGTAGTGAACCACTATATTCAATTAAGTACCCTGTAGCTATTTCAGGTTCAGCTTCACCTATATCGAAGGGTAGCCTTGCAGACTCAATGTAAGCGTATATGGCTAAGGCTATAATTGTTAATAGTATTGATGGAGTTAAAGTTATGTTCTCTAATAAGGCGTTTAAACTTAGTGAACCTGTTTTAAATGCTATTGATGCGATTATTAATGCTATTGCTAGCTCATTAGCCATGAGTAGCGATACTTCTCTACTACACCCTATTTCACTAAATGGGTTACCTGAAGAGAGTCCACCATATATTAATGCTATTGTTGATGCTACGAGTAGGTATATGAATAGTATTAGGTCTCCATAGAATCCTAGTGGGTTTTTGAACCCGTATGGTACATATAGGAAGTTTATGATTAACATTATTAAGGCTATTTTAGGGGCTATAGTGAAAAATTTTGAAGCTCCATGAGGTACTATTACCTCCTTACGTGAAAGTTTTACGAGGTCATAGAGTGTTTGGAGGATGGGAGGCCCCATTCTACATTGTATTCTTGCTCTAATTTTTCTTTCAACTCCATCGAGTATTATTGCTAATATTATTGAAGTGATAATGGCAGTTATGGTTAGTAGTAATGACGGGGACGATATCTTCTGAAATATTATCTCTAGCATATTTATTGTCACCGAGTTAACACCCATATACTAAACATTACAATGAATGTTACCATGAGGTATAGAGCTAAAGTGAATGAGTATACGTAAGCTTTTTGAAGCCAATCATATTGCGGTGCTTTCTCAAGATATAATGAAGTTAATGGATTTATTATTACCCTGTAAATCCATTTTCGAATCACGTAGATTATGCTATAGCTGTGTTCGAATTCTGTGTAATATGATGATGATAGGTACTTTACTGGTATATTTTCTACCCTTACTCCTCCAACCCATGTACTTGTCCTTCTATACCTTATTGGCTTTATAATTAGTATTGATACACTCATGGTGATTGCCATTAGAAATGCAACTATTAGTGTAGATAACTGTGTTTTTGCTCCTACTATTGGCTTAATGAGTGCTATTGATGGTAATGGTATGATACATGCCATTATCGCTGTTGATGGTATGTGTAGTAGGTATCCCATTACGTTACTTAAAATCTTTAATGCTATTAGCGGATATACTCCGAGTATTATGCATAGTATTGATAAGAATATCATGGAGAAAGTCATTGTTGGCGGGGACTCCTTTACATCACTTACATTGATTTGTGGCTTGGATAGGAATATTGTTGAAATGTATTTAACGAATGAAGCAGTTGTTACCGCGCTTATGAATATAGCTAGGATAACGCATACTATGAGAATAGGGTTATATGATGATAGTAGTGAAGTGTATATTAGCCATTTACTTACAAATCCATTAAATGGCGGTATTCCTGAAATAGATAGTGATGCTATTAGAGCTGAAGAGAATGTTAATGGCATAAGTGTTGCTAATCCCCCTAATTCGTTGAGGTTTCTTGAATGTGTTCTATATAGTACTGAGCCAGCTGTTAAGAATAGTAGACCCTTGAAAACCGCGTGGTTTAACGCATGGTATAGTCCTGCCATTATTGAGAAAATACCGATTAAGTTTAGTGTTGGATTATTTAATGAGAGTAGGTATATTCCTCCACCTATTCCAAGAATTATATAACCCATCTGTCCTACACTATGGTATGCTAGTAGCTTCTTTGAATCTGTTTGAACTAATGCAAGCATTGTACCTGTAACTAATGTTAAAGCACCAAGTACTGCAAGTACTAGACCCCACTCAATGCTAGGCTCAAATACGTATAGTATCATTCTAAGGAAACCATAGGGTGCGAGCTTAATCATAACGCCACTCAATAGTGCTGAAACGTTACATGGTGCTTCGGGATGTGCATCAGGTAGCCAGCTATGTAGGGGGATTAGTGCTGCTTTTACGCTAAAACCAACTGTTAGCAATGTTGCTACTACTAGGTATACTAACTTATCCATTCCATAAGCTCTAAAATTACTTGAAATATCGGTAAACGATGTCGTACCATACAATAGCGCTACTATTAACATTCCAGCTATAAAGCATATAGTTGATGCATTTGATAATACGAAGAACTTTATTGAAGCTCTTCTACTTATCTCACTTCTAATATCGTACGCTACGAGAAATGCAGCTGCTAATGTAGTTAATTCCCAGAATAATATGAAGTAAACTAGGTCAAAGGATATGAAGACCATATACATCGATCCGAGGAATAACGTGTAGTATAGTGAGAATAATCTAAGGCTTGTAACTCCATAGAATTTACTCATATAACTAGTACCATAAACTGAAGCTGCAAAACCAACTATTCCTAGAATTAAAATAAAGTAAGCAGAAAGCGGGTCAACATAGACCTCAAAGTTAGTAAATGGAATTAAATAAGCATACTTGCTTTCAGCTGAATATTCTAACCTAATATGAGCAGTAAATCCTTGTAATAGAACCTTTAATGAAATATAAACCATTAATAGGCACGCGATCGCTGAGAAAGTATTCACAATTATGTTGCATATTTTATTCTTAAATGGAATTGAGGTTATAAATCCAAGTATCAATAGCATTATGGGCCAAAATACTATGTTTCTAGCTAAGCTTAAGATTACGGTAATTACCTCATTCATGGCTTAATAGCCCTTAAATCGTGATGGGCTTTAATACTATTTTATGTTTTAAGAAATCTATGTAGTCTATTACGGTGTTATCTAATTCATATCTTTTACCATCAATGCTTATTAAGACTACTTTACTTTTCTCTATTAATAGATATGATACGTCTTTGGCTAATAATTCTTCTTTACCATCCTTAATTATATACGCATTTGATTCACACAATATTATTTCACCTTACTTTTTTAATATATGAGAAAAATCTCTTGTATAAGTTACGTACATCTATTAATGCGGGAGAGTTTTGGGGTAATTCATTTACTCCTTTTTCTTCTAATTCAATTCTGACTATGTTGTCGTCAAATCTCACAATATGGTATGGATAGCTTAGCCCCATTTTCTTGTATAGTTTATTTGCTAGGTTAAAGTCTTGGGTTTTATTGATTACGACTACTATGTTTCTAATGCCGAGTTGTTTACCCATTTTACAGAGCTTACTACATATATCTATCGACTTTATTGTTGGTTCACATATACATAGCATATATTCGAATTTTTCTGCAAGACCTCTACCAAATACTTCAGCTCCTGCTTCTGAATCAACTATTACAATTTCCTTTTCGCTCAGCAATAAGTGTCTTAGTAGAGCTCGTGCTAGGGCTATTGCAGGACACAAACATCCCTCCTTACTACTATCAATGCTTCCAACTACTAATAGTCTGAGGTTATCTCTTACCTTTAGACTATAATTGTATACTATGTCTCTAACATCTGGCGTTAGTGAGAATAGTAGGCCCCATCCTTCACCCGGCTTTGCACCCGTTTTCTCTTCAACGAGTTTATCGTTTTTTACTAATGGTATTATGTTTCTTGAAACTTCAAGTGGTATACCAAGGGATAAGGCGAGATTAGGAACTGAATCAGTATCTATAGCTAATACATTGAATCCTTCATCTGAAAAAATATATGAGAGTAAGGCGGCTATTGTTGTCTTCCCGGTCCCTCCTTTACCTGCTATTAGTATTTTCATTGAAGTGTTCCCTAGGTTAGTATGGCCAGTGGAGTTTTCTTCTCTTTTCCTCTATTACCTCAATAATTGTCTTTGCTGCTTTTTCTGGGTCAGGTTCTACGTAGAATTTTCCTCCAAGGTATCTCTCTATATCTTCTGTTAGTACTTTTGTTACTGTTGGGCTTCCTAGTACTGGTGGTATTGTTCCTAGGTGTGTGAATACTCCTGACGCTACAAAGTATGTTCCGATACTTACTGCTTTTTCGCTCATCCATTCTGGTGCCGATCCTGCTACTGGTAGATCTGGTATGTCTACTCCAAGTGCTTCGCTTAATGCTTTTAGTGCGTTTAGTATTCTTGAGCAGTCAACACAGCTTCCCATATGTAGGCATGGTGGTACTCCTAGTGCTTCACATATTTTTCTTAGCCCGTCACCTGCCATTTCCTTTGCCTCTGGTCTTAGTAGTCCTGCCATTGCTGCTGCTAATGCCCAGCATCCTGTACCTACAACGAGTATGTCGTTTTCTATTAACTTCTTAGCTAATGTTACGTGGCTGTAGTTGTGCTTTACCTTGGGGTTATTGCACCCAACGATTCCTACAATTCCCTTGATGGTTCCTTCTCTTAGTGCTTTTAACAGTGGTTCTAGTGTTCCTCCAAGCGCTTCTACTATTGCTTCTAGTGAGAATCCTGCCGTAACTTCCATCTTGTACTTTGGTATGAAGACTTTCTCCTTTGCTCTGTTCTTGAAGTTTTCTATAGCTGTTCTCACAATTTCTCTTGCTGCTTCATCTGCTTTTTCTGGATGGAATTCTATGTGTACTGCTCCAGGTATCTTAGCTATTGGCATTGTCGTTATTATCTTTGTGTGATAACATGCAGCTACATCGGGTAGGCTTGGCATGATACACTGGTAGTCTACTACCATTGCTTCTACAGCGCCAGTTGCTACTGCTAGTTCTTGCATTAGGAAGTTGCCTGCTGGTGGTATTCCACGCCTCATTAATACCTCGTTGCCCGTACAGCACATGCCTGCAATTGTTATTCCCTTAGCGCCAACTTCTTCTGCAAGCTTCTGCATTTCGGGATTTAGCGCCCATTCAACTATTTTCTCACTAAGTATAGGTACGTGTCCATGCACTATGATATTAACAGTGTTCTCCTTTAATACGCCTAAGTTAGCATAGGTCTTTACTGGTTTAGGTGTACCAAAGAGTATGTCTTGTAGTTCTGTTGCTATTAGTGAGCCTCCCCATCCATCTCCAAGAGCACATCTAACTCCCTGTAATAACAAGTTTAATGGATCAGCATCAACGCCTATATGCGTCCTATGCATTATTTCAACTATTTCTCTATCAATATTTCTTGGTAATACTCCTAGCTTCTCCCAAACCTTCTTCCTAAGTTCTGGAGCATATGCTTCCAGAGTCTTAATGGGTTCTTCATCTTGCTTACCAAAGTCATTTAAGATTACCTTAGCTAGGTCTAATGCTATTTCCTGCGGTGTTCTATCCTCTACTGGTATACCATACCTTTGTGCAACTGCCTTAAGCTTATTCTCATCAGTAATCTTATACCCTGGAGCCTTACTCTCAGCCATTAACTTGAACACAAGAGCTACTTCACGTGCATGATCGCTATGTGCTGCTGC
>CAYPZO010000025.1:4983-9386 GCA_964415135.1 uncultured Desulfurococcales archaeon | reverse complement strand
CCATTAACTTGAACACAAGAGCTACTTCACGTGCATGATCGCTATGTGCTGCTGCACCTGCAGCAATCATTCTAAGTAGGTTTCTTGCAACTATAGTATCAGCTGTTGCACCACATACTCCTCTCTGTGGACCATAACCAAATGGGTCTATTCGACATGGACCCATATTACAGTTCCTACAACAAATACCGAGTAGTCCAAAACCACATTGTGGTTGTTGTTCTAGGAATCTATGCCAAGCAGTTTCTACTCCTTCTCTTTCAGCTTTCTCAAGTAGTTCGGCTACAGCTGGGTTAATTGAAACTTCTCTAGTTGGGAGTCTTAACCTAAAGACTTCTTTCTTACGAAGTTTATCCACCATCTAGTACCACCTAACTGAAGAATACTTATCATGGAGAATAGAGAGGGGAGAAGGTTTAGGAGCTTCAGTGGGAGGCTTATAGACTACAGGGCCAAGAGCAGGTGCTGTACCGGTTATTAATTGTTTAGCTCTCTCAACAGCAACTTCCTTCAATAGCTCCTCAGCTGTACCAAATCTTAACGCACCTGTAGGGCATGCTTCTACACATGCAGGTACTTTACCTTCTCTAATCCTGTCTACGCAGAAGTCGCATTTGATTATAGTTTTAGCCTTAATATCATATCTTGGATGACCAAATGGGCATGCCAGCATACACATTCTACAACCAATACATATTAATGGATTAACTAGGACAAATCCCTCTTCACTCCTATATAGGGCTTTAGTAGGACAAACGTTTATACATGGAGCATCCTCACAATGCTGACATCTCATGGGCACATTAAATGAATCAGCAACAACAACTCTAACCCTATACATAGGCTTAGGTACTTCAAGAACCGCTCCATAGATGTTCTTTGAAACTGAATGCTCTACCGCACATGCTATTTCACAAGCTCTACATCCCATGCACCGACTAGGGTCTATGTATATAATTAGCTCTTGCTCTCTCTGAGACAATTCTTAGCACCTAAACAAAATTTTACTCAATGATATTATAAGTTATTCCGTGTACACATACTTGCAAAACGAGTTAATCACCGTATTTATAGACAGCATATACGGAGTATTACTCAGTGAGGCCTGTACTTGTTGCCTCTATTATAGATTTCTTAATCCTCCTATATAGGTTTACAAGCTTCTTACCCTCACTTGTTAACTCTGTACCTCCTCGATCAACTCCTCCTCTCCTTGTCCTAACTATTCGTACTCCTAGTTTAGCTTCAAGTTCCTTAATTTTCTTAACAGCTGTTGAAGGATGTATTCCGAGGACAAGTGAGGCTGACCTAATGGACTTCGTATAATCTATTATCTCTAATAGTTCAAGGGTTTTCTCATCAACAATAGTATTATTGTTTACGAGTACTTCAATTGCAACCTTTGGTGTTAATTTCAGGAGCCTTTCTCTATTATTGCCGATAAAGGGGCATTCTGAGAAGATTATCTTTGTTATATCTATGGATGCCACTTCATCAATATACTTACCCTTACTTTCCAGTAATGGACACTTACTTACAAAGCCGGGAGGCCTAATATATAACTTTCTACATGAATATCCTAAATTACATGGTTTCGTAAGGATTGTTAGTGGGAAATTATCATAATATGCTCTTCTAGCTATGTATCCATATAGAATTCCAAAGATACAGCCAATTCTTACATTAATATTCTCCATAACTTTTTCTACATCTAAGTTACAAGCTTCCCCATATATTGATGGACCTATTCTTAGCTTTATTTGTCTCTTCATACAATAATCTATAATTGTTACAAGATAGTTTACGTTTAAAGCATTAATTATCCAGTACAACGATATATTTTCGAAGCCGGATGATTGCAGTACTTCAATAAACTTATCTTGTAGGGCAGATGAAGTTAAGGTGCAAGATGTAATTACCAGCTCATCTACTTTATCAAGGATTAACCTTGTGTGTATATTTCTAAGCGTAGATGTTGAAATGAATAGTATTGTTTTTTCAGCCAAATCATTAACTATATTAACTATTTCCTGGAATCTTTCTTCGTTCACATTTTGAGGACACGTAATTATAGCTTCATTAAACTTGTATCCTCCGAGAAGTTCCTTAATCTTAGACAGTACTAGTGGTGATAGAGAGGCATTCACGTCTTCTCTATAGGCTCTTGGACAACAACGACATTCGCTGCAAGTTATTGTTGGTTCAATTATTAGTGTAGATTTATTATAATTCAATGGGCTATCACCTTGGTGTCTAGACAAAGTATATGTCAAAGCCGCAAAAACTATAACCTCTACCCCAGCAATACCTTTCTCTTACGATATTTCTTGCGACGAGTTTTTCAAACATTCCACTTAAAACTCCTGCTTCAAAATCACATACACATTTGCCTATATTTGGTATTCCAGAGCATGTAATGCACTCGTATATATGTATCTTCATGTTATTGACAGACTCCTTAATTATGTCTAGTAAACCTATTCTACTCTCAATAAATATCTTCACCATATCATCTACATTCCTTACAATACTATTATCTACTAATCTTAAACCTAAGTGATAACCAGCTTCTCTTGAAGTAATATATGGTACTGCACGACCAAACCAATCCATACTAAACCTAAGCAATCTAAATGCATAAACGTAGTCTGGGTCATTAGAGTTCATTTTCTTAAACCAATCCCTCTTAATAGAATATAATATTGATGATAATTTTATGCTCTTGTTAGTTCTTGGTCTAGGTGGAGCACGTAGGCTCATTTCCTTAAATGCTATGCTCCTATAATGCTTAATTACTTCGCTAACATCGTTTTCGTCTATCACAATAAGTTCACCTTTTCTAGCTTATGGAGTACTATTCTCCTACTCAAATATAAGTACTATACAGTATTGCATTAAGTATACTATGGTCATGTAATAGGATCGAGAGCCTAGAATATTACTTTACTAATATCTATGCTTTCTCCAAGCATTTTGATAGCTACATCAAATTCTATTTCAGCTATTGTTCGTAAATTTCTCGAAACTATACGGAACCTATCAAGAATCCCTCTTATGGTAGTATATATTTCATTATGTTCAAACCTCCTCGATATAATCATGTCATATCTTGTAATATGCTTTTGTAGCTCATTAGTATGTGATATTAACTCGTTAATTAATACTAAGTCTAGTTTATCGAAGGCAATTAGCGTTCTATCTATTATTAGCGATATTGTATCTGTAAGTTCCCTTAATAGGTCTTTTATGGCAACTAACTCCCTTAATATAGTTGGAGAAGACTTCAATATTACAGCTGCTTGACCTATTGCATCACCGGAGTCTTCAAGCGACTTAGCTATTATCCTGTACTCGGTGATTAGTGGTAAGCCTAACGGAGACTTATGGGGTACATGAGCTAACAATAATAGTTGTCTAACTACTAACGCGTATAACCTATCTATTTCATTCTCGAGCTCCTCTACTTCATGGAGTAAGTACTGTTGTCCATCAATTACTGCTGTTGCGAAGTGCTCGACCATAAATTTTAGGAGATTACACATCCTCTTAAGTAATTCTGCAACAGGATATCGTGTAGGGTCTACAAATACCTGCATCGTTATTTTATTTGGCGTGTACTCAACTATTTCAAGTCCTATGAGATTCCTTATTAAATGCCTAATACTCTTCAACTGGTATTCGCTAAGATAGCCGTCTTTCGATTCGACGATTATCTTATCGTATCCAAGGATATATGTCGCATAGAGGCATCTCGTTAATGTTTCTTCGGATGATGTGCGGCTAATGATTACTTTTACCTTCTTTTCTGGTAGTTTACTGAGCATAGATAATGGTGTAATTCTTATAGACATGTTATTTATTACTTCTATAAGTACTTCATCACCTGGCTTAAGATTAACTTGCCTTACCCATTCAGCAGGAAGAGATACCATGAGTGTTGACTTACCAAATCTCTGAACTCTACGTGTTATGGTACTCACTTCTCCTTCGCCTCTTAGCCTTTAGGTAATTATCGTTACAAAAATATTTAAAAATACATTTAGATGCAACAGGCATATTCACTTGATTAGGAGTTCTCGGATTCCTATGTCTATGAGTCCAAGAAATTAACTAAAATCTTACGCAGTTATGTCTTTCTATTTTTGTTTCTACAAGGATAATCAATGCTATGCTAACATGAATTATAGCATTTATCTAATTGAGCCCAGGAGCCTAATAGCTCATCTCTTTAAGCTTCTTTAGCTCCAATGACCGATACCAGCTGTGATCTTATTGATGCCTCGTAGAGTAATGTATCTCTTGACAACAACATTACTTGCTGTAGTGTCCATTATTTTGCTTCCAAGATGAACGGTAGTGAATGTATTAAATTTATGCTAAGGTGTAAGGTTTAATTAGATTTA
>CAYPZO010000025.1:0-4883 GCA_964415135.1 uncultured Desulfurococcales archaeon | reverse complement strand
GAACGGTAGTGAATGTATTAAATTTATGCTAAGGTGTAAGGTTTAATTAGATTTAAGAATCCTTAACAATAGATGGAAAAGCGTTATTTATACGGTATAAATTAGTATGAGCACATCTATTCTAGCTTAGGATAGTATCTGCATCTACATGCTTTATCTCTAACACATTTACTAATACTCGTTCTTGCAATATCTAAGCTATTATTTATTATGAGTATTATCTCATTAATTAAGTTCATTAATTTTCTATCCTCAATTAACTCCTTTATATAGTTCTTAATGATGGCTCCTTTGCTTAGAATTGATAGTGCTAAGTCTATGTTATTGTTCATGTATGATGATATTGCCCCAAGAGCAACCTCTCTTACCACCATGAATAACTTATACATGTTATCTAGTTCCTCATCACTTTGACTTATAGTGATATACTTTAGCTCTTTTCCTAGTCTTATAAATGCGCTTGCTATGTCTCTTAAATCTCTCAATACTATGAGTGCATCGATAGCTAGTGGTATATCGGGTACTTCTATATTAGCTAGTGAGGATCTATGAACTCTTAGCCCTAGACAGTATAGTTTCTCCACCTCCTCTTCCAGTTCCTTTAATGAAGTTAGTTCTTTGATGTACTTGGACTTATATTCTATGGAATCCCTTATCTGATCTAATAGCTCCGTTATTATCGATACTAGTCTCTCTATTATGCTCTTTAAATCAACATTTACATCCATAAAAACTATTTCGTATGTGCTCGGAGTTGATTTTAATAGAACTATGCCTACAAGTCTTTGTTTAAGCTTCTTAACTAGTTCATTTACTTTATCGGGTGTTCCTCTTACCAGGCGTACACGTCCAATGCCTTCAGTATAACATGCTATGATTTCTTCAACTAATTGGTCTACTACCTCTTGCTGATATCTACAGCTATACCCAGTTCTCTAATCCTCTCTTTTTCCTCGCTTCTAATTAGTGGCTTTACTATTATTAAGTCCCTACTATGTATTAGGCTTACAACATCTCCTGCTTGTATTCCTAGTTCTTGGCACCATTTCTTGGACATCGTGATTGCTAATGATCCTTCACCTACCTTTATTATTTTCCTCTTATCGTATTCAGGCATTAACTTTTAACCTCACTGCGTTTGCTATAGTATTTAGCTTGAGTCTATGTTATTGTATGTACTTAAATTTACTTAAACCTATGTATCTTCTTGCGTAATACTTATATAATTGAAGGTAAAAACTATTTAAGGTGATAGTATATTCCGCGTAGGGAGTGGTATTATATAAGTTTTGATGATGCTCACGACCACTTATTCTACCTATTAAAATGGATGAAGTATAGGGTAATAGCTCCAACTAAGCAAGGTAAACAGGTAGTTTTTTCTTTTGTTGATTCTCCTAGGAAAATAGTTTTTGATTACATTAGGGCAATTAATAGTCCTAAGCACTTTCTATTACCTAATAGAGAGGTTATTATCAGGTGGAGGTATAGTGATGAGGGCTTATTGTTAGAGGAGCCTAGAGTTAATGAAAGGATAGCTTTCCTAGGATTACATCCATGTGATGCTAATGCTATAGCTATATTAGATAAGGTCATGCTTGAAGAACCCTATGATCCCTATTATAGTGTTAGACGCCGTAATAGCTTAATCATAGTATTGGATTGTATTGAAAGCGATGATTACTGTTTTTGTGAAAGTGTAGATTCAAGAACTCCATGGGAGGGAGCTTATGATTTATGGCTTATACCCATAGATGAAGGATATGCCGTTACCTATGGAAGTAGCAAGGGATTAGAGATAATCAAGCAATTAGAGCTAAATAGGACTGAGGAGCCTAAGATTCATAAGGGAATTAATAAGCGAAGAATGAATAAGTTAGATCTTGAGGCTTTCTGGAAACTATATGAACATCCTGTATGGAGCAAGCTTTCAGATGATTGCTTGCTTTGTGGTGCATGTATGGCTGCTTGTCCTACATGTACTTGTTTTGACGTAGTTGATGAATCTGACTTAGACCTTAGTGAAGGTAGGAGGATTAGAGTATGGGATTCCTGCATATTTAGGATATTCACAATGGTTGCTGGAGGACGTGTTGTGAGGAGAGAACCTACTGATAGATTTAAGCATAGATATTACCATAAGTTCCTCTACTTTAAGGAGAGGTATGGTGTTTATGGTTGTACTGGTTGTGGTAGATGTGCTTTAACTTGTCCTAGACATATAGATCCCGTAAAAGTTATTGGGGAGGTATTGAAGAATGCTTAACCCCTATTTACCTAAACTAGCTAAAGTAGATAAAATAATTAATGAAACTGGAAATGTCAAGACATTTAAGCTAAGGTTCTTAAATGAAAGTGATGCTAGAAGGTTTAGCTTTAATCCTGGACAATTCATCATAGTATCCGTTTTCGGTGTTGGTGAAGCTCCATTCGCAATAGCGTCCTCACCCTTAGTTAAAGACTATTTTGAGATATCCGTTAGAGCTATAGGCAACGTTACTAGAGCTCTCCATAGATTAGGCGAAGGAGATGTTGTCGGAGTTAGAGGACCACTAGGTAATGGATATCCTCTAGACGAGTTAAAGGGAAAGAATGTAGTGTTCATTGCCGGTGGTACTGGTCTTTTTGGCGTATCTTCACTCCTATGGTATATTTACGAGAACAGAAGTTTCTTCAATGACGTAATGTTATTTTATGGTACGAGAACCCCAAAGGGCTTTATGAGGAAGTATGATATTGATGTCTGGAGAAATCGCATTGACGTATACTTGACTGTTGATAGAGCCGATACCTCATGGAAAGGACATGTAGGCTTAGTTACATCATTTCTAGATGAAATACCATTACCTAAAAAGGAAGTAGCATTCATTGTATGTGGCCCCCCACTAATGATGAAGGCTACGTACAGGAAGCTACTATCACTAGGTTATTCTCCAAATCAAATCTATGTATCACTTGAAAGACAAATGAAGTGCGGTATTGGAAAGTGTGGTAGGTGCATGCTTTCTAATGGTAAATTCGTATGTAAGGATGGACCCGTTTTTAGATGTGATCAAATACCTGAGAGGGATATAGAATGAAGAAGGTGAAAATAGCTCAATATAGCTTAACATGTTGTGAAGGATGCACAGTAACACTCTTAAATGTCCTAGCCTCTAACCCTACAGTATTTAATAGAATAGAAATAGTATCATCAAGAATACTAGGTTATCCCGAACCCGTTGAAGCAGACATGGCATTTATCGATGGATCAGTTATTACAAACCATGACCTAGAACTATTGAAAACTATAAGGGAGAAAACAAAAGTAATCGTGGCTTTAGGATCATGTGCTTGTTTTGGAGGAATAAACGCGTTAAGAGAGGTAATGAAATTTAATGAAGCTATTAAACTAGTATACGGTTATTCCCCTAATATTCTCCACATGGTAAATGTAGAGCCCATTAGTAGTATCATCAAAGTTGACTATTATCTTCCAGGATGCCCCCCACCTAGAAATGAATTAGAGCAATTCATTACATGTCTACTGCTCGGAAAGGTTTATCGATTACCTGAAAGACCTGTATGCTTTGAATGTAGAGCTCAAGGAATTCCATGCCTACTTGATGAAGGTGTTCCATGTCTTGGACCAATAACTAGAGGAGGCTGTGAAGCAGCATGTCCTAGAATAAACATGCCATGCTGGGGATGTAGAGGACCAATAGATGAATTAAGACCAGACGTATACCTAGAAGCGGTTAAAGACCATAAGCTAAACCTAGTTGAAGTACTCAATAAAGTCAAGATCTTCATGTATAAGACAAAAGCACGTACAATTCTAGGTGAGCATAAATGAAGAAGGTAATAGAAATACCCGTTCTAGCTAGAGTTGAGGGTCACGGAAGCCTACTTGTAGAGGTAAATGTTAAAGATAAACAAGTAGATAGAGTTGAGTTTAGGATAAATGAAGGAGCTAGAATGTTTGAGGCAATGCTGATAGGTAGGAAAGCCGAAGAAGTACCATTAATAGCTAGTAGAATATGCGGTATATGTGGTCCTGTACATGCAATATGTGCTGCAAGGTCCTTGGAGGAAGCTATGGGAGTTGAAGTACCAGATAACATTAATACAGTTAGAGAGATAATAGCTGAATTAAATATAGTTGAGAGCCACCTATTACATGTACTTGTACTATCACTACCAGATTTCCTAGGATACAACTCAATACTTGAACTACCAAGCGACCTTAAATCTAAGGTGTTCGAGGTCTTAAGGGTAAGAGAATTAATTGGAAAATGTCTTGACGTATTATGTGGTGAAAGGGTTCATCCAAAAAACATAGTACCTGGAGGATTTAGTAAACTTCCGGTAAAGAGCGACTTAATTGATCTGGCAAGTAAGCTTGGGAAGGAAGTCAAGAAGATTAGAGAACTCATAGAACTAGTTGGAGATAAAATGATAATAGAAATCGATAGGAGTTCACATTATGTAGCATTATATGATGGTAAAAGTTATCCCATAACATATGGGGACTTAATGCTAGATTCACTTCTACAGATACCACACTATGCCTTCAAGAAATATTTCTCGGAAGGAGTAGTACCGTATTCAACATCTAAGAAGAGCCTCATATATGGTATGGAAAGCTACATGGTAGGAGCATTAGCTAGAGTAAACACAAACCTAAAATTCTTTGACTCAGAAGCCAGGGAGCTCATAGAAAAACTAGGAGTAAAGACTCCAACAACAAACCCCTACTTAATACCATTAGCACAGCTAATTGAATCAATACACCTTATCAAGAATATTACACGTTTAGTTGATGAAGCTAAGTTGACACCTCATAGAATACAATACAAGCCTAGACATGGAATGGGGAGCTATGTAGTCGAAGCACCGAGAGG
>CAYPZO010000024.1:13896-17064 GCA_964415135.1 uncultured Desulfurococcales archaeon | reverse complement strand
ACGGCGAAAGCGCTTACTTCATGTCTATCAACAGAGGTAAGAAGAGCATTGTAATTAACTTAAAGCACCATGAAGGTAGAGAAATATTATATAAACTCGTAAGGGAATGTGATGTAGTTGTCGAGAATTTTAGGCCTGGAGTTCCCGAGAAGCTAGGTGTTGATTACAATACCTTACTTAAATATAATCCAAGGATAGTTTACTGTAGTATTAAGGGGTTTAAGACTAACAGTGTATATTCGAATAAGCCTGCATACGACATTATACTTCAAGCTTTAAGCGGTTTAATGATGGCAACAGGTGAAGAAGGTAGACCTCCTATAAGGGTATCATTCGCGTTATTTGACGTATTTACTGCAATGATGGCAGTGATAAACATATTAACTGCTCTCTACACGAATACTAGGCCATGTTATATCGAGTTGCCCATGTATGATGTATCAGTATTTTCTATGTGTTATATACCGATGATATATTTGTTAACGGGTAGGAAACCCAAGAGAATGGGATCAGCTCATCCATCAATAGTACCTTACCAGGCATTTAGGGATTGTAATGGTAAGTACTTCATAGTTGCTGCTGCAAATGATAGATTATGGCAAGCACTTTGCAAAGCTCTTGGACTAGAACATTTAGCTAATGATCCTAGATTTAAGACTAATAAGGATCGTGTAAAGAATAGAAACCTACTCATACCATTACTTGAAGAAGTGTTTAAAAAGAAGCCTAGAGAGTATTGGATAAAGATATTAGAGGAAGCAGGGGTTCCTACAGCACCAGTTTATGAATTAGATGAAGTATTTAATGACGTATATATTAAAAACAGTGGAATCATAGTGGAGTTAAGTCATAGTAAGCTGGGTAAAGTTAAGCAGTTAGCTGAACCAATGCTAATAAATGATACTAGACCGTGTTCTAATTTACCTCCACCAATGCTAGGAGAACATACTGTTGAGATACTAAGAGACTTGGGATATAGTGAGAAAGATATAAGGAGGATGAAGGAGGAGGGTATAGTGTATTATCCTTGAATAGCTATTTTAAGTGTATTACATCGCCTGCTCTAATTATATACCTCTTACCTGTATCATCTATAACTATGAGTGAGCCATCTCTAGCTATATCAACAGCTTTACCTTCCACTGCGAAGTCCATGAACTGCACCTTAACCCTTCTACCTATAGTGTCCGAGTAACGTATCCATTCCCTCAATATAGTATAGGTGTTACTAGTGGTAAGTAAATAGTATACGTCATCTAATTCTCTTAACAGTGATCTAAGTATAGATATTCTTGGTACTTCAAATCCTAAGATACTCTTTAGATTTACTGCATAATCCTTTAGCTCAGATGGTAATTCGTTGTTTACATTTACTCCAATTCCTACTATTACGTAGTGAACGATATCTACTTCTACTCCAGCCTCTACTAATATTCCTGCAAGCTTTCTATCCATATAGATAACATCATTCGGCCACTTCAACCTTAACTCAACATTTAATAATCTCTCTATAGCTTTAACAACAGCAACTCCCGTGGCTAAACTCATGAGCTGTAATGATTCTATTCGCTTAGGCCTCAATAATATTGAAATCCATAAACCACCTTTTGGTGCATACCATTTCCTACCAAGTCTACCTCTACCGCTATACATTTCCTCAGCGATAACGACTAAACCCTCAGGTACACCAGATTCTGCAAGGGATTTAGCAATATCTTGAGTTGAAGAACATTGAGGAACATAGTGTACATAGAAGTCGATTCTTGTGCCTAGGTCCCTTATGTAGCTTCCTGCAAGTGATAGATCATCCAATAAAAGTAGCTTATAGCCCTTCTTCGAATGCGAAACAATCACATATCCTTTACGACGTAAGTTCTCAATTACTTTATGAATCATGGGTTTTGATACATTTAGTATTTTTGCTAACTTTGAGCCAGGGATGTAGTCCCCTGATTCTTTTAATAATCTTAAGACCTCCTTCTCAATCCAATTAATTGCTTAGTCCCCAATTATATAATCACTGTAGCCTTGTAACTATTAAATTTTATATAAGCTCTGTACACCTATTTAAATCTCCTAGTACACATTACTTCGGCTAATTCAAGTGACTTGATTACGCTACTATATGTTACTGCTTTCAATACATCAATATATAGTCTTACTTTCCATCCTTTCTTGTTGGCACTATATTTTAGATTAATTTCATAGACTTCACGAAGATTCTTAGATATACGTAATAGTGTATGTAATAGCCTAATGTACAATATTATTAGTAGAATTAACTTCTTCAGATAAGCGTTTTTAATTCTATAATCCATGAATCCGACTCTCGCAGTAAACATGAAAATGTAATGAATATTTACTATCGATAAGAGCTTTAACGCTATTTCTGCCATGTAGTTCAATGTAGAGGTAAGTTGAACGCCTAGAATAGTATTGGATACCATAGACAACACTATGTACATAACTATAAATGTAGAGAATCCCCTATATAGTGGTGTATAATATTCATCTCTCCATATAAAGGCTATAGCGCTTGCGGCTATAGCTAAAGCGATTAACACGAGGATATCATTTATTAAGAGGATCATTATTGATGAAAGTATGATTATCACTGTTCTGTGAAGTATGTTTAACTTTGTAATTACTTTAATCATTAAGATCACCTACCGGTATATCATTAGTTAATGTTCCATCCTTAAGGAAGTAGACTTCATCACTTATGCTACTTGCAAATAGCATATCATGTGTAGCTAGTATTATAGCTCTTCTATTATCTGCCATTTTACGTAAGAGTAATTTAGCTTTATGTCTTGAGCATTCATCTAGACCTAGAGACTGTTCATCGATTATTACTATTAGTGCATTCGATAGATAAGCTAGTACTATTGAGAGCTTTCTTGCTTCACCTATACTAAGGGAGTAGGGGTTTTCATGCAGCTTATCCTGTATTTCAAGGTATTTTAAGAGATCTAGATATTCGTCTTCGACGTGATTATTATATTTCCTTATCTCTGAATATACCTTATCTTCGAAGAACCAATATATTGGGCTCTGTGGAATATAAAATGGATTACCATTGACGATTCTATTCCCTTCAGTTGGTTTATATATTCCAGCTATTATTTTTAATAACGTAGTTTTACCGCTACCATTTGGACCTAAAAT
>CAYPZO010000024.1:0-13796 GCA_964415135.1 uncultured Desulfurococcales archaeon | reverse complement strand
TTCCAGCTATTATTTTTAATAACGTAGTTTTACCGCTACCATTTGGACCTAAAATAGAGATTATGTTACCCGGTTTAATTTTCAAGGTTATATTCCTTAGAATCCACTTATTACCTCTATACCTAAACCTCACATTATTTAAGAATACACAATAATTTTGCTTAGAACTCATATACTCATCATACTTCCTCATGTTAGGGATATTAGGTTCTTTATACTTATATGTTATTTGCTTTATTTGGAAAATTCTGTCAACATGCTCTTTTAAGTATTTTATGTTATGATCGCTTACTAGAATAACTATACCTTCCCTCTTAGCCATATGCTTTAAATAGTTTATTATTTCTCGTATATTCCAGCAATCTATATGTGTCGTTGGTTCATCTAATGCTATTATTTTTACTCCTAATTCTAACGCCATGTACATTAATGCTTTATATTTTTGCCCATCTGATAGTAAATCGTAGGGCTTGTTAACTACCTCCTTTAAGCCTAGAAGCTTGATTAGATCATGATTTACTTCCTTACCTAGTAATTTGATTTCATCGAGCAAAGAGAATGAAAGCATGTAGTTCCGAGGATCTTGGGGAACATAGGCTACCAATCTCTTCTTTCTTGCTATATTAGGGTTATATCCACATACTTCTATGTGTCCTTTTACTTTAAATGAACGGTATATGTATGGTATTATACCGCATATGGTTTTAAGGAAAGTAGATTTTCCTATACCTGTGGGACCTAATATTAATATTACTTCTCCTTGCTTAACTCTAAAATTGGGTACTTTTATTATGACTTTATTGTTTAACTTCACTTCCAGTTTATTGACTACGACTTGAGCCTTCATGGGATAGCTACTCCCTTTGCCTTTAATAATTTAGTAATGTTGTATGCTAGGGTTATTGCAAGTAAATGATCCATTAATACATCTTGTGGCAGAAATATTAATACTGATGCTGTAAACAGTAATAGTGATGGTTTATCAAAGTTTAATCCAAGAGAATTTGTTGCACTACTAGCCCATTGAAATAAATTCGTTCCAGGAACTGCATAGCGATAGAATACCATGAATCCTAAGATATATGTTGGTAATGCAGCGATTACTGATAGTAGTAGCAGGCCTATTATGTCGCTTTTAGATAATTCATATAATTGCCTATTTCGTGATTTTAAGTATATCCTTGTCAGTAGTGTCATTAATAGAGCTGTAATGGGGAATCCCATTAAATACCCACCAGTATAGCCTAAGAGTACGTGAATTCCACCTCTAAATCCAGCTGCAATAGGTAATCCGAGACATGTTAGTGACAGATATAATAATTGGGAGCTAAAGGCACAAATCGGGGATAATAATATTCCTGATAGTATTACTGCAAAGTTCTACATTGTGTATGGTATTGGACCTATATGGAATCTAAGTTGTGCAGCAATGGCTGTTAATGTAGTGCACATTATCATTAAGGCTATTTTGAGTTCCCTCATTATAACCCCTTAACTACTATAAACTGTTTATATAAAAATATTTCTAATATACATAATATCTAGTAAACTATTTAGTTGAGGATAAGGCTATTAAGATGGCTTTATCTTTATACTTTAATGAAATTTCTAGAAGCTCCTCAGGCGCAATTTCATCAAAGACTATCACTCTATAATTGTTACTAATTAACTCTTTAACTAGGCTAAGCAGTTGTTTTCCGTCCTTAGTGTTTATGATGTACTCGGTTATTGGTGTCTTTACGACTTTAGTTATGAGTTCTTTGTGCTTACACTCTCCTATACATATCAATGCAGTTTTCATCCCCTTATACTCTGATTACTATCCTTAATTAACGTTTATTTAGTTCTAGAACTATGTCAGTAGTAAGGTAAAGTAATTGATGCGAGATTAGGAGTATGGTATGGTTAGAGGAGTTCTTGAAGTTAATGATAAGAGAAGCTAAGCTAAAATGGGAGGATGTAAATGTTAAGCTTATTAAGTTAAAGAAGAGTAGAGTTGAAATTCATATGGTTATAAGGGGTGAAAAGGTTAAGTTAATACTGTATAATGATGGGAGGGTGTGGGTCGTATCTCGTCTTACAGGTTTAAATATCGCGTTAAAGAGGATTTCACAAAGAATATTGGAGAAGGTAAGAGGGATTAAGAGTGAAGAATAAGTCAAAGAGAACTGGAGGTAGAAGTCCATATAAGAGAAAAGTATCATTACTTGTTAAGCTTCTTGGAGAACTCGTAACAAGTGAAGAAGATGTAAGTAGGGAAGTTGTTGTGGAGAAGCTGAGAAGGTTCTATGAGGAAAATAATATTGAGCCTTTTAGGGGAAAAGCTAAACCTCAAGACCTTTATGATAAGGAAATGGCATCGCTGTATATTGTCGGAAAATATGGTTTACGACTACATGAGGAATTCCCCGAGCTATTCAATAAGATTTTCTATAAAGAGCAATTATATGAGAAGATTATGAATTTATTCCTACGTGAAGATATAGATAATAGTACCGTGAGAAACTTAGTCTTAGGTTTATTGGGCGGTGAATTTGATTCAAATACCCTTGCAAGAGTTATGAGGATAGCATTAACGGGCTCAATACTAGGCTTCATGGAGGAAGACATAGTATTTAAGTTGCTCAAGAGAATACTAGAGGTATTCCCCGAACATGAACTTACTGTAAGAAAATATACTAGGTTTTATATAGCGTTTAAGGTAGCTGAAAAGATAGCTAAAAGAGCTATAAGGGATAGAATTACAAAGGAGCTTCATAAGCAAGCTCTAGGATTTAATGCACCAATACAGAAATCGATACCTGACGATGAATACATTTACAGTATAGCTAAGGAGGTATTTCGTGTTCCTGATCATGTTCTGAAAAATGTGCTGAGTATTAAGAAGAAAGAGTAGAGGACTTTAAGTTTCCATTGATGTATTTTAACCCCTATTCTATTTTACTTAACTCGCGGGGATGGTTATGTCTAGTGTAAGGGAGGTTGAAGGAGTATACATTGTTAGAAAAGGTAATGATAAGTTCGTCGTAGAAGTTGTAAGGACTTCAAAAGGTAACGTGGCTTTATCTGTCTATAAGAATGTTAGGCATGTCCTACTTAAGAAGACTGATAAGGGTTATGAGAAGGAGGATTGGGAGCATAAGCTTGATAAAGCTAAGGAAGTAAGTTATGAAGAGTTACCAATAGAGATTAGGAAAGTATTAGCTAAGTTGTCACCATAGTTCTTCTATTCCCGATGTATCTTAGCACTAAGCTATGTAGTTTCTGTAGTAGCTTCTTCCTATCCTCCATTAGCACTACATCACTGTATCCTTGTGCTATCATGTTATGTGAGAATGGGCTTGGAACGTAATCTACTTTTATAACTACCACATTTAATGAGCCTTCATGAATCCATTTTAATACCTTTTTTGCATTTTCTATATCCATGTAATCCTCTAGTATTTCTCTAAAGGTCTCCTTAATTACCGGAAAGTCTTGTTCTTTGAGTAGTATTTTTAGGAGAACTTCAGAGTTTACTTGTCTCCTATATAGGCTTGTTTCAATGCCTTTATACCTCCTTAAAATCATAAATGCTCGTTCAGCGCAATGTCTAAACCTTCTCTTTAGGATTTCGGAGTATCTTAGTGCTAGCTTTAAGTATTCATCTATGTTTTTCTCGTTTAGACTATATACTAATTCTCTTACTGTATCAACATTTATGTCTATATATGATGGAAGTGATAGTACGAATCCATTATCCGATACAGTTATCCTAATATTACTGCCAAGCTTTGATCCTAGAATGTATGCATATGCTTTAGATAATGCATTATTTACTCTCCTTCCAAATAATGTATGGAATATTATGTGCTTTAGCTTTCCCTCATTCCATAACTCTATGAGTAGTAGTTTATCTGATGGTATAAGGCCATTAGTGTACATGTATTGTTCATAAAAGTATTCATATATTGATTCAGCGGCATAATAGTCTAGGTTGTAGTTTTCCATAAGGTATTCTATCACCTTTTCCCTAGGATGCTTACTTATCATTTCGCCTATTATTCTCCTAAATCTTGAAACTTCTAGTGCTGAATCAAATTCTAGTGGAAGCATTTCTGAGAACCATGTTGGTACTGTTGGTCTTTGTCCTTCTACTCTTCTTACAATAATTCTCGTTCCTGTACTCCTAATGTATTCGTAAGTTCTTCCACCTAGTACGAAGATATCTCCTGGATAGAGAATTTCAGCAAATTCTTCTTCTAGGTCTCCCACGTATCTTCCTTCAACAGTAAATACCCTTATTTTTGCTTCATCGGGGATTGTTCCTGAGTTAAGGTAGTATATCATTCGTGCTCCTCTTTTTCTACCGAAAACTCCTTCTACTTCATCATACCATACCTTGGCGTATACCTTAACGTAGGATGTATTGAATAGGTGAGAATACTTTCCTGCAAGGTATTTTAGCGTATTTATGTAGTCTTCCCAGCTTAATGAATGGAACGTATAGGATCTCTTGATGAGCTTATATGCTTCTTCAACTCTCCATTTCTTCTCAATAGCCATTCCTACAAGGTGTTGAGCTAATACATCCAATGGGTTTCTAGGTATATGGACCTTGTCTATTTTCCTCTCTAGGGCAGCTTTAGCCAATACAGTGCATTCAACTAAGTCATCTCTATCAACGACAATAATTCTACCCTTGCTAATTTCTCTTATATGGTGTCCCGCTCTTCCAATGCGTTGTAGTAGCCTAGACACGCTCTTAGGACTACTTAATAACACTACTAAATCTATATAACCTATGTCAATCCCAAGCTCAAGACTTGTCGAGCATGAAACACACTTAAGTTCTCCTCTCTTTAACTTCTCCTCAATTTCAAGTCTTACATCTCTGCTAAGGCTACTGTGATGTGCTTCTATCTTATCTGCATCAATTATTTTCTCTTTTTCCATTATTTTTCTTAGCTTGTATACTACTCGCTCGGTGGCACTTCTGGTATTTGTGAATACTAATGTTGTTCTTTGTGATGCTATTAGCTTTGTTAAGACTTGATATATTGCTTCATTAACTTCCTCAGCACTTGTATGGATTAGGTCTTTAACTGGGCAAATAACTTTGATGTCAATGGGTTTTGTAAATCTTGCATCAACTATCTTACATGGCCTAGGCTTTCCATCGTCATCGTATCCTACGAGGAATAATGCTACTTCTTCTAACGGTGCTATTGTTGCACTCAAACCTATTCTAATGAGTTTGTCTCCTGTTAGATTTTCTAGTCTTTCAATGCTTAGGCTTAGATGTGAACCTCTTTTGCTGCTGGCTAGCTCGTGTATTTCATCTACTACAATCCACTTAACATTCTCTAGTAGTTTCCGGAATTTTGGTGCTACAAGGACTATGGCTAGGCTTTCTGGTGTTGTTATTAATATGTGTGGTGGATTTACGAGCATTTTTTGTTTATCTGATGGACTTGTATCACTAGTTCTTACCGCAACTCTTATACTTGGTACATCATATCCCATGGATTTCGCTATGGACTCTATACCCTTAATTGGTTGTAATAGGTTTCTCCTCATATCATTGTTTAAGGCTCTTAGGGGTGATACATAGACTACATAAATCTTATCCTCAAGAACTCCTTTCTCACCCATATGATAGAGAATGTCTAGTAGTGCTAGGAATACTGCTAATGTCTTACCTGTTCCCGTTGGACTAGAGATCAATACATTTTCTCCTGACTTGATTAAGGGAATAGCCATTCTTTGCGGAGGAGTAAATGTCTTGAAAGTTTTCTTAAACCATTCAGCAGTATATGGTCTAAGCATACCAAGAACTTCATCATCTCTGTAAACATCCTTTACATATTCGAACATCGCTTACATCTCTAGTTACACTAGCTGTTCTGGATATAGTCCAGAATAATACATATATTATATGTGAGTCTTTTAAGGAGTGTTCTTTTTAGTCCTTTACCAATAACTTAAAACTAGGCGTTATCTATAATAGTACTTAGGGGATAATTTTGAAGATTAAATGGCATGGTCATGCCTGTTTTGAAATAGTAACTTCTGATGGAAGAGTAATTGTCATAGATCCGCATGACGGTATTAGCATAGGTTTAAGGAGGCCTCACGTACTAGGAGATATAATCCTCGTAACCCATAACCACTTTGACCATAACGCTGTAGACGTAGTTAAAAAGCCTGAAAGTATAGTCTTGAAGTCATTTACGGGGTCAAAGACCATCAATGGGATAAGTGTTAAGGGAGTTAAGGCTTATCATGATAGGTCTAAAGGTAGACTTAGAGGTAGTGTCTCAATATACGTTATAGAAGCTGATGGTCTAAAGCTTGTACATTTAGGTGACCTAGGACATATTTTAACAGATGAACATGTAAAAGAGATTGGAGAGGTAGACATATTGTTTAATCCTGTTGGAGGTACTTATACTACTGAGCCTGACGAGGCCTGGAAGAATGTTGAGCTTTTAAAACCAAGAATTGTAGTTCCTATGCATTATTGGGTACCAGGGCTTAATCTACCATTAAAACCTGTTGAGGATTTCCTTAGATATGCTAAGAAGTATAGGGTTGTAAGGTTAGAAACTAACTCCTTTGAAGTTGCACGAGAAACTCTACCTGCAGAACCTTCTATCTATGTCTTGAGACTCTAAAGTTAAAGCCAATTAATTCATTTTTAACCTCCTTTCACAATTTTAATAGAGTCTTATTTTTACGGTTCTAGCTATTCTTGGTCCTCTTAGCTTAGTTGATATGAACATCTCTATTGCTGCCCTAATTACTTCACTCCTTGTTTTACCCTCTCTACGAGCTATTTCATCTAGTTTTTCGAGCAGTTCTTCACTTAACTTGAATGTTACTACTCTTGTAGTCATTGAGCGCACCCTAATAGAAATTATATATCAAGAAATAGTTGAATTTTTTGAGTCTGAGTACTACTAGAGTCCTGTTACAAGAGGAATCCATGTAAGCTACATGTTTAAATAGTAGTACTGCAAGAGTCTTCTTGTAGAGGGTGTACACTTGCCAACTGTACATCTCTCGCTACCAGAGTCTATATATAGGGAGTTAAAGAATTATGCTGAGCGAATGGGAGTCCAGATAACCGACTTAATAAAGTTCCTAATAAAGCAGGGATTAGAGCAATTACAAGAGGAAGAAAGAAAAAAAGCTCTTTCAGCTCTAAGCACATTTGAGGAAGAGATGACTAAAATTAAGGAGACGTTAATGACTATGCAGGAGTTTATGGAAAGAAAGCTAACTTATATTGAGGGTAGAATGTATCAATTCCAAGAACTATTAAGACACGTTTCAAGGAAGGTAAAGGAGCTTGAAGATGAAATAGAGGAAATAAAGAGCCCCATAATTGAACCAGAAATAGTTGAACCTGAGAAGAAACCTAAACCCGTAGTTATATCGAGGAGAACCTAAAACTTATCAACTCTACATTTCCTCATTCTTACACAGTGACCCCGGGACCCGTGTAATCCTAGACCCCGAGTCACGGGGCTAAATGAACACGGGACGGGTCACTCCCGGCCCATCACCTTATTTTTCTCTTTGAGTTCATAGAATCTACAGCTATTCTAAATTGGAATAAACTGTTATAGTTAGTATTAGGTTATTCAGTGTCGTATGAAAAGTTTAAATTCCTTTACATAATCCTGTCTATATGGGTGTACTGTGTTGTCCATTATTTCTAGTCTAGGCAGTATCATGCCATTATTATCGTTAATCAAATCGCTTATCGCTAAGATGCCTGGTACGGGCGACGCTCTAGCGTTCTTTATCATTCAGATAATAGTACAGATAATAATGCTGATTATAGGTATTGAATTAGCGTATGGATTGTTAAAGGAAAAGGAGTAGGGGTGAAAGTATATGGCTACAGTTAGTCCTGAAGTTTCTACAACAATACTAATTGCTCTTGGAGCTTATCTTGCCATAGTATTAATTGTAGGTATAGTCCTGGAAAGACTAGTAAAGACGTTAAGCGACTACATCTTAGGTGGGCGTAGGCTAGGTCCTTATGTTATAGGTTTTAGCGAAAGAGCTAGCGAAATGAGTGGATGGGTTGGCTTAGGTTTACCTGGTGAAGGTTTCTCGTCGGGAGTTAATGCTACGTGGAATACTATTGGATGTTTCTACGCTGACCTCATATGTTGGACCCTTATAGCTAAGAGACTTAGAAGATATACCGAGGTTGTTGGAGCATTAACTATTCCAGCATACCTTGAGGCGAGATTCAATGATACTAAGGGTGTCCTTAGATTAACTGCAGCTATAATAATAACTATATTCCTAACAGCATACGTAGGAGCACAGTTTACTGCATCAGGTAAGCTATTCGCAGCCATTATGGGAGGAGGAGCTATTACTACATGGATTGCCGTTGGAGCATTAATTATGATTATTTATACTGTTCTAGGAGGATTCTTCGCAGTCTGTTGGACCGACTACATACAGGGTTGGTGGGCTTTCATAGGACTGCTGATTATAGCTGCTGTAGGTTATAGTAAGTATGGAGGTATTGGTGGATTATTTAGTAAGATGGCTGAAGTTGATCCTAAGCTAGTTAGCTTAAACAACTTCTGGGGCTGGGAGTATAGTGGCGTACTGCTGTTAGTAATAATACTATCGTATCTCGCCATAGGTTTCGGATGGCCTGGTAATGTACATATTATAGTAAGATTTATGGGTATTAAGAGCGTAAGAGACCTAAAGAAAGCAGCAATAACAGCAATGTTACTACTACTAGTAGTTTACTATCTAGCTATTAGCGTTGGCTGGTTTGCTAAGGTTGAGTTCCGTGAAGCTAAGAACTTAATTGTAGCTGACCCAGAGTTCTCACTACAGACTCTGGCTATTAACTGGTTACCTCCAGTACTTGCTGGAATGGTATTAGCTGCTCCACTAGCATTAATGATGTCCACAGCTGATTCACAGCTACTTGTAACTGCTTCGGCAATAGTCGAAGACATTTATCACAGGTTCATAAGCAGAGAAATTGAGGAGAAGAAACTAGTACTAATTAGCAGAATTGTAACATTCGTCCTAGGAATTATAGCTCTAATCTGGGCGCTATTCTTCGGAGAATCAGTATACCTATTCGTGCTATTTGCGTGGGGAGGCCTAGGAGCAGCTTTTGGACCAATAATGCTCATGTCGTTATGGTGGAGAAGACTAACTGCTACGGGAGCCTTCGCATGTATGGTTACTGGCGCTACTGGAATAATTATTTGGAAGAGCTATGTTAAGAAACTAATATTCCCAACAGTAGAAGCTATGAACGCTAACTGGTGGGTTATAGCAATATTGTTACCAATAATAACATTCATACTAGTATTAATCGGAGGATCAATACTTGAAGGCGACCTTGGTAAGGGCTTAAAAGCTGCTACAGTAACAGCAGTTGTAAACGCTATCGTGTGGATACCATGGTGTTACGCTAGATTAGTTGCTGACCCCAAGCTAGCTGCATGGTGGTACGAGCTACTAATCGCGTTCCCATTAGCAATGCTAATAGCCTATGTCGTTAGCTTAGTAACCACACCATTACCTGAGGAATTCGTTAACAAGACCTTTGAGTACATGACCAAGCCAACTGAAGGCGAAGTTAGGGAAGCCACAAGTGAAAAGCCAAAGACTACAGCAATAGTGACATTAAGAGAACTAGACATAGTAAAGAACTTCATAAAGATCAACAGCCTCGCATAAACACCCTTTAGAACAACAACCTCTTTTTTCCTATACTCCTTTTGGTGATTCTTCTTGGAATTTAAGGTGATAGAAACCATAAAGCCTGTAATTAACGTACCTCAAGGAGTTAAGGTCATAAATACTATCTACTACCCATACATGGTTTATCACATTAAAGTCATTATTAGACGTGCACTAGGAAAACCCGCTAGTCTTCAAGGATTTGTAGTTGTTGATCTTGCTAGAGCACTAGTATTATTAGCTGATAGCTTTCCTGACACCTTTACCATCAAGGTGCCTGCTAACTTAATTATTCCCGAAAGAATTAGTGAGGAGAAAGCAGTTAACCTTGCTAAGAAGAAAATGGTCTACGTGGCCATGAGAAAATTTAAGATAATGCTTCCACCAAAAGTTGAAATAGTTAAGTGCAAGAAAGTGTATAAGCAGTTTTGGCTTATTGAACTAAATAATAAGAAGTACATTATAGATAGTTTAACGGGTGAAAGTGAAGAAATTGAGTGGGGTGCTTAATAATTCCATCAATAAGACATATCATACAGTTATGTGGATTTTTAATAGCCTTTGTGGTAGGTTTTATCTCTTGGTACCCACTACTATTTGCATACAGTTATGGAGTAGAGTGCGTTGCGTACATCTTCATTATAGCATCGATCATGTATATAATTTTTTCATCACTGATATACGTTATTGAATTGAAATGGAATTTAGTAATGCATATTGCAATTTCCCTCACTTTAATCTTGTTAAATCTTACACCATTCCGGAATATAGGAAACCTCATATCATTATTTGCTTCATGCTACTTGTTATCTATTTCAGGTTATCTTAGTAAGCTATATAATTTAACGATAACCTTGTCTTCAAGTATTGATGCTCATGTTAAGGGAAGTATTGTAAGGAATATTACTAAATGGGACTTTATCTTCGGTTCTATAGGATGTCTAGTATTCTCATTCGTAGTATACCATTATGGGGTCATGACTACATATACGCTAATTATCGCAATATCAGCTATTTCGCTAGCTATGTTATTCTATTTGCATCCATTTAATAAGATGGTCATCGACCGAGGTGGTGAACCTATCCCTAAAAACATTTACTTATTATCTATATCAACGGTTTTTGCCTTTAGCATTTTTAGACCTTATATACCAGCTTATCTTAACTACTTGAATATTAACTTAATCATTATTGGAATATTTTATGGAGTAGTAATCTTAGTATCTAGGATTTCATCTATGTTAGCGCAAGTAATTGTTAGCTTACATGGACCTCATACTTCAATAGTTATAAGGTCTATAATCTCGGTTTTAATGCTATTAACTACAGCTACATCAGAAGACCCAACAGTATCGTCAATCGCGTTAGGTTGTGTTTTAATTTTATCTCCATTCTATACGATAGCATATTTATCGTTAACTAGAAAGTTTAATGGATATAATTTACATAGAGCTGAAGTTATATACACGTTGGTTAGTGTTCCTGCAACTCTTGTTGGAATAGTTTTATGGTTTAAGACCCCTAGATCTTTACCTCTTATTTCAGCACTATTACTTGCATTAACTTTACCTATTATTAGTAAAATGGGGAAAGAGAAAAGAGTGGAAGAGTATAGAATAAGTTGGAAGAAGAGTAGTGCTAAATAAGTCATTGATCTTAGGAGTAGATGGAGCTAGAATTGGGAGAATTGTTGATTTATTATTTGATGGTAAAGGTAGGATCCTATTAGTTGTTGTTGCTAAGTTCATCATACCCTTTATTAATGTTGGGTTAATTAGGTTATTTATTCCCTTTTCCTTACTAATGAAGTTAAATTCAAACTATGTTTTAACTGTGCCATTGAGTGGATTAAGGCAATTTAGGAGATTTTATATACCTAAGGACATCGTATTGGAAATAGATAGAATTGAGAGTATGTGTCGTTGGCTTGATTTATTGCTCATACTGTTATTGCTGTCCATAATATCTTTGATAATAGTTTTATCGATTGTTTATAGAAGTATAGGCTCAATTATAGTGCTCATAGCCATTGGATTATCAGTAACATCACCTATCTTGATAAGGGATTTACTTGAAGTACATATTGGCGGACTTCACAGCCTTCAATCTATGTTAGGAAGTAAGGTTTACGATAAATGGGGTGTTTTAATAGGATTCATAACTAATGTAGACCTAGATATAGATAAAGGAGTCATAAGGAAAGTTTACGTTAAGAAACCCATCCTAGCATCTTCTAACGCTATTAGAGAGCTATTTGGTAGTGAAAACCTATTGAAGATTTCAGTTACCTTTATTAAAAGTGCTAAGAGGGGTAGGGTCATGTTGAACCTAACGTTAAATGAGCTACATGAGGCTATTATTGAGAAAGCGCATTAAAGGTTTTTATTCTTGTGGGAGTTAGGTATCAGAGGAGGGGATCAACATTCCGCATCCTTCTACCACCGATAAACGGATTTGGCGTCATCCAATCTTAGAGTTTAAGCGTGATAAGAAGATTAAATTCTACTTTGAGGGTAGAGAAGTAGAAGCCTATGAAGGAGAGTCAATAGCTGCAGCATTATATGCAATAGGCATTAATGTATTTTCTTGGAGCAGTAAGCTTCAGAGACCTCGTGGAGCTTTTTGTATGATTGGCAAGTGTAGCAGTTGTTTTATGAATGTTGACGGAGTCCCCAATGTTAGGACATGTATTGAGCCCGTCCGCGAAGGTATTAAGGTTTATAGACAGTCAGGGTTACCTGATGTCCCTAAGCCTAAGGAAGTAGAGCATGTAGGTGGAGAAGAAGTTATTGAAACCGACGTATTAGTTATTGGTGGCGGACCTGCTGGTTTAGAAGCTACATTAACTGCTGCCAAGTATGGATTAAATGTTGTGCTAGTTAATGAGCACTTTAAGCTTGGAGGGCAACTTGTTAAGCAGACACATAAGTTCTTTGGTTCTAAGGAGCTATTTGGAGGATTAAGAGGATTCCAAATAGCTGAACATTTGTCTAAGAAGGTAAGTGAACTACCTAACGTTAAGGTATTAACTAGAACTACAGCTTATGGTATCTTTAGAGACTTGTGGGTTGGCTTAGCGTCTAGGGATAAGCTCTATAGAGTTAAGGCAAAGGCTATAATCGTTGCTACAGGTGCTCAGGAGAATTACCTTGCATTTCCAGGTAATGATCTCCCAGGCGTTATGGGTGCTGGTGGTGCTCAAACATTAATGAACGAATATGGTATTTTGCCTGGCGAGGAAGTGTTAACTGTTGGTTCAGGTAATGTTGGTTTAATCGTATCCTACCAGCTACTTCAAGCTGGAGCCAAGGTTAAAGCAATACTCGAGATTGCTCCTACAATTGGAGGATGGTTTGTTCACGCAGCTAAGGTTAGGAGGTATGGTATCCCAATACTTATCCAACATACCATTAAGGAGGTTTGGGGTCACGAGAGAGTTGAAGGTGCTACCATAGTTCAAGTTGATGAGCGATTTAAGCCTATTCCTAGAACTGAACGCGAAGTAACATGTGATTTAGTGCTACTTGCTGTTGGACTAACACCGGACCATACATTGTTGGCGCAAGCAGGCGCTAAGATGGCGTGGATACCCGAGCTTGGAGGACTTGTTGCTCTGAGGAATAGGTATCTTGAGACAACTGTTCCAGGAGTATTCATTGCTGGAGATATTACTGGTATTGAGGAGGCAACTACAGCTATGATTGAAGGAAGAATTGCTGGCTTGTCAGCTGTTATTAAGGTTCTAGGACCAATAGATGAAGCTGTTAAGGAGAGAGAGAAGTTGATAGCATTTCTTGAGGAGTATCGTAAGGCTCCTGTTCTATCTAGAACTAGAATGGGTATGAAGAAAGCCCTAATACCTGAAATTAGGGGGTGAGCCTGTTTGGGTGAAGTTCCCTCCTATCGTAGAACGGGAATAGTTACTGTTGATGAGCTTAAAAAGCTCGGCTTACTACCACCCGGTGAGAGGTTAAAGAAGGGACCTGTAGCTATTATTGAGTGTCCTGAAAAGATACCGTGTAATATATGTGTTGATGCATGTCCTTCTAAGGCTATTAGCATGGAAAGCATAA
>CAYPZO010000023.1:16229-17634 GCA_964415135.1 uncultured Desulfurococcales archaeon | reverse complement strand
TAGGTCTAACTAAAAGTAACGTGTACTTCGATGAAAGCTTTAGGAAAGTAAATCTTGGAGGATATTGGGTTTCACTTGACGTATTAGCATCGATAAAGGGTAATACTGTATACGAGGTCATAGGTGATGACGAGATTAAGCCTATTATCATAAGAACTAAGCATAGCTTTTATAAACTAATGGCCGTTAATGGTAATGCTTCACCAACACTGGAAATTAATGGTATTCACATGCATAGGGTAAAGGGCATAACGCCATGGGAGGACTCTAAAATTAAAGTTAAGAAAGCTAAGGTAAGGAAGAGGCATATAGTCTTAGACACATGTACGGGTTTAGGATATACAGCAATACTAAGCTTACTTCATGGCGCAGCCAGAGTATATACCGTTGAAGTAGATGAGAACGTCCTAGAAATTGCACAACATAATCCTTGGTCTCAACTATTAGAGAGAAAAGACATAGTAGTAATTAAAGGAGACGTATACGAGGTAATTGACTTCTTCCCTGATGATTACTTCCACAGAATAATCCACGACCCACCCAGATTTACTTCTACAACGGGTCATCTATATAGTGAAGACTTCTACAGAAAACTCTATAGAATACTAAGGAAAAAGGGAATATTATTTCACTATACAGGAGAGCCAGGTAAACATAGAATGAGGTTCATAAAAGGGGTAATGGAGAGACTTAGGAGAGCAGGATTCTATCCAGTAAGATGGATTGAAGAAGCTAAGGGAGTTATAGCGTATAATATGGAATGGTGAAAAGTGGAATATACTACATTTTTATTAAGGTATTATACAATATATGATTTCCTTTGAGAGGGTAGGATAGTGTACTCAGAAACCGACATGTTTACTGACCTACTATTTGAGGAACTTTCGCAGCTAATAGAATCAAAGAGATACATTGAAATAAACCCAGGCAAGCAGGTAATTGAGGATTTAGCTTCAATAGGTTTCTGGATTAATGATATACCACAACAAGATGTAGACGATAAAACCGTAATTGCCATTGATGGAGGCTCAGGAAGAGAAGAACTGAGTGGTGGTGGTGCACTATACGTTACAAGGGCTATAGCAGTATTTAGTAATGGAATTAAACCAGTTAGAGAACTAAAAGTAGAATTAACCAGATATAGGTCGCCAGGATACTTAGACTTATTGAGGACGTATACCGAGGTCTCAGTAGCTCGTAAATCCATAAACTTTGCCGATGACAATACAATATTATTAGTAGATGGAAGTCTCTTCGTTACACTAATAAAATCGCTAATGAGAATAATTAAACCATACATAAAGAGGGATAGATTAAGTCTAGGAGAATTAAAGTCATTTACGCTGGCAGTTAAGCTCTTCATAGAACTCTACCAGCTAATCAGGAAATCCCAAGAGAATAACGT
>CAYPZO010000023.1:0-16129 GCA_964415135.1 uncultured Desulfurococcales archaeon | reverse complement strand
TTAAGCTCTTCATAGAACTCTACCAGCTAATCAGGAAATCCCAAGAGAATAACGTAAAGTTAGCATTCGTTAGCAAAAACTCTTCACTAAGAATATTAAAAGAGTACTTATTATACCTTAAGCTCAAGGAACTAGGAGAAAACGAGATCGCAAAATACCTTTTAAATTACCCCGCTAGAGGTAGGGGGTATATCATAAGAAGATACATTAGTATTAATAGAGAGCATAAGTTAAGGAATATACTTGAACTACTATTAAACACCACATATAGAGACTTACACTTAGTAGACGACGTATCCCAAGGTAATAGAGGTAGAACAAAGCCCCTAAAAGTTGGACTAGTAAACGATGTCGTGGAAGGCGTTCTAAGGAGAACTAGCCTCGAAATAATCGTTAGGGAAATAGCCAAGTACTCTAATGAAGCTGATAGAAGCTTCCTTGAACTATACCAAGATGTACTCGACGAATATCTAAGAAAATTACCTGCAATAAGCATTACATATCTAAAGCTAAACCCGCTGGACTATGCACTAATGGTGGAAACAATAGATAAAGATAGCAAATTCATTGAAGTCAAAAGAGCTCTTAGAAATCTAACGCCAGATGAAGTAGTAATAATGAGTAGAATTGTTAAAGATTATAAGAGTCCTAAATACTATAATACTTGGCTAATACAAGCTCATCAATTAGCAAAACTCTCAGCAAGACAAATGAGACAATATATAATGATAATGGATGGCGTATTGAGGAAGTATGGGTTTAGCATCCCATTAAGTAGGAGGTACAGCATAGGTGTTGGTTAATGAATAGGCCGTTAAGAATAGGAAAGGTAACTGGAGACTCTAAGCCAAGCTATTTCGTATTTAGCATTAACCCTGACACTCCTCCCCCATTATATGAATACGTCTATGTAGAATTAGAGGAAATTCCTCCAGGTCAATCTATTCCACATAGAGTAAAGGTATTAGCGCAAGTACGTGAGATAAGGAGGTATGGAATAGGTATATCACCATCACATCCATGGGATGTTATTAAAGATGTACCTAAAGTAGCTTTATCAGACCTAGTTGTAGGCATAGCTCACGTCTTAGGATATAAGTATAAAGGAAAAATCTACTATCCGCGTCATGCTCCCACAATAGGTTCATGGGTCTATCTCGCACCAGATGACCTAATAAGGGAGTTCTATAGCATTGAACCTGCTAAAGGACTCCATATAGGGTATTTAATTACTAGACCTAGTGTACCAGTTATGCTTAATATGGATGGTATAAGAAGGCACTTAGCAATAATAGCAGCTACAGGTAGCGGGAAAACATGGACAAGCATAGTACTAATAGAAGAGTTATTAAAGAAAGGAGCTACAATCCTAGTTCTCGACCCTCACGGAGAATACGTTAAAATTAAGGAATCAATACACAAGCTCAGGAAATATAATGAATCAGTTGATGCATTCGTACTTAAAGGTCATAAGAATCAAGAAGGTGATGTACTCTATAGAGTTAGTGTACTAAACATGACGGCTGACGAATTAGCATCAGTTGCTAGGATACCGCCAACAGCTTCAAGACTTCGTGCAGTCCTAGCGGGCGCTAAAGAAGTTAGTAAGGTATTAGTTGAAGTATTTGATGATCCTAAACTAGGAGGTTTAAAGGCTCTACAGAAAATAATTGAATCAGCAATAGCATCCATAGAGTCGGTTAAAGCAATAAAACGCGGTTCAGGATTCGAAGACTTCTATAACGCCATTAAGCGTGAATTCAATACATCACTAGGTATAGATCTAAAGAACCTAGAAAATAATGAAAAGCTCATAGTAAAGTTAAGGAGAGGATTAAAGAGACTATGGCTTGGTCTTAGAAAAGATATAGATCCGGGATACGATACAATAAGATACCTGGAAACGTTAAGGAAGATAGGAGTATATACAACAACCACTATTCCATTAGAAAAAGTATTGAAGCCCTCACAAGTAACTATATTCAACTTAAGTGGTTTAAGAAAGGAAGTTCAAGATCACTTAGTGTATAGTATTTTGTCAAGAGTATTTAACGCAAGGGTAAGATATTGTAGAGGATTAAGGGGAGAGAAATACCCGTATCCCGTGGTTATAGTACTTGAGGAAGCCCATAGATTCGCACCTCCAAAACACTTAGAGAATACATGGAGTAGAGATGTGATAGCTAAAATAGCTAGTGAGGGTAGGAAGTTTGGAGTATTCCTCATAGTCATAACTCAAAGACCTAGCAAGGTAGATTCAGACATACTAAGTCAATGTCAAAGTCAAATAATATTAAGAATAGTCAATCCAAGAGACCAAGAAGCTGTTAGAGACGCTAGCGAGGAAATGAGTCAAGAACTCTTAAGCAATTTACCAGGACTTAATCCAGGTGAAGCGATAGTACTTGGACCTATAGCATGTGCTCCAGTAATGGTTAGAGTTAGAGATAGAGAACTAGAATATGCTGGTGCAGACATCGATGTTCTTAAGGAATGGAGTAAGGCTATGGGTGAAGCAAGCATAAGGAGGAGATTAATAGAACAATTAAAGGAAATTACTGAAGTAACTGGAGGTCATGTAAGCTCAATAGTCGACGTAGTTAGTAAATCCCCTAAAATAATAAACGACATAGCAGCAACTAGCTTAGACGAAGTATCAATAGCCATTTCATTCATAGCTAATGAAAACATAGACCTAGAGTTCGATGAACCCACACTAACCCTAAAGGGCAAAGTTCATGGAGAAACAGCTGAAGTTAAATTAAGCGAGGGAATATGGAGTTGTACATGTGGTAGAGAGAACATAGTATGTAGGCATGTATTAGCATTACTATTCAAAGCCATAATTGATGGCATAGTAAACAAAGAAGTAATTAGGAAGGCTTTAAGCCTTAGGCCATTAAATATAGTTTAACTTACTTTTCATGAACCCTTAACTCCTTTGCAAGATTATAACAACCAATACCTCTCTCCAATAACCCTTTAGCAATTAGCGAGTTTATTATCTGTTCTGGATTCTCAATCTTATATATTGCCGATAATTCTCTAATGGCTAATATTTCCCCTACTGAGACGTTCTTAAGGAAATAATCAAATACTATTTTCTCTTTATTAGTAAGCTTCCTATATATTTCTCTTAAATCCTCCTTCATTCTCCCTATACCACTGGTTATATCTCTCCTTAAAATTGCTTAAGAATAATGCAAGTGCATGCCTAAATACTTCACTCCTACTATTATATAATCCCATGTTTACGAGCTTATCAACCTCTTCTATTAACTGACGTGGTGCCTTAAATGTTACTATTATTGTCTCCTTCATGACATAACCCCTACTATATCCTATTACCACTCTTACATATCATTTGTTGTTGAAAATATAAATATTGGGGCTGATAGTATTTTGTAAAAAATGTTACTGACTTACCTTGGCTACTTCTTCATAACCCGCCCTTAAGGCCTTAATATTGACATCAATCCATTTCTTAGACATTACTGTCTGAATAGCTTTTTCAACGTCATTTAAGTCTAGTAGTCCTTTCAAGGCCTTTGAGGCTAATAACGCACCTATCATAACCATATTCTCTCCAAGGGGATTACCAGCCTTTATTGCTAGTTCAAGTGCATTTAGTTCTATAACCTTCAATCCTAATTTCTTAATATAGCTAATGTATTCGTCTACATTCTTTAACTTAACTCCAGGTACAACTGGTCGTATAAGCCTTCTATTCACTATAACCAAGGTCTTTGGATTAGCATATGTAGCTATAGCTCTAATAGCTTCTAGTACTTCGAGAGCTAATATTACATCAGCTCCTTTTTCAGGTACTAATGGCGAGTTAGGCTCGCCTATTCTTACATGGACTATAACGCTACCCCCTCTTTGAGCTAATCCATGAACTTCAGATACAAATACCTTAACACCTCTTAGTACAGCAGCCGTTCCCAATACATCACCTAATGTTATGAGTCCTTGACCTCCAACTCCTGTGACAATTATATTTATAGTTTCGTTCGCCTTCATGTTCTCACCCCTTAGAACCATAGTTTCTCCCATTCAGGTGTAGGTTTTCTTTCTTGAACTATAGCATTGAATGGACATATTTGTGCACATACTCCACAACCTGTACATAGTATAGGGTCTATGCTTGCTTTCCCGTCTTCTCTAGGAGATATTGCTGGACATCCAAACACCTCATAGCATATCTTACAAGCTCTACACTTATCAGGATCTATCTTGTATAGTGGTTTCTCAATACCCTTTCTCCTAGCCATTGATGAAACTACTAGTGCGCATGCTCTCTTCATTACGATAACGGCTGGCTTCTTCTTCTCAATAACATACTTTATTGCCTTAGTGATTTCCTCTATTGAGTCTTTAACATTATATGGATCTAGCGTTTTAACGTGCTCGACGCCTAGTGATTTACAGATAGCTTCTATATCAACTATTGGTGCTGGCTCGCCAGTTGCCCTAATTCCAGTACCTGGGTGTGGTTGATGACCAGTCATTGCCGTAACTCTATTATCAAGAACTAATACGAGCATTGGTGCATTATTGTATATAGCATTTATTAGTGGAGGTATTCCTGCATGGTAGAACGTGGAGTCACCTATTGTAGCTACTATTAGGTCATCAACTACATGTGCAAATCCATTAGCTGTACCAATACTTCCTCCCATTTCAATTAATACATCCTGCATTCTATAGGGCGGTAGAACAGCTAAAGCGTAACATCCTATATCTCCAGAATATATGGCATTAACTTTAAGCGACATTATTGCTTTCTTAAGCTCATAGAACGATGCTCTATGGGGACACCCAGGACAAAAGGTTGGTGGTCTTGGTGGAATCTTCTCTTCTACACTAACTCCCTCAGGTAATGAAACGTTTAATCCCATGAACTTAGCTATTGCCTGAGAAACCCTATTCAACGTCAACTCATAGTATATAGGTATGAGGTCTTTACCATGAATCTTAACGTTTACTCCAAGATCTTGAGCTAAACTCTTTACTTGAAGCTCAACTATAGGTTCTAACTCTTCAACTATAAGTACCTTGCTTGACTTCTCTAGCACTTTCTTAGTTAATTCTACTGGAATAGGAACAGATGATGATATTTTCAATACATTAACTTTATTTTCAATCTTAAGGCTTTTTAATATGTCAACTACAAATCCATATCCCATACCTACGGCTATTATGGAATACTCACTATCATTATCTATGAGCTGGTTATATCGCCAATTATCCATTTCCCTCTTTATATCCTCCCACTTTTTAATAAGCTCTAGCCTCCTTAACCTAGCATATGTTGGGACTAAAGTCCATTTCTCTGGATCCCTCTCAAATTTACCCTTTATAACAGGTTTACGGATAGGGCCATAAACTACAGGTCCCCTGCAGTGAGCTAGCCTTGTAGTAGACCTGAAGATAACGGGATGTTTAATCTTTTCACTAAGATCAAAGAGATCTCTTATAATATCTTTGGCTTCTCCAGGACTATATGCCTCAAATACTGGTATGTAGGCATGTAGCCCATAATATCGGTTATCCTGTTCATTTTGGCTACTCCACATAAATGGATCTTCAGCACTAACAATAACGAAACCGCCATTAACGCCGGTATAAGCACTACTCATAAGGGGATCTGCAGCGACATTAAGACCTACATGCTTCATTGCAACTAACGCCCTTACATTACACATAGCAGCTGCGTATGCAAGCTCAAATGCTACCTTCTCATTAACACTCCACTCAACATACATACCAACATCTTTGGCAACACTAGCTAGTGCCTCAACTATTTCAGTTGATGGGGTACCCGGGTAAGCTGAAGCAACTCCAACACCAGCTTCAATAACGCCACGAGCAATTGCTTCATTTCCTAGGAGGAGGGTCTTTGACCCCTCGGGCAGGAGAAGTCTTGACTTCATAACATAAAGCACCCATCTAACATATATTGTAAAACAGGTTAAAATAGAATCAATAAACTCGTTTAAGATTATACTATTAGATTATAATAATTAAGCAGCAATGTTAAACGTTAGGAGAGAGTATAAAAGGTTAAAACATTAGATTAATCTAAATATTTCTACAAATATTTATAAACCTTCAAGTTAAGTTTATAAGTTTGAGAGAGTGGGGTGGTAGTATGAGTATAGAAACAAACAATAATGAGCATAGAAGCGTGGACTTGAACTTGGAGGTATTGTATGAAGACAATGAAGTAATAGTAATGAAAGCGCCCAAAGATAGAGAACTCGAGGAATTAATATTAAAGATAATAAAGGAGAAGGGACGACCTGTATCATGGAAAGAACTTAGAGAAGTATTTAGTGGACTAGCAGGTGAAGATAGATTAAGGAAAGCTCTAGGAAACCTAATCGACAAAGGAAAACTTGTTGAGCTACCTGATGGAAACTTTGCATTACCCGGAATGGAGCACATGGTTGACTGGGAGAGAGCTAGAAGAAGACGTGGTAGACTAAGATTTGCCTACAAGAAGTACTTTAAGAAAGGAGTACCAATAATTGTTGAAGCACCCATGTAGCTAATTCTAATGCCCTCAATATATCAATGAGCTCAGGGTTCTCTGCTGACAGGTAACAGAATACTGTAGCTATAAGTACCGATATAAATCCATGAATAGCTAATTCAAACATCTTTACTTCCATGCTTCTGTCTGAAGTTAATGTGACAAGACCTGCTATAGGAGTTAAAGCTTGAGTTAATACCTCATAATAATCAATACTTTTTTCCACGAACCTTACTCACCAGGCTTTCAAGCTCATTATTTACGTCATTTAGCGCCTGTAATGCTTCTAAGCCGTAATCGGTAAGCCTAACGACGTTATCCTCTATTACAACTACATTGTCTTTAACTAAACGTTTTATATGATCCTCAAAAAGACTACACTCAAATCCTAGGGATCTACACTCTCTAATTAATTCACTTATTTTCGGAACCTTTAATTAATTCTATTAACGCTATTATTTGGTATCGTGGAATAGGTGAAAGAATCTTCAGTGAATGTTTTATAGATCTTATTAAAATATTGTTAGAGTTTTTATTCATTACTTTAACCTATTAGACCATATTTACGTAGTATCTTACCCCATTCAACAGCTATCCTTATAGCCTTTACAGCTTGTTCAGGGGTCTTAAATACTGGTATTTTTACCTCCTTCTCTATCCTACTTGAATGCTTCTCTGTGTACTCTCCTCCTGGAGCTACCATGACCATGGGCTTATCAATATCTTCTCTAATTGCCTTTAATCTTTGTCTAAGCTGGTCAGCATTTAATGCTGGTGACTGCATTATAGTTATTACTATAAGTGCATCAACATTTGGATCACTTGCTGTTATCCTTATGGCATTCTCATACCTCTCAACAGGCGCATCACCTAATATGTCTACTGGATTGTAGGGTGATGCTGCTGGTGGTAGCACGCTTCTTAACTTCTCAATCGTATGTTGTTCAAGTTTAGCCATTTTCATGCCGCAACGCTCTATAGCATCGGTTGCTAGTACTCCTGCTCCACCTCCATTAGTTACTATTGCTATTCTATTACCCTTAGCTGGTGGTTGCCATGATAGGACTTTTGCAGCTACTATGAGGTCTTCAAGTTCATCAACTACAATAGCTCCAACTTGTTTAAGTGCTGCCTCATATACTTCATACGAACCTGCAATACTACCTGTATGTGATGAAACAGCTCTTACTCCATGTTCAGTTTTACCAGCTTTTAACACTATAACGGGCTTCTTATTCTTAATTGCCTCCCTAATAGCATTCATGAATTTTCGACCATCTCTTACACCCTCGATATAACATGTTATCACGCTTGTTTTCGGGTCTTCAGCTAAATACTCTATTAATGTTGATTCATCTACATCAGCTGCATTACCATAACTAATGAATTTACTTAAACCTATGCCAGTTATTGCAATCCAATCTAAAACTGCCGCTCCAAGAGCTCCACTTTGTGAAATAAATGCTACGGAACCTGGTTCTGGTTTTGCTTGCCTATCACTTGGATTAAAGATCGTATCAAGTCCGGTATGTGCATCATATATTCCTAGACAATTAGGGCCTATGAGCCTCATACCGTACTTTTCAACTACTTTAACTAATTCCTCTTCTCTTTTTGCACCTTCTTCCCCGATTTCCTTAAATCCAGCGCTAATTACTAATAGTCCCTTAATTCCTTTTTCACCGCACTCCTTGGCAACATTAACTACTACGGGAGCGGGTACGGCTATAACGGCTAAATCAACTTTGTCGGGTATTTCCTTTACTGACTTATAGCACTTTAACCTAAATACTTGGTCATATTTAACATTCACGGGATAAATTTTGCCCTTAAACCTCTCTAATAGATTAGTCATTAATGCTCTTCCAATAGTTCCAGGTTTTTCTGAAGCACCTATAACAGCTACACTCTTTGGCTCAAAGAAGCACTTAAGGCTACCAATCACGTGGTCTCCCCGTTATCTATGCTTTAAGGGAAGTATTTTATTTTAACTTGATTTCTCTAATAACAACTCTAAGTAAGACCTAGTTATGGGAGTACCCTTAATGCCCAACTTGTTAGCAAAATTCAATAGCACTTTAACTGCTTCATCAACACCTAGTTTACCTTTAAATTCTAGTTCAATGAAGTATCCAAGCCCCTTTACGTCATCTAATGTTACACAAATATTGTTAGGACATGAATAATACACTCTCTCCTTAACCACCTCAGCTACTGGTTTAAAGCCAAGTATTGTGAGTATGCTATGCATATCATCAAAGGAGGATACCAATACACTAATCTCCTTTCTTATCTTAGCAATACCCTTCCTTCTAGGACCCTTATACGTTAATTCTATCCCATTCTCAGTTCTTCTTAGTCGAAGTGCTTCATCTGTTTTCCAAAAGTCCCTTAGAGGATGCTGATAGTATAGATCTTTCTCAACGACTTTATTCTTAATCTGACATCCTAATTTGATTAGTTTAGATTTAATTGTGTTAACTTCACTTGGTGTAATCATGTATTTTAATTCTACTTCGACCAATAATTAGTTCACCTTAACCCTTGGCTTCTCTTAGTATTAAATCTAATACTTTATCGATTTCCCTTTTCACATGCATTGGTAGATCTGGTGCATCAACTGATAGGAATCCTCTAATTATCATTGTCTTGGCTTCATCTTCTGTAAATCCCTTTGACATCAAGTATATTAGTTCCTCCTCGGCTATTTTGCCAATTGATGCTTCGTGGGTTAGTTCAGCTTCATGTATGTGAGATTCAAGTTCGGGTATAGCTCTAATAACCGCATTGTCTGAGAGTAGTAATCCTAAGCACTCTATATGACCTTTAGTGTTAGGTGCTGTTGCCGTAATGTTTGCTCTAGCAATTATCTGGGAGCTGTCTTCAGCTAGATTTCTTGAAATTATTTCTCCCACGGCATTTACATCTTTTAATACTATTCTAGATCCTACATCGTATACTGATTTACCTGAGCCAACGGTAATGGTTACGCTATATGCTTTAGCTTCTTTACCTAAGTATATTCTTGGGAAAGTCTGAAGGTGTTTTACTGGACTATATATTACATAGTAGCTAGTATATCTTCCCCCCTCCTCTACAATAACTCCTGTTCTAGGCTTTACATCAACACCTGAACCCCAGGCATGTATCATTGTAAACGTTAACTTGGCGTTCCTTGCTACATAGAATTCAGATACTCCGATATGTAGTGCTCTATCAACAAGATGCGAGACAGCACAACCAGTCATGAGGTGTAGTTCGCTTCCTTCATCAACTATAATGATATTATGTAGTAATTGTCCTAGATTATTCCTAGTTATTAACAAGCAAGTCAGTATTGGGAATGGAACTTTAGTTTTAGGTGGAACGTATATAAAGTAGCCATCACCACTATATTCCTCAACACTTGACGTATATTCGTCCTGACTTGGACTTAATGCTTTCCAATAGTATTTCTTAACCCAAGGATATTTTCTTAGAGCTTCACGAGTATTTAGAACTATAACCTTATACTTCTCAAGCACCTTCTTCATAGCTGTTAATACTTGCGAATAATCTACCTGAACAAAAGCAGCACGCCTAAATTCAGGCGCTGTAAGTCCAACTCTCTTAGCAGCACTAAGTGTACTCTTCTCTTCCAATACACTCTCATCAACTACTACAGGCCTCTCGATGGTGTACTCGCTTATTTCTTCACGTTTCCGAGACATAACCTTACTCCTTTACCTTCCTATCTGTCAGCATACTTAATGTTTCTTTATACCCTAATTTAAACACCAATGGCAAGACCTCATCCGGCGAACCTGTATACACTATTCTGCCACTAACTATTATATGCACATAGTCTATGTGCTTCATCTTTGACAATATATGTCCTGAATGAGTTACTAGGAGTATTGATGAAGGAACGTTCTCAACATACAATTCTATAGCGTTTGCTATCTTAGTAATACTATCAATATCTACACCACTATCAGGTTCATCCAACATCAATAGTTTTGGTCTTTGAATTAATGATAGGTAAAGCTCAGTTCTCTTACGTTCACCACCACTAAATCCTAAGAACAAGTATCTATCCATTAACCCATCAATATCAAGTATTTTCGCTAATAGAGATGCATGACTACAATGATATCTTTCAAGCATTACTTTAACAAAATCCTTTAACTTTACCCCCTTAATTACTGGAGGAAATTGAAATGCGAGAGCTATGCCCATCTTAGCTCTTTCATATAATGGCATTTTCGTTATATCCTTTCCATCAAAATATATGCTACCATGCATGACATTATACCTCGGTAAACCCATAATTGTCGCTAATAAAGATGTCTTCCCAGCAGCATTAGGACCCATCAGTACATGAACTTCACCAACATTATCAACTCTAAGACTTATACCATTTATTACAACTCTACCATTTACTCTTACCTTAAGATCCTTAATCTCTAGTAGAGTCATTAGCTACACCTTAACCGACATATCCTTATTTTAGTATAGATAATATAGTTTCCCAACGCCTCCGCAAGAACTCCGCTGGAGGACCAGACTTAATATGATTCCATGGAAGTTCTTCATCAAGATCCCTACCATTAACAATGTAATTTAGATTAATACCGCTCTCCCTTAACGCTTTAGTCCAAGAACCTAACCTTCCACCATAGTTAGCCCAATGAACAAGTAGCTTACCAATGTTTTGATCCCCTAACCCTATTGCTGCTTGTATAAATGCTTCTCTAGGGTCAAGATAATCTAATCTAACTTTATAGGGAATACTATTCTTTATTATCTTAATCTTTTTCCTTAACTTATCTAAAGGTTCTGGCGAAGTCCATTGAAGAGGTGTTTGAGGTTTAGGAATGAGTGGATTTATGGATACTTCTAGTTCAATATTTTTACCGACTTCACTATGGGTTTTTGAAATTAACTTTGCTATAGCCTCTACTTCACTTAAAGTCTCACGTGGAAATCCTATCATAAAGTACATTTTAATTCTCTTAAATCCCACCTTAGCCGAATCCCTAGCTATACTAAGTACCCTTTCTTCAACATAGGGCTTTCCAATTGCAATACCAAGTCTAGGAGAAGCTACTTCAGGAGCTATAGTTAACGTTTTTTGACCTGCAGATACTAATAGCTCTAATCTATCCTTATTTAATGTCTCTATTCTAATACTAGGAGCAGTTGCTTCAACATTTAATTCAATAGCCTTCTCTAAAAGCTTCGTAGCTCCTGGATGATTAAAGAATGACGTAGCTATGAATAGTACCTTATTAGTCTTATTTAAGCAAACTCCCTTCTCCATGTATTTCATTATAAGATCTGTTGATCGAATTCTATATGGTCTATATATGTGAGAGCCCATACAGAAAGCGCAACTCCAAAAACATCCACGATCAACTTCAATCATATAAGCATAACCAAAGGCATGATCTATCTCCGGGCTTTTAAACTGTAATAGAGGATGAAATGCCTCATTTAAGTTCTCAACATAAACTCTATGTACTTCTTCCCTACCTCTGCTAGGTATGTAGAAACCTGGATTACCGAGACTTTCCAATATCCTTTCCTTTACTTCAAATCTCAAGGAATCTATAAGCCTAGGTATAAGCTTCTCTGACTCACCTATGGCTAAAACATCAGCTATATTGGCTAGTGGTTCAGGATTAGCAGTTACTGGTGGACCACCAATAACTATTATTGGATCATCAGTTTTCCTCTTATCTCTGAAGGGAACTAATCTACTAGCTAATAATATTCTAACAATATTGACGTAATCTATTTCATAGTGTACGGTAAATAGTATTAAGTCGAAGTTCTTTAGCGGTGTACCAGTTTCTATACTCCTAGGAGGGGGTTCTTCACCTCTAAGTCTCTGCAACACAAATCTCTCAGCATATACGTGTTCATAGGAGTTAAGCAAATAATATAATATGTGGAAGCTAAGACTAGCAACGGCAACTCTATAAATACTAGGATAAACTACAGCAACACGCACCATACCAGGTCTAAGCTTCTTCTCAACCACACCATATTCTAAGACCATACACTATACTCCTTAAACTCAAGGATATACAAGAATACTTATAAACTTAACAATAAAACCTAAAATCAGGATGATGAGGGCTAGATAAACTGCACCATGATGAAGGTTTCTGGTGCTGACAACAAACAATGATACGGGTCTACCATAAGTTTCATAGTCCCGGACCTCTAGGTACAGATGATTTCATCAATTATTATGGAAGAAACATCATACTATCATTCAAGAAGCACTTTAGTACTTAAAAAGCAAAATGTAATATACCAGATGGCACCTTATAAACGAAGAGACATCTAAATAACCTCTATAATGGTGTAACAAAGGAATATACAAAAGTTATGAGCGTACAAAAAACTTTAAAATAAAATACAAGTACCATTAAAGGATGAAGATATTAGAAGACCTCATCTCTCCATCGCTTAAAGACGTAGCTTTATGATTTCTATTTAGGTTTTCCTTATTATATCTTATGGGGTTGAGACAAAAACATACCTGCTTCCAAATATAAACTATTCCCTGTACTTAACTTTATGCCACTCCTAAAGTAGAATACATGCTTCAGTATAGCAATCCATAGGAATAGTAGTGGTCTTAGATATAAGCTTACCATTAAATTTTTAACTATTAGAATTAGAGAGCATGGAGTAGAAGAGGTTAAGTTCCCGTTTTAGCTAATAAGCTATGATGTGTTTTAGGTTACGGGAAAGTTTATGAGTATTATATCAAATATTAATACTATAGAGGGTAAATAACTTGGATTTTGTTTTACTAGTTCCCAGTAGGGTTAAGGAGAAACTCCAGAGAGAGGCTAGGGAGCTTGGCGTTAGTTTAGAGGAGGTCATACTTGAGAAACTTGAAGAATCTGTATTAGACCCTAAGGATAGAGCGTTAGACTATGTAGAGGTTGCTGAGTACATGTTGAATCAGGCAGAAAAGGAATTAAAGAAGGGTGATTTAAGGCAAGCTAGTGAAAAAATTTGGGGTGCAGCTGCATTATCAGTTAAAGCGTATGCCTATTGGAGGGAGGGTAAGAGGCTAGTAAGCCATAGGGAACTATGGGATTACACTAGGAGAATGGTAAGTGAGCTAGGAGATTGGATTAAAGATGCATGGGCTCATGCCAATATCATGCATATCAACTTCTATGAGGGCTGGGCATTTCATGAACACGTAGAAGAGGCACTTAAAAAGGTTAAACAATTAGTTAAAGCAGTAGCTGAAAAAATTAAACCTAATAACATCCCATATACATAACCATGATTATGCTTCGATTATTACTTAATAATATGTTTGTTTTGAACTGTCCTTGGGATATTTAGATGCTTGCTAATCCTATATTAATGTAATGTTATGTATAATGAACGTGGTGTTTGTTTTTAGGTACTAATTCATTAACAAACATTTTCAATAAACTTCATTACCATTGTACATTCCTCATAATAATAAAATAACAAATTAACTCCACCTCCAATGCTACCTCATGCAGGTGTTTATCTCCTGTAAGAAACTGCTTTGCATTTACGTATTTAGTTGAAGCTATTTGAGCCGATCTGCTTCATAAATATAGTACTTTTCTATAAGCTTTCAGCTATTTCACCTGCATACACCTTAAGATATACTTTTCCTACAACATCACTTCCAACTTCCTTAATATATCTCTTTACTATAGCACTACTATCCAAGTAAACCATCATTTCTCTCACCTCTAACCACTCTAACGAACTCACTTACACATTCTTTCCTAGGTTCTTGGTTCAAAATCAATTCATAGTCTTCAACCTTAGCTAACTCTAATAACACCTTGTCTAGAATTTCTTCAACCATTTCCTCCTCTATTATATGTTCAAGTAAACTACCATTCCATACCGTCCTCTGTCTATGTTTTTAGGTCTCCGTAGGTGGCTCGTTACGGTTGTCTTCATATCGGTCACCCATACGACTCCGGAGGGAAAACCAAAAATAGACGGGCAAGTTAAGCTTGCAAAACTACTTAACACTATGAGGCAGTTTAAAGATGCAGTAGAATTAGCCCATTACCTACTATTAAAGAAGAAATTAAAGGAAAGTGAAGTAAAAAGAAGATCAACCAGACTATTGTCTAATGCATGATATGGCTACTCAGCTTTAAAGAAAGCTAAGTTATATCAAGGACAACCACGTATCAAGCTTAGGAAACCACTGCTACTCTCAGTAGGATGTAAAGGTGTGGAGAAAGGTAATCGTAACATAAGATTACTAGATACAGATAAAGTATTAGTTAAGATACCGCATGCTGATGGAAACCATGAATGGATTGAATGCAAGGTAAAGTTTGGAAGGAGGTACCTAGAACTAGTAAAAAGAGTTAATCCAGGTAAATACCCTTACTTGCTACAATAACAACAAGGTCAAGGAGTAAGAATGAGGACCGGAGGAAAAGCCTTCAAGAAAAAACTCTATTAGTTTTCCTTTTAACATTCCGTAAAGGAGATAAAGACTATATTATAAGAGATCCACATGGATTTAGTGAATTTAAATTTTGTAGTCTTTTAGCTGGTTCTTTATCTCCTTTATTATCTCTAGTGCCTTCTCTCTAGGTATTCCTGTTACTATAGCCCTGGCTAATATATCAGCGAATTGCTCCTTACCAGGTGGTGAGGGTAGCGAGGGTAATGGGATAGGTGCATATTTTTTTATGATTGATAATGGATCTATAGCTGAGTTGGTTATAATAACTTTGACGATCTCAGCAAGTACTGAAGGAGCTTCCATCTCCGTGAGCTTCTTCTTAAAGATTGTCATATGATCAACCCCCTAGTAACATGTAATATGCTGGAATTTAAATACATTACGACCTATCTACCATTCGGGTTTGCTTCTTTTATGTTTATATGTATGTTTATATGAGTTGTCACTGGTTCATCCTTTCCCCATAGCTACTCAGGTTTCACTCGTTATTGGGAAGTTGTTCGCCACTGACCCTAGGCGACTGTGCATCTGCAAATAATTCTGCAATTAATAAAGCAAATACAAGCACACAAAACCTACTATGGTGTTAATTACCTACATGTCACTAATAATGGCTTATAGGTCTGGTAATAACTTGTATCTGTCGCGAGACCATCGCCTTAACTAATCCTCTTAATGCCCTAATATTGATCCTAGAATATACCTCCTCGATTATTTCTGGGTCTTTTCTAATACTTTCTATCCATTCCGTCATAGCATCTATTGCTTTTTTAGCTAATTTAATGATTATCTTGCGTGTTAATGGGTTCTTTATATTTGATAAAAGCTTTGGGTATATTTCGTAGGAGAACTTGATGCTTAGCCTCCAGCCAGCCACTATAGTATCTATGGCTTCCTGAGGTAGCTTCTTAAGCGTTAGGAATTCCTTATAACCGCTTCTCTCAATTAGAGTCCCTCCAATAGGTACTAGAATTAATGGGAATGTCCAGCCCTTAAACCCCTCTTCTCTTAACCTATCGATTAGTTCTGTCGTTAGTATGTAGTCATCAGGTGTTGCATCTGGAAAGCCTATTATATATGTATAGCATGGGTACCAATAATTA
>CAYPZO010000022.1:15969-18078 GCA_964415135.1 uncultured Desulfurococcales archaeon | reverse complement strand
TTGAGGTAGGTGAAGATTTAGAGCAAGCAGTAATTAGGGAACTTAAGGAGGAGACGAACCTTGATGGAATCCCACTAGGAGTCGTTTCCGTTGCGCAATACATTGAAGAAAGCAGAGGGCTTGTACGATATCATTACGTTATAATCGACTTCCTAGTTAAGGTGAATAACTTCGCCAACATGAAAGCTGGTACGGATGCTGAGGAGGTTAAATTATTTAAGCTAGATGATGCATTAAAGTTGTCTCTTACATCAACTACGAAGAAGCTTGTAGGCTACCTAATACAGTGTAGAAGGGAATTAAAGTATATACCCTTAATAACGAGTATTATAAGAAGGTAGGAGATGAAGAAAAACATTTTAGAGCTACTAGAGGTACCTGTAGGTAAACTACATAAGTACTTTAAGAAAAAAGAGATAGGAGATAAGGTAAGACCACCCATAATCCTTAGACTTGATGGAGTAAAATTCTCCAACCTACCTCCACATTTTACTAGACCACGTGATGAAAGAGTTCATAGAGCATTAGTTAAGGCCGCTATTGAAGTAGTTAAAAGGTATAGTTACGAAGCAGCATACATAGTTAGCGACGAAATCAATATATTCATGCTCCGCCAACTACCATATAATGGTAGAGTAGAAAAACTAAACAGTATAACAGCATCAATAATATCAGCGTATACCTCACATATCCTTAAGCTACCCCTATTCTTCGACTGTAGAGTAGTAAAAATAGAAAGCATTGACGAAGCAGTCCAATACCTACTGTATAGAGCTAGAGTAGGATTAGGAAACTACATAGGATGCCTACTTAAACAATTAGGACTAAGTCCAAGAAAACCTCCATACCTCAAACAACAAATAAAGATGCTGAAGGATAGAGGAATAGATATAGGAAACGAACCATTATGGAAGATTTTGGGATCAAGTATTGTATGGTCTAACTATGAGAAAATAGGATATGATCCAATTAATAAGAGGGAAGTAAAGGTCATTAGAAGAAGAATAACCGTTGAAGAAGGCTATGAAAAGCTACTAAAATATCTAGAGTCCTTAAGGTAAAATGCATTAACCTTATTTTAGCTACAGTCCAATGAAAAATGGGTGTAAGGAATTGAAGAAAGTAGATTTCCTAAGACATATAGTAAACTACGTATTATCATCAAGAACAGATATACCAAGACAAGTAGTTGATGAAGTTAGAAGTAAGGTAGAGAAAGCTGAAGAAAAATATAATTTCTCAGCATTTGGAGGAAATGTAACCAAGCTAGCTGAATACATTAAGAGCAGTGACTTTGACGAACTAGTTAAGACTTTAAAAACATTCGGCTACATACAAGTCGTCATAGATATACTGAAGCTAACTAAGGAGAAGTATAAAGACGTACTGGAAATAGTTAATACAATTGATGAGAGATTAAAGACCCTAGAAATAAAGGAGGAAACAACAATAAAGGAGCTAGAGGACTTAACACTCAAGGTAGAAGAAGTCGTAAAGGATAGAGCAGTAGTAGAACGAATAGGAAACACAATAAATGTAAACCTACATGGAGTAGGAAATGTAAGAATAATATACAATATATCAGAGAAGAAGACAGGACTAGAAGTTGATGTAAAGTTCAGTAGAAAGGATGTAGGATGGGAAACAATAGAGAAACTACTTGAAGTACTATTGAGGTTTACATATTGAAGTATAAATTAATGTGTTTCGACCTAGACGGCGTTTTAGTCAAGGAGAAAAGTAGCTGGGAGTTCATTCATACACACCTAAGAGTAAATACTAACATTAGATTAAAGAACATAGATGATTATAGTTATGGAAAAATAGATTACCAAACATGGGTTGCAAGAGACATTATGCTATGGACTACAAGTAAGGCAAAACTTGGCCTAAACGAGCTAGATGAGTTCTTCAACCAAGTTAAAATTAATGAAGAAGCCGAGGAGTGTATAAATAAATTAAAGAATATGAGCTTAAAAGTAGCTATAATCAGTGCAGGAATCTATGAACTAGCACAAAAAGTAGCTAAAAAGCTTGGAATAGAAATAGTATATGCTAATCCTCTCCCTCGAGATACACATGGTAATATAATTGCAAAACCCCTAGCAA
>CAYPZO010000022.1:0-15869 GCA_964415135.1 uncultured Desulfurococcales archaeon | reverse complement strand
GCTAATCCTCTCCCTCGAGATACACATGGTAATATAATTGCAAAACCCCTAGCAAGGGTAGTCCCCTTTGCTAAGTCAAGAATAATATCAAGTCTAGCAAAGAAAATGAATATACCGTTAAGTAATGTAGCTTATGTAGGAGATAGTCTATGGGATGTAAGTGCCTTTAGAATCGTTGGCTGTAGTATAGGCTATAAAATAGAACCTAGGATCTCAGAGTATGTTAATGTAATTGTTGAGGACTTAAGGGAAATACCAATAGTACTAAAAATGAATTGTAGGAAAGCTTATAGTTGTAGTAGTTAAGCTTATATACCTTGTAAAAGTAGAAGTGAGAAGTGCCTTAAGAATGAGCGGTGAGTAAATGGTTAGAAGATCCCGTAAACCATGTAAGAGGAAATCTAAAGGAATATACAATGTCGATGTACAAAGATATAGCATCTATCCATCAACACCTAAACCCAAAGAATATAAACCCATAGAAAGGGTAAGAGAAGGAGCAATAATAGAAGTAATAGTAAATGATGTAGATGAGAGAGGTTCTGGGATAGCGAAATTCGGTGAATACAATGTCATAATTCTTGGAGACGTAAATGTAGGACAAAGGGTTAGAGTTAGAGTTAATAAAATCCATAGAAATACACTATACACAAGTGCACTCGAAACATAGAGGAACAACCAATATGCCAGTAATCACACATCACAACGTAGTGTTCATAGAGATTAGAAGAGGAAAGGGAATATATGGAGGAGATGCTCTCGTCATAGCTGAAAACTACTTAAAAAATGAATCATATTACTTCCTATATTATGCATATGAACCATATAAATTAAACATGTATAAGTTATCAAAGAGACTAGTCATATCATCTATTGAATTTGACCCAAAACTAATCATAATCTACGGTATAAGGAGGATAAACAAATTAAAACAAGATCTTTTACTCGAAGGAAAATGTAAATTAGATCCTATAGAAGAAGAAAATTATCCCAGCATTAAAGTAGCCTTTAACTATGACGACAACCCTATTAAGTTGAAACTATACATATATTATTAAACACTATTCTGATTTTTATTCCGAATCTAGTTCCTCGTTGATATTTTCCTCTAAAACTTGCTTATTACCTGAAGAAGAGTTCCCCATTCTCTTAGCCTCCAATTTATGCAGTAGCTCTAAGGCTTTCCCAGATAATGGTTCTAGTAACACGCTAGCAATAATACCACATAGCGAAGCAATAATCAATGATAGCGCTGATAATGGGGTTAGCCTCGTTAATAAGCGTAAAGCACCTTCAGGGAATTGTATAAACCATATAGTTACTATGGTAATGTATGAAGCTAAAACCGTAAGGAAAGCTACAAGTATTCTCTTCTTCCTAACGTCTATGAATAGAGTTGAAATGGTACAAGCTATTAGAGCAGAGATAAACACTCTATAGATACCTGAAAGGGGCATATAATATGAGGTAACGATAAAGGCTGCCATAGCAATTATGAATAATAATGAGTTTCTATATTTATCTTCGAAAACATAAATATCTAATACCTTAACGAGGAGTCTAGTGTTCAAAGCTAAGTAAACAATACTCACTACGAGTAATACTGCAAATGGGGTTATATGAATTGTATAGAAGCTATACTGAGTTCTATTGCCTATAAAGTATAGTAAGGTGTACATTACTATAGGAGCCCAATACCATGAAAGAATACTGCCTACTCCTGGAACGATCTCCTTTAAAGCTAATGGAACCAATATTACAGTTAATGGAAGGGTAGCCAACATTAGAAATGGACTTGGCATAGCATATAAGTTGGGAGAGTAATGTAACGGAAAAGCATTATGTCCAATAAACCAGTCCCAAGGATTAGCTACGGGAGGACCACCAGGAGGTCTAGAACTTGTATGCCAGCTTAAAGCCCATAATATTAGGTTTATCCAATTAATTAAACCACCCTCCTTAACTATTATCGGTATATTCACTGTAAGGTAGACTAACGCAGGTATAATTATAACACATAAAAGTAACTTAACATTACTAAGCTTCCTCCAACCAGACACCATTATAGCTAGTGCATTAAAGAAACCACTCATCTTAACAGAACCTGCAAGTCCAATGAATACTGCTGATAGGTAATATCTACCTGTCACTGCAAAATATAATGAAATTATTGAAAATAGGGCTAGATAAATATCAAGCATAGCAACAACACTCATACTCCTAACTACTGGTTCAACAGCTACAGCTAGTGCAGCGACAACTGCTATCCACTCGCTGAAAACTCTAGATGCCACTAGGTACGCGAAAATTATTATGAGAGCACCAGCAATTATACTTGGAATTTTCCACGAAACAGGATTATCACTCACAAGTAATGTCAGACACAAAATATATTTTGCTAAGGGAGGATGCTCTAAGTTCATGTAATCAATAATACCATCCCAATCAGGATAAGGATAACCTTCAATAACTAAAACATCACTACGTGACTTAAGGCTAATGAGGATGTTGAGAGGTATTATAGCTCCAATAGCATAAGGGTAACTCTCCTTAAGCTCATGTTCATAACGCTTTAATACTTTTCCTCCATTCATTTCAATAAATGAAGTAATGTTATCTAATATTGAACTTGACCTACAAAGCACCGTTACGTAAACTTTACCATCAATTACAGCATTAGGTTTAAGGCCAAAGTATTTTCGTAGCATATTTCTAGCGCTGCTAACATACCAACACTCATCACTAACGTACTTTACATCACCCTTAGTTAAACCACTAAACACCACGAAATGTACCTGATGAGCTATGAATCCTACCGCTATTACTAATAGTAGTATCTTAGGTAGTAGGCGCTTAGCGCCTCCAACGCTTATAGTCAAGTTCCTCTCCCCATACTCTTAGCTATAACGTACTTATATGCAATTATACTCAACATGCATATTAGTATTAATGAAGCAAGAATAAGCACTTGAGGAGCTGGAAAAATATAAAAACTAAACATAAGCCATGAAATCGTAATTATTGATGACAATAGCATTAATTTGTACATATAGCTTAACTTAACACTAAAAGGTATACTCCTATCCCAATAGCAAGCTAAGTATAATGGAACTATCATTATCGAGACGACATACATGCTACTAACTTCACCTTTAACTATAGCCATAGATAGTTGCGACTCCTGACCTATAACTAAAGCTAATAGGCCTCTCAATAGGATTGAAACAGCTATTGCACCTGCATCAAGAACACTATACCTTATTGCTAGAGATAATGAAAGAGCTAAACTATAAGCTAGCACTGGCGTACTGAGTATAAAGAATGCTCTATATCTACGTGTAAATAGTGATAGGAAAGGCCAAAAACATGTAATAACTACTAGCCACGTAGTAGCAAATAGTGGAGTACAGTAGTTACGAATACCAGTTAGAGCAATGAAACTGATTATAGGTAGGGAGACGATAAGCATGACCTTATCTTTTAAGTCAAGATAAATGAGTATGCATAAGATGATTAAGGATAGTATAGTCCATGACAGGACCTCAACATCTAGTGTAATTTCATAGAAAACATCACTAACAGTGAATAACATAAATATAGGCATAGCTAGTAACATACACAAGGTAATAGTAGTTAACTTATATGGAGTTAACCTCATCATCCCATCTCACGTAAGCTATAGTAAATGTTTAATGAACCTTCAACAAAGTAATCTTTTGGAAGAATTGATACTAAGGCTCCTCTAGTCCTAAGCAACCTACTATAGCTTATGATTCTTTCACGTTCCTTCGTTATAAGTTCATCGTAAAGATTTTTCAATAACTTTTCTTTGGGTATGGGAGTAAAGGATGGTGTATAGGGTATTATAAATACTGGTATATGTTTTAATACGTTAAGGGAATTAACTATATATTCTACCTCTTCTTCACTTATTCCTTCAAGAGTAGTAAACATTAGGATAATAGTCCTGTGAGGTAGGACTCGTTTAGCTACATCAACTATAGAGGTAATTCTAGATGGCTGTAATTGTGGTGTAAGAACCTCTAATGCTTCTAACCCTAAAGCTAACATTTCCTTTCTGCGACTAGGAATAGTTAACCTTGACGGTATTCCCGCAATGTACAAGCCTATTGGGTCACCAAGCCTATATGCAGTTAACATAATTGCACCTGCAGCTTCAACATAGTAATCCACAATTCTCTTCCTATAACCTAGTGAAGATGGAACACTAGGATCAATAACTATCAATGATTCAAGCATTATCTCAGTCTTAGTTTCCTTAACATAGGGTATTCTCCTTGGATTACGAGCCGTTGGTTTCCAAGCTATTTTCCTATAATCATCCCCAGGCATGTATTCCCTCAAGTACTCTAACTCAACTCCTAATCCCTTACTCCTAATAGGATGTCCTCCATGGGGAGCTGTTATCTTATGAGTTATTGTTAAAGGCTTTATGGAAACTACATAGAATGAGGGGACAACTTTAATGCTAACTGAGTTGTTTTTTACTCTAACACTTGGTATATATCGTGCAAGACCAAAAATGCTATTAAAATAAATGTTTAATGGACCTAAGTAAAATTCACCCCTATATAAGGGCTTAATAACATATCTCATCTTAATTACAACATTATTTCTATCTACATTGACTATTGTGAAGCGCTTACCTTCAGTTACTCTTAGCTCCTTAGATACTTGGTCTTCAATAACCAGTATTCCTTTACCATTAACTACCTTAAGCTCCAACTCAACTTCACTACAACTATCCAATAATACTTTACTTAAATACCTCCTACGAGAACCAATGATAATGCATTCGCGGTTACTCCAAGCTAAGTACATTATATCTAACATAAATAATGCCATAATGAACGTGGTATAAGCTATTACTTCATATCTTAAAGTAATGTAAGAATAGAATAATAGTGTTAAACTTATGATTATTACTAGATATCCTCTATGAGTAAACTTTAACCCTTTAATCATTTAGGAGCCTTCACCTTAGATACTACGTGGTCAAGTACTTTTCTAATAGCATTATAACTCCATAAGGGTTCACGACTATAACTACTAATTACGAATTCAGGTCTAAGTATAATTCTATGATTCATTACATCAAAGAATACAGCTTTAACATCATCTGGTATAACGTAATCTCTACCCTCACTAATAGCAGCATAAGCTCTTGCAGCATAGAGTAACATTACTTCAGCTCTCGTACTACCACCTAAGAGTACAGCTGGATGCTCTCTAGTTGCTCTGACGAGATCCACTATATATTCCAGTACATCATCACTAACCTTGATCCTTTGAATAGTATTCTTAGCCAACTCAAGCTCCTTAGCATTAGTAATAGGTTCAACATCAATAACCTCACCCTTAACTCTTTTCTTCCTAAGAACCTCTACTTCCTCTGACTTTGAGGGATATTGGAGTATTAGCCTAAATAAAAATCTATCCAACTGAGCTTCAGGTAAGGGATATACACCCTCAGTTTCAACAGGATTTTGCGTAGCAATGACCATAAATGGTTCAGGTAACCTATAGGTTTCACCATCAACTGTAACCTGCCTTTCCTGCATAGCTTCAAGTAAAGCACTTTGAGTTCTTGGAGGAGTCCTATTAATCTCATCAGCTAATAGGATATTAGTAAATATAGGTCCAGGCCTAAACTCAAAGTCTAAGGTCTTTTGATTAAATACTTTAACTCCAATAATATCAGTAGGTAATAGGTCTGGAGTCAATTGTATTCTCTTAAACTTTAAGTTTAGGCTAAGAGCGAACGATTTAGCTAGGTAAGTTTTAGCTATACCAGGAACTCCTTCAAGTAATACATGTCCTCCAACAAGTAATGATATAAGCAATTTATCTACAACATCATCTCTACCAACAATAACTTTACCGACCTCTCTCCTCAATTTATCTGCAAGCTCCTCAACAAAACCTACATTCATTACATTTCACCTAGACTAGAGGCATTTATTAGGACCTTAACTGCATCTAGGTTCTTCTTAGCTTTACTTAATATGAGATCAATATGTTTGAATTGTTTATCTAAGTCCATACCATAAGTCTTTTTCTCAAGGTAATGCATGACGATATACATAGACCTTAATCTAAACAATAGCATAGACACCTTAACTGCATTGATAAATCCAACACGTTTAGTTAGTTTAAAGACTATTGAAAAGAATAATCTTATTCTTGAAGGTAAAGTATAATGCTTCAATAATGGTATCCTAATACCATATCTTTCTTCAATGATGTTTAATACTTCATTAATCTCCTTAGAATACCATTCTAATACAATTAACATGGGATTTAATGCATATGAAGCAAAATATCCTGATATTCTAGGTGGCTTAATTATAGCAAAATATTGTGGTTTAGGCTGAGTTAATGGATTATAGCAGCAATATTCATTAATTAATCTAAATACGTACTTAATTGTGAGATAAGTGGTCACGGTAAATAACAGTATGTAGGCTAGAATTATCAAAGACCTTGCACCTCATGTCCATAGGATTCTAAAGCTCTAATTATATTATCCTTACACTTCTCTAAATAGTCTAGACTAATCCAAGAAACACTACCCTTTCCAAACTTTACTTCCTCAAAAGCTAAAGCAATAACCCATGCATCATCTCCTAGCTTAGTATGTTTCTCAATTATTTTAGCTAATTCTCTATGAGTTATAGAGTCTTCAACCCCTAAAACTTCTTTCGCCTTCATGTAAACTTCATGGAAAATGCGTTCTACTATGGGGAGGATTCTTTGTCTCTCCTTAACCACGTCTTCTTCGGCGCTTTTAACTTCAATGTATCTCCTTCTAATAGGCTTGGTCTTTCTCTTTTTCACTAAGTATAGGTAACAGGTATAAGTAGTTAACATTATTGTAGTAAATGCTACTAAACCTATAATGGTGTTTATGAGGTTTACCTCATGGACTACCCTAGTTCTGTTGCTCAGCTCTAACCCTACATGAGGCGGATTAAATCCAAATAAACCCGCAAGTATTAATGCTATGAAGTAAGCAATAGATGTAATTAGCGAGCCTAGCAATCTAAGAAACTCACCTATAGCTCTAGCAATGAGCATTAAAAGGTTTAAGGAATTTTCTTTAACTCTACTAGGAGTGGTTATGGTAAGCGTTCTTTGAATTCTATTAACGCGTTTATGTACGGTTATGGTTTGAGTAACGTTGCTTGATAAAGGCCTTATTTCCTTAGGTAACTTAACTGTTACTTCATGGACTGGTCTTTGGATCCATAGCATGTTCATAAAGCTTATATACACTAGGAATACGAGTAGTACAGTTAGTATTGATATTAGTTCTTTTATTCTCAGCGATGTAGTGTTTTTGTTATGGTACATATTTTGCATTCTCAATTGTAGTATACTTATCTCCACCTAAATGTAATACTGGCTTAAACTTATATACATTGTATGTTCCATCCTCATCAATATAATCCTTTAACGCGTAAGCATCCAATACCCTACCAATGAATAATACGTGATCTCCAGCCTCTACCTCATTTTCCACAATACATTCAAGCCAAGCAACACAACCGGTTATTAAAGGAACATTAATTTTCTTAGCTTTAAATGTCTTAACCTTAGATAACTTATTCTCAACTCTACCAGAAACGCTTCCAAAATAATTCACTATTTCGAGCATGTTAATTAATGGAATGTTTACTCCAAACTCTCTTGTCTCTTTAATATACGTGTACGTTAGCCTCTTAGGAGAAATAGCAACAACTATTAATGGAGGATTAGCTGAAACAGGCATAACCCATGCAGCGCTCATAGCATTACATTTTCCTTCACGATTACATGAAGTAATTATAGCAGTTAACTTTGGATGCAGTAATCTCGTTACTTTAGATACCTTAACTAGCTCCATTGAAGACTCACCTCCTTCGGATCGCGGCCTCTTACATCACCATGATCAGATGTCCGACAGATACTCCACATCCAGATATTATACTATAGCTCCATTATTTTAAATCTTGGTGGTTCAATTCTTTGACTACGACATTTAGGGCATTTACTAGGCTTCTTGGGCTTATCTAAATCCTTAAACACATAACCACAGCTTCTACATTGAGGTGGAATCATAAATACAGCATATTTACCTCCACTTCTCCTCCTAATAGACTTCGCTATGTGCTGTATATGCTGGTATATCTCCCTCTCACTTGTACTGGGATTTAATCCTAGTTCATATATGATGTCTTTTGCTGAGAGAGGATGCTTAGTTTCCATTAGTAATTTCATAATTCTTTCTCTAAGCGTTTCCTTCAAACTAGACAACATTGCTATTAAACCTCATTTCTCACGTAATTTATAGAGTAATACCACCCGCAATACCTCTAATGTTGAAGAACTCAGTTATAGCCTTATCAATTGTTTCCGAGATTCTCCTTAGTGCCGAGCTATCCTTAATACTACTTCTATTAACGTAAACTCTAACCATTATTCTAGGTATTATGCCTTCCCTAACCATAAAGGCGACCATATCCAAGGGTTTTACATCAACCATATCCATACCCGTAATAGTTGTAACGTAGAGAGCTGTTGGCGATGTTAGGCCTGCTAACGGTATTGGATGAAGGACATTTACATCAAGCCATACATCATTAGGATCAATTAATCCACTACAATGCTCAGATATTGTGTCTTTGACGAATCCCTCTAAATCCGCGGTCCACTGCTTCAAATACCTATAAGCAAGTATGGCGGGGTCATGTCCTAGGCCTGTAGCTATGAGGGGGATCTTGTAGTCACCACCTATTCTCTTCCAAGGATTACGCCTATTTAATAGTGCTCCAACCTTCTCAGCAGTCTTAGGATTAAGTTTATCTCCTTCAACTAGGTCCATTAACCTAGCTAAAATATATTCGTCAGTTAACTTAATGTAATCATGTGGGTCACCGCCTCCTAACTTTATTACAGCTTCAGTTAAGCCTAAGATTTCATCAGTTTCCCTTAATACCTCCTTTAACAGCTTCGATAAGGATCTATTATAGGGATGAAGATATACATGTTCGTACATGTAAACTCTACTGTTAAAGTAGCTCCTTAGGGCCCCCAAAGCCTTCCTATTAATAGCAATATTATGGTAAAGATCATCGACTACTACAGGATAACTCTCCCTTATTAACCTTTGATGATCTATAGCTCCATACTCTTTGGTACCAGTATAATAGCTATCTCTTAATAGGAAGTCCATGATATCTGAAGGATATATCCAAGCCTTAACAGTCTTTCTAACAAGTTTAAGTATCTTTTCTCTAGGCTCTTCCTCGGATAGGATCTTCTTTACAATATCATATAGATGAGGTAAATCATACTTTTCCTCAGCTTTCTTAATGATTTTTGAAATTTCAGTATACTCTATAAGCATTAATCCCAAGGTTTCATGATTATCTAATCCCTTAGACTTTAAGACTTCACTTGAAAGTATAGACTCTTCAAACATATGACTAAACGGTCCATGGCCAATATCGTGAAGTAATCCAGCAATTCTCGTACCCTCTATAAGGGATTCAACACTAAAACCCTCAAGAATGCCTTCTCCTAACTTCCTTACTAGAAATGATAGTAAATGTGATACAAATTGACCTGCAAGATGCATAACTCCAATACTATGCTGAAATCTAGAATGCTCGGCACCAGGATAAACAAGGTAAGTTAATTGCAACTGCTTAATTCTCCTCAATCTCTGGAAAACCCTAGTATCTATGATCTTAGCTTCAATCTCTTTATTATACTCTACGTAGTCATAAATGGGGTCTCTCATAGCCTCCCATGTAAACTTACTCAACTTACCTAGCTTAACACCATTAGTCATTTATTATCCTCCTTACTTCAGTTCTCGTTAGTTATTTAAACTAAATAAACTTAAATTCCTAGCTGAGAATAGTTCTATCCTAGCAGAATAGTCCGTGGAGAAGCAAATGAATATATTCAGGGTAAAGAGCAGAAGAATAGAACAATCATTGGAAGACATAAAGGAATTAATAAGTAAAGGTAAATATCCGTTAGCTTACGAGAAAGCAATAGAATTATACAATTCTATAATGCCGTCGAAGATGATTATGAATAAGAAGAATAATAACCTTAAGCCTCAAATACTCTCATGCCTTCAATTGCTTTCGACATTATCGTACAGTATGAGTAAATATAATGAATGCTTGAAATGGAGTAAGGAATACTTTACATTGCTAAACGCTATAGATAAATATAGCGATAATATTAGAATACTCATCATGACCTGGAGTGTATGGTTAAATACTTCACTAGCCTTATGTTGTCTAGAAGAACCTCAAAAAGCTTTAGAGGCAATAAATAAAGCTCTAAACTATAAACCTAAATTAACTATATTAAGGAAGTCTATTAATGAGGAAAACGTTTATAGAATAAATAATCTATTGAATAAGTTTAAGATTATGAGATTCATACTCGTAACAATGTTAGCAATTAAGGACCTACATCACATTAAATGTAAACTATGTAGTAGTATCCATAAATTAACACCTGAATTCATTAATATATTCAAGGAAGTTATGTGGAATCCGCAAAAACTAAGCGAGGTATTTAGTAAATACGAAGAACTGGGATACCCGATGGAGCTAGCATACAATGACCTAATCAATATGAGAGAGTGGGTAGAAGTGCGAGAGATAATAGAGAGACAAAACCTAACCTAACAAGCCATGAACTTAGCTTTTTCACTAAGCTTTCTACCAACATATATGTAGTTATTCTTCCTAAACCAGTCAATCATTTCAGCTAAACTCTCTTGCATAATCCACTGACCATACAAGATGCCATCACCTATTAACCTGTATAGCTTCTTTTTCACTTGTATTGGGATCTTGCCTGGAGGTGCATTAGCAAAAGGAGTTCCAGGTAATGGCATAAATGTATGAGCGTGAATTCTAGCACCCATTTTCACTAACTTATCAATAGCTTTCATGGTTTCCTCAACGTCTTCTTTATCTTCATGTGGTAAGCCGAAAATGAAGTCAACATCGGGTCTAAAGCCATTTTTAACTATGATTTCAACAGCATTAAATACATCCTCTATAGTATGTTTCCTATTTATTACCTTTAATAACCTATTACTACCAGATTGTGCACCAATGATAATAGATTTATTTGCGACGTACCTCCTAATATCCTTTATAATATCCTCATCAACGCTATCAGGTCTTACTTCACTAGGAAAGGTGCCAAAGAATATTCTTCCACCACGCTCTTTTGATAATTTATGTAACTTATCTAGTAGCTCACAGATAGCACTATGGTTTGGGCTTACCCCATTAATGCTCATGTATCCTAGAGAATTAGGTGCTATGAATCTTAGATCTCTCAATCCCATACTCCACATGATCTTAGCATATTTTAGTATAGTTTCAATGCTCCTAAACCTAGGTTTACCTCCATGCATGAAAGTTACTTGACAGAATTTACAACCTATAGGACATCCCCTCATAATTTCAATAGGATTAAACATCCTCCTCCAATATGGGAATGGAGGGTAATCATCTAAGTTAATCTTACCTGCCCTCCTATGTACAATAACTCTGTCCCCATCAACGTATCCTATGCCACAAATACTCTTCACATCATCTCCTTCCGATACAGCATTTAGGAAATCACGGATAGTTTCCTCTGCTTCTCCATAAAATATGTAGTCAAAACCAATCCTAATTAATGAGCCGACAGGGTCTCCCGTAACATGGGGACCTCCGCCAATTACTGTTACCTCTGGGAAATACTGTTTAATGAGCTTCACGAGACCCAGGATTTCAGGTAGTTGTGTAGTAAAGAAACTTAAACCTACAATAACCTTCTCATACAGGTTTCTTAACCTATTAATTGTTTCAAATAAAGCTTCATTCCTCCAAACAACATAGGTATCTACAGGTACATTGTTGTACTCTATTGAAGCTAGTATTGAATTTAAGCTATACTTATTAGCCTTAACATAATATAGTACTAATGCTACCTTACTCCTCATGTCTTACTTCCAGTAAACGTATTATTGAATTAAGTTTATTAAGCTAAGAATAATTCATTCAAGATGGGCGATTAAATTATGACTATTAGGGGTATACCTGAAGAGGAAATCACAAAATATATAGTACTTGAAACAGCAAAGGAATTAGCTGAGCTCTCAGATGTAGATGTAGTAATTGTTGGCGCTGGTCCTTCAGGTATGGTTGCAGGCTACTACCTCAGCAAGAGCGGACTTAAAACTATCATATTAGAGAGGAAGCTAACCTTCGGAGGAGGAATTGGTGGAGGAGGAATGCTATTCTACAAGATAATAGTTGAGCCTCCAGCAAATGAAATCCTAGATGAAATGGGCATAGATTATAAGAAAATTAATGATAAGATATGCATTGTTGATTCAGCTAAACTTATGGCAGGACTAGCCTATGCCGCCTTAAAGAATGGAGTGAAGATTATACATGGAATCACAGTTGAAGACGTAATATATAGGCCCGAACCTCTACGAATAATGGGCGTAGTAATACAATGGAGCTCAGTAATATTGAGTGGACTACACGTTGACCCCTTATTCATAAAGTCAAAAGCAGTAGTAGACGCTACAGGTCATGACGCTGAAGTACTAAGCATAGTTGCAAAGAAAATACCCGAATCAAAATTAAAGGTTCCTGGACATGGATCTGCATATAGCGAAGAAGCTGAAAGACTTGTGGTTGAGAAAACTGGAAGAGTATTACCAGGATTATACGCTACAGGAATGGCCGTTGCCTCACTATATGGATTACCTAGAATGGGACCCATATTCGGAGGAATGCTATTATCTGGAAAGAAGGTTGCTGAGATAATATTAGACGACTTGAAAAAGTAATTCCTTTCTTTTAATACGGGTAACTGACGTGATCAATCAACATAATATGAATTCTATGAACAAGTATCACTAATACGTAGTTACTGCATGAAAGTACCACTTTAATACCACCCCCTAGGATATATAATACTGGGAGCACACTTTGTCGCAGCACAAGAGTGCAACTCCAGCCCTAATACCCGTTAAGCGGAGAAGAAAGAGGAAGCTATGGGTTAGCGATAAGGAAGTATGCTTTCGAAAACAAAAGACTTTCTGCTTCAGCTTTGATGATGTCGTTGTTGATGTCATTAGAGCATTAGAGCCCCTAGTAAACTATATATTATACGATAGTAGCTTGGCAAAACGTTTTAGAAATCCGGGAGCAGTTAGGTCGCTAATACTACTACTATATGCTAAAGCAACAAAGCAACCAGTATACAAAGTAGCAATAAAATATGATACTGCACCGGAACAATTGTATAGAATTGAAAGAGCTATAAGGGAGGAAGGATTTGAAAAACTAATCTCAGATGCCATATCAGAACTATTATTCAAGAAGTAAATTAAATCACATCCCTTTATTTACTCTAAGAATTAAGGTCATATTAAATTAAAGTGCTTAAACAATATTACCTGGAAATAAGTCAAAATAAATGCACTTAAACCACCAGCTATAGTTTGGGATAATGTATGAGCACCATCAGCTATTCTAGCCCAAGAAACAATAATCACAGCTATAATCAAAATTAAAGGAGAAGCACCATAAACTAAGACTAGGTAAGTTAACGGTCCTGCAATTCCAGCTAAATGAACACTAATCTTCCACTTAAACGTAATGAGCATTGAAAATAAAGTATTTATTACATAACATAGTGCAAGTAACTGAACCTTAATATGCGCCTTAAGCAAGACAAGCGAAACCGAGTTAATAGTATATCCTATCAAGCCGACTAGGAAGGGTTTAAATCTATCTTCCCTACGAGAAACATAAAAGTCCGTAACCAACCCCTTTAGTTTAAGCATAATAATGTAGCCTATAGGTAAGATACATGTGGTTGAGATTGCTATAACTATCTTTAATAAACCATTTAAGCCTTCATGAAGCAAAATAACGTATGTAAACACATAAGCTGATACGAACATGGGGTTAGTTAAAAACGATATTGTCTTAGAAACTACATTGCTCAATTACTATCCACCCTTACTGTTCAAAGAACTTAATCTTTGGTGGCGGTACATTATTTATAATCAATGTAATGTAGGGGTTATCAACGATCTCCTCAAGTAATTTTTCACCACTTTCACTAAGCTTAGTCATAAAGTTACCATATTTTTCAACTACTTCTTCATCCTCAGGACTCTTAATTGTAGGATCATATATAGTTATCGTTATGTATGGAAGACCATACTCATCTACATCAACAAGCCCCCAAAGAGCTTTAACGTTGAAGCCTACTTGTCTAGCTAAATCCCTTATAACATTACTATATTTTTCAACTATTATATCTAGGAGCTTCTCAGCCGTGCTAATACCCTTATTACAGTACTTTACTTGAATCTTCCTGAGCTCTTCTCCTAGCTTCTCATGCAGATCCTCAAGCTCTATGAGTAAATTCATGGGGTCTTCAGACATACATTTACCACCTACTCACCTTTATACAAATCCTAGCCTTAATAAATGAATACCTAGGTCAGGAAAGTTTAATCCTAATACGTTTCCTAGATAAGTCTTTTAACCCTAATGTACCTATTATATTGAAGGTACTAGGTGATTGAATTGGCGCTTGAAGAACTACCTCCAAGTCTTAGGAAGAAACTATTGGAAAAGGCGATGAAGATGATAATAGATAAAAGCAAAACTAAACAGGAGTACGTACCTCCTTCACCTAGAGAAATGGTGCTTAACGTGCTAGCTGATGAACGTGCTAAAGAGCTTCTTGAGAGAGCTGAGAGGGAATATCCTGAAGCAACAAGATATGCCATATCAGTTATAGCAAGATTAATACAAGCTGGCTATGTGAGGGAGCTAGATGCGGAAACACTCCTAGTATTATTCAACAACTTAGGTGTTCCCATAAAGCCTGAGGTTAGAATTAAGTTCGTTAAGAAGGGTAAGGAAGTTAGTTTAAAGGAGTACCTTGAAGACTAATTATCCTACTATCTCATATAGCTTTCTAGCCCCTTCAATAACGTAGTTTATCAACTTCTTAACTAAAGACCTAATATTGTCTAAACTTGTATAGAAGGTATCGGATATTACGATAACATAGCGTTCAGGGTCAATGGCGTAAAAGTATTTCCACTCATTAAATGACTTCCTTAAAAGCCTAGCTAACTTACCAGAACTACGTATCTCAACATTAGTTGGTATCATTAACCTCAACTTCTTAATTATAGGATCTAACTGGACAATTATGTTACATTCCTCTCCATTTAGTCTGACATTGAATGTAAGAGTATTCCTATCTATATACCTTACATCTAAGTTCATTTCCTTTAGTATCTCATAGATAAACTCTAACTCCCTTTGTGTCAAGGAATATTCACTAAATAATCAAATTACTGGACAAGGTTATTTACTTTAATGCCAGTACTGTCTAGTTCTAATGTATTGTCTCTCGGCATCTAGTATAGCTCTATAGAATGCTTCTTCACTTTCATAGTATTTACCAGCTATTTTCAAGGCAGTCTTAGGTCCAACGCCGTAAGCTGAGAGAGCAATTACACCAATCTTACCATAGGTTAATACCACGTAAGCTTTATCCTTAAGCTCCTTAAACTTCTTCAACTCTTCATCCTTCAACTTAACCCCCCTTAAATGCTTCCTAATTATTCTATCCGAGTCATAGTCGTCCGGCTTAGTAATGGTTATTAATCCTGAACCACATTTAGGACAGTTAATTCTATCTGGAAGTTCACGTATCCTAGAGGTTATAGACCACTTACCACACATTAAGCAAATTAACCTAACTTTTCTATTGAGTAGCCTCCTCTTGAC
>CAYPZO010000021.1:7654-18774 GCA_964415135.1 uncultured Desulfurococcales archaeon | reverse complement strand
TAAGAGAGCTAGGATATAGAAAAGAGGAAGTACCAATTATTGGAGATATAGGATGTTATGCATTAAGCCTACAACCTCCTCTTGAAGCTATTTGGATAGAACATGCCATGGGATCTAGTATAGGGATAGCAATGGGGCTAAAGATAGCAGGTCATGAAAAGCCCGTAATAGCAACTATAGGTGATTCCACATTCTATCATGCAGGAGTGCAAGCACTAATTGAAGTTATTAACAAGAACATAAACGTAAAGATAGTTGTACTAGATAACTTATCAGTAGCTATGACAGGTCATCAATCAACACCAGAGTCAACAATAACGGAATCTGGGAGAAAAGTAAACCCAGTATGGTTAGAAGAATTAATCAGAGGTATAGGTATAAAGGATGTAATGATAATTGATCCCTACGACATACCTAGAGCTGTTGAGGTAATTAAGAAAGCTCTAAGAGAGCAAGGAGTTAAAGTAATAATAGCTAGAAGGGAATGCGTAATACAAGCTCGCAGAAGAGGAATAAAGAATACCCCACCAACAATAGACTACAATAAATGCAAAAGATGCTTAACATGCGTAAAGACCATTGGGTGTCCAGCCCTCATAGAAGAAAATGGTTTGCCAAAAATAGTAAGGGAAATATGTTTTGGATGCAATATATGTGTCTACTCATGTCCATTTAACGCGATAATACCTAGAAAAGGTGGACTAAAATGAAGCTAAGAGAATACAATATTGTTGTAGCTGGAGTTGGTGGTCAAGGAGTATTAACGCTATCAAGGATTATAGCTTATGCAGCATTAATTGAAGGATACCACGTAAGAGTAGGAGAAACACTAGGTATGTCTCAGAGGTTTGGAATAGTTCAGAGCTACATTAGATTTGGAACACACGTTAAATCACCATTAATTCCACTAGAAGGAGCACATGCATTACTAGGATTAGAGCCCATTGAAGCTGTAAGAGCATTAAAATACTTAAATAAACGTGGCTTAGCAATAGTGAATTCTCATCCCATACCAAGTATAACCACAATTACGGGAAAAGAAAAATATCCAGGTATAGAACAACTGGAAAGCATTCTTAAAGAGCGTAGCGGGAAATTAATAATGATCAACGCTCAGAAAATAGCTATAGACCTTAAACTACCAATAGGTGTCGGAGTACTACTATTAGGGATATACTCAGCACAACCAGAAAACCCCATGAACGTAGAGAGCTATATAAATGCTATAAAATATGTCGTACCAAGAAACATAGACGAAAACATTAAGATGTTCAAGAAGGGAATAGAAATTGCAAAAACAATCAATAAACAATAAGAATGTAATAGTAATTTCTGGAACTCCAGGCACAGGGAAAACAACTATTGCCAGAAAATTAGCAGAAATACTAAACGGGATGCACATAGACTTAAGTGAACTAGTTCTAAGAGAGAAACTCTACATAGATTATGATGAGGAAAGAAAATCATTCATAATAAACGAAGAAGCTGTAATAAATAAAATCAAAGAGATTGCAAAAAACAACAAGGATAAAATCATAATCATAGACAGCCATTACGGTGAAATAGCACCTAAGGAATTAGTAAGGAAAATAATAGTATTAAGACTAGATCCCCTCACCCTAGAGAAAAGATTAAGAGCGAAGGGCTGGGATTGGAATAAAGTAAAGGAAAATGTAGCAGCTGAAATACTTGGAGTCTGTACATCCAATGCCATAGCAGAACATGGTATCGATAAAGTATATGAAATAGATATCAGCAATAAGGATATAGATGAAGTCATAGAGGAGATAATGAAAATACTAAGAGGAGAAGGAAAACCAGGATCAAAAGTTGATTGGTTAAGTACTAAAGACTTTGATAAGCTTAGAAAGTACTTAAAGTAACTCATAAATTCTCTAAGACATTCTCCTTAAAACGTATATCATAATTAATGACAACGCCATTAATATTATTCCTGCTATAATTCCTAGATTAACTAATTCTCTTGAACCACCACTAATTATGATAGGTATTGGTCCTATAATTATTATTCCAGCAAATCCCCCCGTAACGTTACCACTACTAATAGCTGATAATCCTATAGATAGCATTGAGAGAAATATTAATATCACCCCTAAGATTAATATAATGAATCCTATGATAAATAACCTATTCATTTCAATCACCTATACAGTATTGTCAATGATAATATAGTCATTAGGATAGCTAAAAGCATTAAGATAATCGATAATATTAGGAGCGACTTAACCATCCTCTTACTTGTACCAAAAGCTATAGGAAAAGGACCTATGATAATCACTCCTCCTGCCTCTACCTCGCGTTTACGTTCCTCTATTCGTTTAGGCTCTATGTGAGATCTTATCTCTCTTATCTTCTCATATTTACGCCTTGTAGATAGAATTGGGAATAATAATCCTATTACCATCATTATCACGCCAAGGAATATTAGGAGAAACCCCACATATATTAAGTCAATTACATTCAATGTATTTCACCTAGCCTTCATAGGATATATTTATGTTAAGGAGCTAAAATAGGTTATTACTATAGCTTGGGAGGTAAAAATATTAAGTAAAGCACTAGATAATTTAGAGATTGAGTGATAACGTATGATTGATATAGCGGGAGCAATAATATGGGCTCTCAATTTTATCCAGAATCTCATAAGAAGCTTACTAGAAGAAACAATATTCAAGGCAAATCCCGAGCTAGCTCAACAATATAGCAGTGCTATATCAACACTAGCGTTTCTAACAGCATTATACATATTATTAACAGTATTCTCCGCCGTTAGGAAGGTAATAGGATACATAATACTGATAGGATGGATATTATTGCTGATAGCCTTTGCTGTAAGCATGCTAAGTGGAGGAGGTTAAAACAAGAGCTTCCATCTAGATGGTTTAACAATTCTTTTACCTCTTATTAGTATCTTCTCTCTGCATCTAGGACAACGATCTCCATCTAAATTGTATTCTATTACCTCTGTACCCCATCTCCTTATCAAAAGCTTACCACATCTCGGGCAATACGTATTTTCATAATTAGAGCCAGGACCTATATTACCAATATATACGTATTTTAATCCTATTGACTTGGCATAATTATATGCCCATAAAAGTGTATCAAGAGGTGTTGGGGGTTTATGGTACATATATGCCGGATAATATCTATTAACATGTAGTGGAGTGTCAGGGCCTAGAACATCATGTACTTTCTCTATAACCCACTTAATGCACTCCTCAGTATCATTAGCACCTGTAACAACTAGGAAGACCATTTCTACATGTGCTCCTAGGTCTAATGCTCTTCTCATATTTCTTAAGACAACTTCAGCTCCATTAGAAGCACCCATGAACTTCCTATATGTTTCTGGACATCCCTTAATATCGGTACTAAAACCATCAACGCCGACATTTATTAATTCCTCTAATGCTCTTAGCGACATATATCCATTAGTAACTATAGTTCCATAAAGTCCATGCTTTTTACCAAGCTCAAAGACGTCGACAAGAAAGTCAAACCCTATAGTTGGCTCATTAAAACTAGCACATAAACCATCATCGCCATACTTTAAGGCAAGATTTACTAATTCTTGTGGAGTAAATCTTAGCTCCGACCTTGCATTTATATCTGGTTTCTTCTTACTTAAATGGTAATTTTGACACCAAGGACAAAGGAAATTACAACCCCAAAAACTAAACGTTAATGAACTACTACCAGGCCAGTAATGAAAGAAGGGCTTAATTTCTATTGGTCTACTCTCAACAGCGCTTAACAATCCGTAACCTACATTATATAATACGCCATTGATGTTCATGTAATTACCGCATAACCCTATCTGGCCATTCTTAAGAGTACATCCACGCTCACATACAAGGCACTTAACAATACCATCTCCTACAACATCATATAAGCGTGCTTTAACACCATAATTCAAAGCCACAGTAGCGACCTCAAATAATACTCTACTAGAGTAACCACGAATTTAAGCTTAAACCTAACCATGAACATAAGCGGTAAAATATAAATATATTAAGCATTATAAACTACGTGAGCTAGGGGTGAGCTATTGAGCCAATTTCGATAGCTAATAAAAAAATCTACCTACCCGAAAGACAATACAAGATTCTAATTCTAGTAAAAGATAAACCCCTAGACGTAAACACGCTAGCTAAGAGGTTAAACACAGAGCCTGAAGCACTAATGAGAGACTTAGCAGAGCTTGAAAAAATAAAATTTGTAGAAACATTAAAGGAAAAATACTATGTATTAACAATTACAGATGAAGGAAAAAGATACATTAACATTGGGTTACCTGAAGAAAGACTTCTAAATATATTACTCAAGATTCCCACGATAACTACGGAAGGAGTAGAAATTAATGAAGTAATTAACAAGGCATTAAAGTATGGTGTTGAATTAAATAAACGTGAACTTACTATAGGACTTCAACACCTTATCAGGGAGAAAATATGTAGGGTAGAAAAAGGAAGAATAATAATTATTGCTAAACAGAACGAAATAAATGAATACAAGAATCACGTTACCAATATTAAGAACACCTTATACGAAATAGGGAAACAAAAGGAGTTTATGGTTAAGGATATTAGTAGATATACTTTACTGAGGAAGAGAAAGTTAATTGTTGCTAAAGAGCGAACAGTAATAATAGTAAAGATAACGGATAAGGGAAGAATTCTATTGGATAAAAAGCTAATTGAAGTCAGAAAGATAGTAACAAAACTAACGCCTGAGTTAATAATTAGTGGAAAATGGAGAGAAGTCACATTAAAAGAATTTGACCTAACAATTGAAGTCCCAACAATACGCCCTAATAGGAAGCATCCATACATGGAGTTCTTAGATGAAATAAGAGAGATAATGGTGTCGATGGGGTTTGAGGAGGTTAAGGGACCACATGTAGAATTAGAGTTCTGGAACTTCGACGTATTATTCCAAGCACAGGATCATCCTGCAAGAGAAGTGCATGATACATTCTTCCTAAAGTATCCTGTTAAGGGTGAAATTAAGGATTTAGATGTTGTTAAGAGAGTTAAAGCAACACATGAAAATGGATGGATAACGGGCTCAAAAGGTTGGCGATACACGTGGAGTCTTGATAAAGCACTTAAACTTATACTTAGAACACAAACAACAGCTGTAACCATTAGGGCTATCTATGAAAGAGGTGAGGGAGAATATAGATGCTTCACGGTAGATAGGGTATTTAGGCCAGAAACCCTTGACCCTAAGCACGCCATGGAGTTTTACCAATTAGATGGAATAATGGTTGGAAGAAACGTAAACTTCAAGCACTTAATAGGATTCTTCCACGAATTTGCTAAAAGAATTGGAATAAAGGAAGTTAAGGTTAGACCAGCATACTTCCCCTTCACAGAACCAAGTGTTGAAGGAGCAATTAAACATCCAAAGCTAGGATGGATGGAGGTATTTGCAGGTGGAATGTTCAGACCCGAAGTATTATATCCCCTAGGTGTAATGAAAGCTAATGTCGCTGCATGGGCATTTGGCCTCGATAGGATAGCTATGGCAGTACTCGGAATAGATGATATTAGAGATCTCTTCTCGCATGACATAGAATTCCTAAGGAGTAAGCCACTATCCCTCTTAACGATTAGGTCTTGGTGATAATATGCCCATAATAGATGTAAATATTAGAGATTTAGAGAAACTAATAGGAAGAAAACTAAATGTAGACGATATAGAGAAGCATTTACCTATGCTTAAGTGTGAGTTAGAGGGCATTGAAGGAGATATAGTAACATATGAAGCAACACATGATAGACCTGATCTCTTCTCAGCTGAAGGACTTGCTCGAGCACTCAAAGGATTAATGAAAATCGAACTAGGCATGAGGAAGTACGACATAGTGCTAAATAATGAGTTCAAGGTCATAAACCAAGGACCAATATATAGACCGTATGTTCTAGGAGCTATAGTTAAAAACGTAGAGTTTAATGATGAAGCTCTAAGACAAATATTCAATCTTCAAGAAAAATTACACGTAACATATTGTAGAAATAGGAGGAAGGTGTCAATAGGAGTATATGATCTAGACACTATAGAGCCACCAATATACTACAAGGCGGTTAATCCGATAGATGTAAAGTTCATGCCACTTGATTATTCTGAGGAATTAAACTTAGAGGAAATACTAAAGAAGACGGAAAAAGGAGTAATGTATGGACACTTAATACTTGAATATAGTAGGAACATTTACCCTCTACTAGTAGATTCTAAGGGAACCGTCCTCTCACTACCACCAATAATTAATAGTGAGGATACTAGAGTTACAACAAAGACAAGGAACGTATTTATAGATGTTACTGGAACTGACTTAAGAACTATGATGGATGTACTAAAGATAATAACGACTAGCATAGCGGAAAGAGGCAAACCTGAAAGGATAGAATTAGTGAAAGTAGTAGCTAAAGACAAGGAAATAGTATCCCCAAACCTAAGTATTGAGACTATAGATGTAGATATAGGTTATGCTAGGAGACTTTTAGGAATAGAACTGACAACTGATGATGCTATAGAGTATTTGAAAATGATGAGATATGATGTAGAGAAACTAGGAGAAGAACAAGTTAGAGCATATATACCACCATATAGAATCGATATATTACATCAAGTAGACGTCATTGAAGACATCATAATAGCATATGGATATAACAACATCACCCCCGAGCTGCCATCACCACCAATCCATGGAGTGCCACATCCACTTGAAGTATTTACTAGAAAACTTAGAGAAATTATGATTGGTTTAGGATTTCAAGAAGTAGTTACCTACATGATGAACAATCCAGAAACATTAATAAAGAAAATGAGGCTTAAGGACATAAAGCTGGTCGAAGTATCTAATCCAAGAATGGAGAAATACACTTCACTAAGAAACTGGATTACTCCATGCCTCTTAGAGGTAATTTCAGCCAATAAGCACTTAGGTAAAACTATAAAGGTATTCGAGGTAGGTGATGTAGCTATAGTTGATGAAAGCATGGAGAATAAGGCAAGAATAGAAAGACATCTAGTATTTGCTATAGTATCTCCTGACATAACCTTGACCGACGGACTGGTATACCTCAAAGCACTAATGAGTACATTAAGTATAGATTATAGCCTAGAGAAATCAATTCATCCAAGCTTCATTGAAGGTAGAACAGCTAAGATAAGAGTAAAAGGAAAAGAAATAGGATTAATAGGCGAAATACATCCTGAAGTGCTCCTAAACTTCAACATTACAATGCCAGTAGTAATTGCTGAAATGAACGTGAACACCATTATGGACTTCATCAAGAGAAGGCAATAAAATAGTTAGAGAGGTTTGTTTTATTTTTCATCACATGCTTTCTCCAACATTAATGCCTGTTTATGCTCTAAACTATGTTTAGCTAATTTCTCGAGTATCCACGGATTTTTATCTATCAGTTCGTTGACTAGATGCAAATACCTAGCAACCCTTATAGCTTCAGGCTTTATCTCAACAAGCTTCTCACCATCAACTACAACATAATGTTTTCTCTCAACACGAGCTCCTAAGATATAAACGGCTTCATTGACACTGGCATGAAGTGTAAAGCAGTGAGGGCTACCCTCAATAGTTACCACGATAATTGATTTAGGCTTACAGCTTCTTATCATACTAGCTATTTTACCATAATGTGTTGGAGGTTCTCTTTCAGGGCATGCTAATAGTACTGTTCTCCCCTTAGCTAGTTCATTAAATAGCTTAGGGTTTACATATGGTAAGCATGCTGATGATATGAGCCATTCACGGTTATCTCTAAGTATCCTTGCTTTAACCCATGTACTCCAAACCCATGGATAGCCGATACTATATCTATCATCTTCCATGCCCTTCACCTCTTCATCCATTTAGAGAGTATTAGGAATACACATAACTCACCACACATAGTACATGAGGATAGCCTTACCCCGTACTGAGTATATATTTCCCTAGCCTTCTTAGGATCAAGAGAGCTATTGATCATTTTATCCCATTGAAGTTTAGCTCTATAGATACTAATTTCTCTATCCTTCTTCAATGCCTTCTCACCAAGCTTAACTATATCACCGGCGTGTGCTGCTATCTTAGCAGCTATAAGACCCTCCTTAACTTGTTCGGGATTAGGTAAGCTTAGGTGTTCTGCTGGAGTTAAGTAGCATATTAAATCAGCGCCTTCAGCAGTAGCTATAGCAGCACCAATAGCTGCAGCTATATGGTCATAACCTAAACCTATATCAGTAACTAAGGGTCCTAAGACATAGTATGGAGCTCCCTTAGTTAAACTCTTCATTAACCTTATATCAGCTATAACTTTATTCAAAGGAACATGCCCTGGACCTTCGATCATTACTTGAACTCCAGCTTTCCGTGCCTTTTCCAGTAATCTAGCATTATTAATTAACTCCTGTATTTGAAGATCGTCCAAAGCATCAGCAATGGCTCCAGGTCTTAGTGCATCACCTAAGCTTATAGTAGCATCATAATCAGCAAATAGCTCGAGAATATAATCCCAATTCTTCCAATATGGGTTTTCGCTATCGTTTTCAAGAATCCATGCAGCTAGTATTGCACCACCACGACTAACTATAGGCTCAATTCTATTACTCCTAACAGCTCTCATAGCAAGATCCTTAGTTATACCCGCGTGTATAGTCATGAAATCTACTCCATCCCTCAAATGTTTCTCAACAGTCTTAAGGAAATCATCCTCAGATGGCATTGTCTTATTCTTCTTTATAGAATCTATGTATGCTTGATATGTAGGAACCGTACCGAATGGTAATGGCTCTGATTCTCTTAATAGTATTCTTCTAATGTAGTCTAGGTCTCCTCCCGTACTTAGATCCATAATGGTATCAGACCCATATTCAACCGCTATGCGTGCCTTAGCCTTCTCCATTTCAAGGTCAACAACATGAGTACTTGTACCTACATTAACATTAACCTTAGTTGAGAGACCTTCGCCTACACCAACAATTTTAACTCTTCCATTTCTCCTAACATTCTTAGTAACTATTATTCTACCCTCAGCTAACCTAATTCTAAGCTTATTCACATCAACATCTTCAATCTTAGACAACACTACTAATTCATCGGGTATACTACCACTACGTGCTTCTAACATTATGGTCTTAGCCATGAACCACACACCTAAACTTACGTTTCTATTCCTCCTAAATAGACTTTGGATAGGAAATTATAATTTATTGAGCGGAAATCAAGCATCAATCTTAACTAATGAATCGAGCACTATTCTACCAGCAACATCAACGTATTTCTTAAGCTTTTCAGCAGTAAATATCTCCTGTTCATCCTTAACAACAAGGCTATTACTTACAATTAAAAGAGCACCTGTTTTAACATTCCTCATCCACCCCAATGCAAATAGGGTAGCACACTCCATTTCAACAGCAATAATCCCTCTACTAACCCATTTATTTACAAATTCCTTATCTTCAGCATAAAAGGCATCACTACTAAAAACAGGACCCACCATATATCTAATGCCTTTTCTCTTAGCCTCGTTTATTAAAGCCATAGTAACTTCAGGGTGAGGAGCTGTAGGCATACATGCCCCAGGGGCATACATACCAAGAGCTCCACCACCACAATAATATGCAGCACCAGTAGCAATTACCAAATCACCTCTCTTAAGCTCTTTAACCATACCACCACATGTACCTAACCTAACAACAACTCTAGCACCCAACATAATGAGATCCTCAACAACTATAGCTAAAGAAGGAGCACCAACACCATGAGTTGCAATAGTGATCTCCTTACCCTTATACACGCCAGTATATGTTAAGAAACCCCTATTCCTATTCACAACACTAGCGTTTTCAAGCAGCTCAGAGAGCTGTTTAACTCTTGCAGGATCACCTGCAACAATAACTCTTCTAGCTATATCTTCAGGCTTAGCCCTAATATGTTGAGGCTTCATGACCCTACACCTAGTTACGTAAAAACATAAAATATATTCAAGTATTTATAATAATAGCTTAAAATAAACAGTTAAAGGTGATGCAATGAAGTTAACATGCTGTAAAGCAGTAATAGTACTTTTAGGATTATTGACATTAATTTCACTTACGGTAATAGTATATGGGTACCAAATTACATCCATGGACGTAAATGTTACACTAATAGGTTATGCTGTTGTTACGCATAAAATAGTAGTTAATGATGCACCAACAGTAGTTGAGGTACCAACTATAGGTTATCCAGACATAATAATAGCCATTGATGAAAATGGAAATCCTATAGCACATAATATGACCAACGACATCATAAAGCTATATGTCGTCGATAATACCACTATAGAACTAACATATGCTACAGCTACTCCAATAACAAAGGAGAAAAACTACTGGAGTATACTAGTAAAGGCGTTCGTGCCATGTAGTGTAATAATGCGTAAAGACATGATAATACTAGACATAAAGCCTCTACCGAAAAGGGTTACCAGGACCGACGACACCCTAATACTGTATTTCGATAAGGGAGTAATTTCAATAAACTATACAATAATACCAGTAATAACCACAACCACACCAACAACATCTACACCCACTACACATCCATCAACAACACCTACAACTACGCTCACCACTACAACACCAATCACTACAAGTACCATGACATCCTCACCTACAACATCACCAACAGAAACAACCCCCATAGCAACTACGCCAGCGTCATCATCAACACCTACAACTAAGACAGAGGGATTCAATATTTATCTACCATTAATGATAGCAACGATTATAGTAATAGGCCTAATTGCTTCAATAATCTTATTCAAGAGGCGCAAATTTCGTTGAACCTAAAGTTGAAGTAGATATAGTTAAGGGACTAGATGAGAGAGATAGAAAGATATTAGAAGTATTAAAAGAACTTGGAGAAGCATCAGCATCAGAGCTAATGAATAGAACGGGTATTCCAAAAACAGCACTATATCGGAGGCTAAAGAAGTTAACAGAATTAAACCTAATAGTAGCTGAAAGAAGAAAAGGTAAATACTACTACAGACTTGCAAAGAGGGAATAAGTAAGTGAAAAAAGAATTAACAATAAATCTAGGT
>CAYPZO010000021.1:0-7554 GCA_964415135.1 uncultured Desulfurococcales archaeon | reverse complement strand
CCATCACTAGTTAATGCACACATCCATACAGCCGACTATGCATTCCAAGAAGCAGGATTAAACCTAACGCTAAGAGAAATAGTTTCAGAACCTCACGGATTAAAACATAGATTATTATCAAAAATAGGTGAAGATAAAATAAAGGAAGCTATAAGAAAAGTACTAGTTAACTTAATCTCCCAAGGAGTACATCTAGTAATAGATTTCAGGGAGGGAGGGGTAAAAGGGTTAAAACTAGCGTTAGAGGCTGCAAAAAACCTGCCAATAACATACATACCACTCGGAAGACCCGTTAAGAGACCTCTAGAAGCAGAAGAGTTCAATGAGTTAAGGAAGTATGGTAAAGGTGTAGGTCTGTCAACACCAATCATATATACTAACAAAGAATTAGAGACCATACAAAAAGAGTTCAGTAACCACATAATAGCAACACATGTAGCTGAAGACCCAAAATGCCATGAGTTAAATGACTACTGGATGGCAGTTAATAAATTAAGAGCAAATATCATAGTACATGGGATCCACTTAAACGACCATGAAATAAAGGATTTATCTAATAGAAATACCTTGCTAGTCTTATGTCCAAGATCTAATCTATGGTTTTCATCAGGAATACCACCGATTCATAAGTTCATAGAAAATGATATTAAATTAGCGTTAGGCACCGATAATGCTGGATGGATTTCAGCAAACATATGGCGTGAACTAGAAACTACATGGAATATAATTAGGTTAGATAAACCAAGATTTGATAAAGCGAGAGCACTACTATCAATGGTAACCCTAAACCCCATTAAAACACTAAACAAATTAAGCTATATCAAAGGTAATGGAGTACTAAAGGAAGGAGAAAATGCAAATATAACATTCATATCTATTAATGAATTAGATCTAGAATACTCACACAATAAGATAGCCTCAATAATTAAGAGATGTGATAGAGAAGCTATAAGAGTAGTAATGTACAATGGATTAATAGCAAAGATCACTAGAAGTCTCCTAAAAGAGCCTAAAATAAACAGTTTACTCCACTCATATGTAATTTTGAGTGGCTAGACCGTGACCATTAAAGCAAAGTTTTTATAGAAGCGGAAACCAAAATAATCATGACTATCAATAATAGCAAGTAAAAGGGTATAAGTAATGGTAATAACATCGAGTAAACCAAGTGAAATATTCATACACAAACCCTATCATCCTAAACGGAGGATAATAGTGTTAACTATAGAGGCAAGGACAAAACTATTAACGGAAAGCCTAGTTGAAGTCACAAAAATATTTCAAGATCACAACATTAAGATGCTTAGCTGTATTATGGACTCTCATCCTCATGAGGATAAGGTATATGCAACCATATTCTTAGATATCTCTGAACTAGACTTAACACTTAATGAATTAGTAATAAAACTAAGACAACTCCCTGGAATAACTTATGTTGAGTACATTGTTGTACCACTAACACATGGTTTAGCACACTTAGTAGCATTTACACTACACGACATATTTAATCTTGTTGATGGAGCCCATAGGAGATTCGGTAGTATAGGTAAAGTATTCTTATTCCATGTAGGCCATGAAGTTGGGGCAAGAAAAGCTGAGGAATTAATGGGTATTTTTGGAGTTGAAAAAACAATAAAATACGTGACCCGGTGGATACAAAGCCTTGGTTGGGGTAGAGTAGACTTAGTAGAATGCATACCACATACCAAGTGTACGCTGAAGATAAGGAATTTATTTGAATGTGTTGGTATACGCTCAGATGAACCTAGAAGCCACTTATTCAGAGGATTCCTAGCAGGATTCTTCAGTAAGTTATGGAATAGACAAGTAACTGTTATTGAAACTAAATGCATGGCAAAAGGAGACCCGTACTGTGAATTCATGATAGTAACACAATAAAATAATAATTTTTTATTTTTTATTAGCATTCAAATACTCCAACGCCGCACTTAGCAATAGGGTTAAACTTGAGTAAGTACGACTTAATAATAAAGAATGGAATTATAGTTGATGGAACGGGTTCTTCTCCATTTAGAGCAGACATAGCTATAGTTAAGGACATTATAGCCAAGATAGGAGATTTAACGGGGGAGAGAGCTGAGAAAATAATTAATGCAAGGAGGCTTTATGTTGCTCCAGGCTTTATAGATATGCATAATCATAGTGATGTGTCGATATTTGTGATTCCCACAGCTGATAACTATATACGACAAGGAGTTACAACAATAGTTATAGGTAATTGTGGTTCCTCACCTGCACCAATAACTGAACTTAACCGTAGCTTCGTAAAAGATTCATGGAGACCATATAGTGAAGAAGTAGCATTTACTTGGGAAACTTTTGGTGAATATCTAGATAAATTAGATGAGCTCAAGAAGAGTGTAAATATAGTCCCCTTAATAGGTCATGGAACTTTAAGATCAGCTATAATGGGCACCGAAGATAGAGAACCTACGCAGAAAGATCTAAAGAATATGAAAGAACTACTTATTGAAGCTCTGGAAAAAGGGGCTTATGGGTTAAGTACAGGGCTAATATACGTTCCAGGAGTTTTTAGTAAAACAGATGAAATAATTGAGTTAGCTAAAGTTGTAGCTAAATATAACGGAATCTATGCCTCTCATATAAGGAACGAAGGCACAAGGCTAATTGATGCAGTAAACGAAGTACTAAGAATAGCATTAGAAGCTGGTGTAAGTGCTGAAATCTCACACTTAAAATCATCGGGAAAACCGAATTGGGGTAAAGTTGGAATTGTATTAAAGATAATTGAAGAATACGCGTTAAGAGGATATGATATAAGTGCCGATGCATATCCATATACGGCTGCTTCAACGGAATTAGTTTCACTTCTTCCAGCAAAGGTGAGGGAAGGAGGCTATAAAGAACTGATAAAGAGGTTAAGGGATCCAAGAGTAATTGAGGAGATTAGAAAGCTAGGTCTTAGAGGTATTGATGAAGGGTTAATTGATGCTCATGATATAATGATATCCTATTCACCATCACACGAAGAACTTGAAGGAAAGAGGTTAGACAATATTACTCGTGAATGGGGATTAGGTATTACTGAAACTATAGCTAAGCTATTGATAGATGATGAAGGAGCAACAGGCATGATACTATTCACTATGAGTGAAAACGATGTGAGAAAAGTAATAAGCCATCCATACGTAGCTATAGGAAGTGATGGTTCAATTAAGAAATTTGGACTAGGAAAACCACATCCTAGAAACTACGGAACATTCCCAAGAGTTATAGCAAAATATGTTAGAGAAGAAAAGATACTATCACTACCCGAAGCTATAAGGAAAATGACTAGCCTACCTGCAAGAAAACTCAGGCTATGGGATAGAGGAATAATTAGGCCTGGAATGATGGCAGATATTGTGGTATTTGATTACTATACCATATCTGATACGGCAACGTATGAAAATCCACATAGTTATCCAAAAGGAATAAAGTACGTTATAGTTAATGGAGAAGTAGTAATAGAGGATGAAGAACATACAGGGAGGAAACCAGGAAAATTACTTAGGAGGATAAATGTAACCTTACATTAGAAGGGAGGTATCCATGGGTTGGGGAAGACATGGATGGAGATGGGGAAGAGAGGGACCAGGAAGAAGACCTAAACCTAGATTCATAAGCTTTACACTATCATCAGAAATAACATTCATACCCTACGATAGGTCAGGAAGGCCAATACCATCAGAACCGATATGTATAATGCCCGATGAACTTGAAGCACTAAGATTAGTCTATTTTGAGAAATTAACACAAGAAGAAGCAGCAAAGAGAATGGGTATTTCAAGAGGAACACTGTGGAGAATACTGGAAAGCGGTAGAAGAAAACTAATTCAAGCATTAGTAGAGCTAAGACCAATAATGCTAATATCACCCTCAGTAACAACAAGAGAAGGCATATGTAAATAGCATTCTCTTTTTCCTTCTTTACTTTTTAGCGTAATATCTTAAAACTGTGCTATCGCACAGAATAAACTTGGTGAGCTAAACGAAATTACTAACACCTATACTTATAACTTCAACGGTATGTCTCATAGCATTAATAATAATATCATTACCACGACTCCGCAAGGAATACGAGCAATCAAGTACACAATCATCTACAATAACCGTAGCTTTAGAAAAACTTGAAGAACTATCACGGGTTAAATTAACGATACTAGTGGATAATAACCCTAATCCCAGTAATCCTACATTGAAGACTGCATGGGGGATTTCAATACTTATCAAAACACCATATAACACCATATTATTTGATGCAGGTCCAAATCCATATATATTAAAATATAATGTAGAAGCTCTAGGCGAAGACGATGATCTAAGGACATTAGACCTAGTAGTAATATCACATGAACATGGAGACCATGTTAGAGGTCTTAGGTATATAGCTAAAGTAAAGCAAGGAGTTAAAGTCTACGTCCCTGAGGGAATGTACTATAGCACTAAGGATTGGATAAGAAGTCTTGGATTAAAAGTCATTGAGGTATATGAAACCACTAAGATATGCCATGGAGTAGCAATAATAGGAGAAATGTATGGTCCACCCTACGAGCAAGCACTAGCTATTAACGTTAAGGGATTAGGATTAATAATCGTTACTGGATGTTCTCATCCAGGTGTAGAAAACATAGTTAGGAAAGCATTAAATGAACTAAAAATAAAACCCTATGCCGTTATAGGAGGCTTTCACCTAGCAGGTGCTCCTACTAGCGAATTAGAGTTAATCATAAATGAACTCATAAACCTAGGTGTAAAGAAAATATACCCACTGCACTGCAGTGGCGATGAAATAAGGGAACTACTAAAGTCAAAGTACAACGAATTCTATGGCGAAGGATACGTAGGAAGCACAATTGAATTTAAAGGTGAAGACAAGTGAGCATTATATATGGACCCGTACCCTCATGGAGGTTTGGACGCTCACTAGGCATAGATGCAATATCCAAGCCTAAGACATGTAGCTTTAACTGCGTATATTGCCAACTAGGAAAAACCCAAATATACATACCAAAACCAACGACATTATCATCAAAAGTAACGCCATCCATTGTTGAAAAAGAGCTAGAGAAAGCATTAATGAACATAGACGTCGAGACCATAGACGTAGTAACAATTAGCGGTTTAGGAGAACCAACACTAAACCTATGGCTAAAAGATATCGCCAAGACAGTAAAGAGCAAGATAAATAAGCCATTAGTTATACTAACAAACTCATCAACTATACACTTAGCTAAAGTAAAAGAAACTCTCATGGAATTCGACATAGTATGTGCAAAACTAGATGCTGGAAACAATGAGAGCTTCAAAATAATAAATAGACCGCACCCCGAAGTCCCAAGAATAGAAGATATAGTCAATGAACTCAAGAAATTCAATAAACAATATAATGGAACGCTAGCACTACAAATAATGCTAATTAGACTTAAAAATGGGTTCTCTAATGCCTCAAAACCACTAATAGACAATATAGTAAATTATGCTAGAATTACTGAGCCAAAAATAATACAATTGTCAACACCGTATAGGCCACCCCAGGAAAGTTATGTTGAATCATTAACCGTAGAAGAGCTTAAAAGAGTAGCTGAACTCTTCTTACAATACTTCCCAAAAACATCAATATGGGTTTACGGCACGCATGATCTAAGCAAACGAAAGGTAAAGTATAAGGAAATTAAAGACCTAGAGAGCAAGGTAATGGACCTATTAAGTAGAAGACCATGCACCTTGACCGATATACATAACGTCTTCTCCACAATAAGTGAAAACGTATTAAAACAAACTATAACTAGCTTAATCAACAAAGGAAAAGTGAGAAGAATCTTAAGAAACGGGAGAGAATACTTCATGGCGAAAACATCATAGTAACTGTTTAGCACAAAGCTTATTAATTCTGTGCGACTGCACAGAATTAATGGAGGTGAGAATTCAGATGGCATGGTTTGGTTTCGGATGGGGTAGAGGTGGAGGATGGAGATGGGGCTGGAGAGGACCATGGCCGGGTAGGGGGCCATTCAGCTACCTTCCACCATGGCAAAGACCTGGATGGATATTCGGTAGAGGAGCATGCTGGTGGCTATTCGGTATGCCATGGGGGCTTAGATGGTGGTATCCATGGCCATACTACTACTCATACCCAACACCATGGCTATATTATGCATGGTGGAGACCACCATACTATCCATACTACTATCCATACCCATGGTGGTGAACTAAAATGTACTGGTGGTACTGGTACTATCCAATATACCCCTATTTTCCACCCTACCTAATGGACCCAGCATATCTAATGATGTGGTCGCTACAGTGGATGATCTATCCATACTACTACGCCATGATGATAGAAGCGTATCGTACTGTCATTGAAACTTGGAAGAAAACAGTAGAAGGTTTAGCAAAAGCTTTAGAGGTTAAAGCAGAAACTAAGACTGTAAGCTAAATACAGGTGAAGGGAGAATGTATAGGTACTTTAGATGGCTTCGAAGAATGTACATGTACATGCCACCACCTCCACCATATCCATACCCATACTATCCGCCACCACAGCAACCACAACAACAGCAACAACAAACACCACCATCAACATCACCCCAATATCAACAATATCCACCACCATATCCATACTATATGCCAGCACCAGTACCACCCATGCCTATGCCGCAAACACCCGAGGAAGAACTAGAAATGCTAGAGGACTACAAGAAAGCTCTAGAGGAAGACTTAAAGGAACTGCAAGAAGAGCTAAAAAGCGTTGAAGAAAGAATAAAAGAATTAAAAGAAATGCTAAAAAGAACCTAATTTCTTCATAATTCAATACCTTTTTTTAATTTATTTCTATCTTTAATCGTTATTAGATCTTAAGAAAAGCAGTGAAAGGATAGGTTGGATAATGACGTCGATACTTAAGCTAATAGGAAACACGCCACTAATTGAGTTAAAGAAACTTATTCCGCCTAATGGTGCAAGAATTTTCATGAAGCTCGAATACATGAACCCTACGGGAAGTCATAAAGATAGAATAGCATGGTATATGATAAAAGATGCCGAAGAGAAAGGAATGTTAACTAAAGATAGGCCAGTAATAGAGGCTTCGTCAGGTAATACTGCAATATCGGTTGCATGGGTTTCATCACTTCTAGGATACAAGTCAATAATAGTTGTACCGGAAGGGACATCACCAAGTAAAATAGCGGTAATTAAGTCATTAGGAGCAGAAATAGTAATAGCACCAAACGTTCCACCAGACCATCCCAAATACTATAAGAACTTGGCAAGAGAACTAGCAAGGGAAAGAAATGGAGTATTCCTTAACCAATATGAAAATAAAGCAAACATTCGAGCACACTATGAGACAACGGCAAGAGAGATATGGATACAAATAAATGGAGACTTAGACGCCTTTGTCATGTGTGTTGGAACTTCAGGAACATTAATGGGTGTAGCGAAATTCCTTAGAGAGAGAAAGAAAGATGTAAAAATAGTTGCAGTAACAACAAAAGGATCACCAATAGCTGGAGGAACAAAGGGAGAACA
>CAYPZO010000020.1:2984-18953 GCA_964415135.1 uncultured Desulfurococcales archaeon | reverse complement strand
TACTAGATATTGTAGCATTAATTTTAGCACTAATACATTTCGGAATACCGCTAACATATTACTTCTACTTAAAGAACAAATACTTGAACAAACCATGGAACATAAAAATAAACCCGAACTACAAGCCAAAAGTAACAATAATAGTACCAACCTATAACGAAGCAAAACTAATATGGAAAAAACTAGACAACCTAGCAGAACAAACATATCCAAAAAACCTAACAGAAATAATAGTAATAGACTCAGCATCAACAGACAGAACACCAGAAATAGTTAAAAAATGGATAGAACAACATCCAAACATAAACATAAAACTAATACAAGAACCAGAAAGAAAAGGAAAAGCACATGCACTAAACCACGCACTACAACACGCAACAGGAGAAATAGTAGTAATAACCGATGTAGACTGCTGGTGGCCAAAAAACGCACTACAGGAAGCAGTAAAATGGCTATCAGACCCAACAATAGGAGCAGTATCATGCATCAAAAAACCAGCAACACCACACACAACAGAAGAAACCTACAGAAAATACTACAACACCCTAAGAATAGCAGAAAGCAAAGCATGGTCAACACCAATATTCCACGGAGAACTAGCAGCATACAAAAAAACATTACTCCAGAAAATAGGAGGATTCCCAACAAACATAGGAGCAGATGACTCTCATACAGCAGCAAAAATAGCACTAACAGAGCACAGAGCAATAATACCCGAAAACCTAGAAGTAAAAGAACTAATTCCCAAGAAGAATTATCCACTATGGAGAATTAGAAGAGCACAACACCTAATCCAACACTTCACCAAAATAGCAAATACAAGATCTAAAACTAATAGCTCATATAGAAAAGTACTTGCATTAGAAATTTTCCTACACCTAATAAATCCATGGCTATTAGTGATAGCAAGTTTACTACTCTTAGCTAGCTCCTTAGTATTCCACTCACTCTTAGCGATATCCATTCTCATATTAGGAGTAATTCTACTTATGTTAAGAGAATACAGAGTTTGGGTAATTAAACAAATAATTCTCATATTAGCGGCTTTAAGAAACACTCAAGCAAAAGAAATAACATGGAAAAAACAGGCTAAATGAAAATACTTTACGTTACACCAAGATACCATCCACACATAGGCGGAGTAGAATATGTGGTAAAGGCAATAGCGGAAAGACTAGCGAAATTAGGTCATGAAATTATAGTACTTGCAGGTGAGCCAAACAGTAAGCAAGTAAAAGAGGAAATTATTAACAGAGTCAAAGTAATTAGGTGGCCCACATGGACATGGAAGGATGCCTATCACGTACCAAAGAAGAGAAGCAAACTTGAATTTATGCTTAAGAAGTTGTTAAAGGATGTAGACGTGGTTCATGTCCATAGTGCACATGCTGTAATACCCGTTTATGTGGGAATCAAGGCGAAGGAATTCAATCCCAGCACAAAATTAATATTTACCCCTCATTATCACGCACATGGACATACATTAATCAGAGAGTTAGCATGGCGAACACTATGGCAAAAATATGTTAAAAAAATTATTAGATACGCCAACAAAATTCATGCAGTAAGCATAGTAGAAGCTGAACGCTTAGTAAAACAATACCCCGAGGTTAAAGATAAGTTAGTCATAATTCCTAACGGTGTCAATGAAGATGTGTTTCAATATAAATGGAAGGGTCAGAACAGCGATTACATAATATATGCAGGGAGAGTAGAAAAATATAAAAGACTTGAAGTAGCCATGGATATAGCTAAAGAATTAGAACTAAATTTGTTTATAGTAGGTGAGGGGCCTTATAAGAAAAAACTTATGAACTATGCAGAAAAGTGTTATCAACATAGAGTAAAGTTCATGAAATATCAACCAAGGAAAAAGTACCTAGAATTGTTGGCCAACGCTAAATATGCTATAAATCTAAGCGAACTTGAGGCATTTAGCATTTTTATAGCAGAGGCATTAGCCTTAGGTGTACCAGCGATAGTGTCAAAAACTATATTAAGGATTTTCAAAACCTCTGCAAAACCTATTGCTAATAATATATGGCTAATAAATAAAGCAAATATTCGCACATGGAATGAAGTAACGCTAAGGTGTTTGAGAATCTATAAATGTTCTTAGATAAAAATTGTTGAGAATTAAAGCTTGTTTAAAAATCCACAGTATACTTAAAATCGTATTATAGTAACTATGAGTATCGTTGATTACTTTATCATTTACGGTCTTATAAATACTATTCTATGGATTATAGCTTTCATATTGCTTTCCAAAGATAGTGAACACGATGAGGAAGTTGTTGGAGGGTCTAGTTTAAGTTCTCTAGGTGTTTTTGTAATGGTATTCATAGGTTTTCTTTGGCTACTTCACATACACAGTAAAATAGGTTTCCTACCCTATGGACCTGACACAGCAGGTTATACATATAAGTGGAATTACCTACGTTTACATGGTTATTGGGATCTATTCATAGGTAGAAAAACAAATCCTTACTATACGTTTTTCCATACATCTTCTATCATGACATATATTTTAGGTTCATTAATGAATTCTTTACAGTTAGGATATATGGCATACTTGCTAGCCTTATTAATACTAGTAATGTTGACTTCATTCATCTTAAGCCGTAAGTTGTTAAAGAATATAGGACCTCAATTCATCATCGGAGTTCTTGTAATACTAATTTTTCTAGGAACTCCTATGCTTTTAGGATCTGATGCTCTTCAGCAATATGTTGCCATAGCAATGACTTTAACGGCTATTATGGTTATGTTAATTTTACCTCGCAGTTCCTCTAAATTAATAACGTACATAATTCTCGTAGCAGTAGCTGTAATAACCCATATCACTTTCTTAGCGCTATTACTTATAATGCTTGCCCCCCTAATCTTAAGACACAATATGAGAAAACATGTCTTCACATACATCTCCATAGCGTTAGGAATAACTATAATGTACACTGTTTTCTCATATGCTGCATACTCCATAATACCGTCTTTACAACACGCAGTTAGCTCCTATTTCAAATACCTATATCAGAGCCTTAGCTCTGAACAACCCTCCACCTTTATCGGCACTAAACGTGAGGTTATCGTACGTGCTTACCATGAAATCCCTCAGGCAAGGATTTGGGTGTATTCTTGGACTCTGCTACCATCCCTAGGACTAGCATATGTAACATTTAGATCCGCCACTTTACTTGGAGAATTTAAGCTTGGAGCTATTAAAATAAAGAACGTAATTAACTCCGTAACAAAAGACTACATTTCTTGCGTTTATTTGTTAGCAGGAGTAAGTATGATATTAGGTGCTATTTCGCGTTTCGCGGGGTATGATATATTCCGCTACATAGCGGTTCCAGCTTACTATGCGTTCTTCCTTGCAAGTATTGTAACACTTTATAAGATTACTTTTAGAGCCCTGTTTAAAACCACTAAACGTAAAGCCCTAGGGTTTCTGATAATCTCATTTCTTCTTACACTATGCTTATACAGCGGTATCCAAGACCCTGCACGAACACCATGGAACGGTGGTTTAAGATTAGCGCCTGTCACACTTACTGATAGAATAGAACTTACCCCTCTCGCTATTTATGCCCCCTCTAATATGAAAGTGTATGCATGGCATGACGCCTACATACCTAAAGAGCTAAATCCAAACTCAGAAATTATCGGTGCTGGATCATATTATCCTGTCCACGATATTCTATTAAGCATAGCCAATGGCAGAACAGTGAAAACGGAAGAAGATTCTATAACACTTTTTATCATACCTAAGATGGTGATTAGAGATCACGCTTTTAAAGCATACAATATAATATTCAATGCTCATGAACATCTAGCGTTCATACACCACTAGGTTATTTAACTTAAGAATTACGTAAGGTTCTGTGAAAAACTCTTTCGGTTTGGGAGTAATAGGCTTACTGCTTATCCCATTATCGGGGGTATACTCGCTAGGTACTTTGACGTAACCATGGATCAATGAATACCAGTAATACCTTCCAAGATGTTTGTAAAGGATTGCTCAATAGTTTTTAGAAGTATTGAATGTATTGAACAACCGGCATCAATACTAAATGAGGTAACTAAGCGCATAGCATTAAAACTTATCCTAAAATCATTAACTAGAAAGAGGATAAGAGGAGATGTCGTCGGTAAGGAATGGTACTCACTATGCCAAGACCTACTCAAAACATGGATACATGAAGTCTCAATAAGCATACTATTAAGTAGGGATGTACAATATTTAGGATATGATGGAGGACTTTGGTGATATAATGAACATCGCTATAATAAGGAGATGGGATGTGAGTACTGTTGATGGTGTTAATCGATTCATATTCACCCTAGCTGATGGACTCAGGAGACTAGGTCATAGGGTACTGGTTCTCAGCCACCACATAAAGGAGGATCCAAGTAATTTGCCTAACCTATTCGGTGTCGATGTTGAGGTACGTACCATAGGTAATGCTTGTAGAGGCTATGTTAAGTGCATGTGGGACTGGTTTATACGTGGGTCGAGGATTCTGAATAAATTCGAGCCCGATATGATTATCGTTAACGGTGTTGTGCCGCTAAGGCTTAAAACATTCAAGGTCGCTGTTAACCATGGGAACGCTGTATTTGAGCTTAGGAGGAGCCTTCTAAAGCGCTACATAGCAAAATGGTTGTATAGCTTGTATGATTACGTCATGTGCGTATCGAGCAAGGTAGCTTCTGAAATGGAGGAGCTGGGGCTGACTTGTGATGAGGTTATACCCATACCATTAATCCTAGAAAACTATATTCCCAAGCCCTACTCTGAGCGAGAACCAATAGTACTGCATGTAGGTACTAGCCCGAGAAAAAGACCCGATGTATCAGTAAACGCGGTTAAGCTACTCAGGGAGCGAGGTTACGATGTTAAGCTAGTTATAGTGAGTTACTACGAGAAGAAACACGACTGGATTATTGTAAAAAGAAAGTGCTCCGATCAAGAACTACGAGAGCTCTACTCAAAGGCTCTAGCGCTCATACACCCCTCCTCATGGGAAGGTCTTCCCTATGTAGTGCTGGAGGCTCAAGCCTCTGGAACACCAGTTATAGTAGGCCCCGGGGTACCCGACGGGGCTCTAGTACTGGGGAAGTCTGGCTTTAAGATAGCGAGCTTCAATCCTAGGGATTACGCTGAGAAGCTGAGGATACTGCTAGAAGATAGCTCGTTGTGGAAGAGCATGAGCAGTGAAGCTAGAAGGTACGCGGAGAGATTCGATCACATAAAGATAGCTAGGCGTTACATAGAACTTTATCAGGTGAAGTAGATTATGAGGATCTCATATGAAGTTAAAGATGCATCACTAAGTGTCGGGAGAATTGTTAAGGAATATGGAGATGATAAAGCCCTTAGAAGCTTCTACTTAGAGTTTTGGAGAAGGGCTCTTGTCTTAGAATTAGTGAGGAGATACTGTCCTAAGGGTAGTATCATTATTGACCTAGGCGCTCAACCATTCATAATAAGCTGTGCATTAAAGTTAATGGGTTATGAAGTTATTGCTTATGATTACGATCCTGACCGTTATTTAGGGGTTGCAAAAGCTTGCAATGTTAAAGTTGTTAAGTGTGATTTAGAGCGAGATAGTCTAGATCTAAAAGACAATTCTGTAGATTGTGCAGTATTTAGTGAAGTGCTTGAACATATTAATCCATACTATGTTCATCATACCTTGACAGAGACAAATAGAGTTCTTAAAGTAGGAGGAAAACTGATCGTAACAACCCCAAATATTGCATCGCTATTTAGAAGAGTTAAGTTATTGCTAGGGAAGCAACCGGTATATAGGCTTCATGTTAAAGAGTATACGAAAGATGAAGTAGAAAAGTTACTAAAGGAATATGGTTTCAGAATATTGGAGAGTTTCTATTCAGAAGTAAATGATTTGCACTTTGTTGATGCAGAGCTACACGATTATTTAAGGATTAATGGGTATCTTGACCTTATTAGATGTTTATTTAGGAAACCGAGTAAAGTCAATCTGCTTAGAATGCTTGCTTATCCCATAGTCAAGGCTATACCGTCGCTCAGAATGCTCATAGTAGTAGTCGCTTGGAAAGTCTCACATCCAGGGCTTTCACATGTCGAGAGATGGTGAGTACATCAAAAACTATATTAACGGATTCGATGTTCCGAGGTGAAGTGGTTATGCTTACTGCTGACAAGAACTATTCCAAGAACTTCCATAGTCCTGGTCTCGAGCCTTGGGTACTTGGTGTACTTTTAAGGGTTAAACTTAATAATATGGTTGATACCAGTTGTGGTCATGGATTTTGGGGTTTTATTGCTAAGAGACGTATTAATAGTTTAAGCTATGTCGCGGGCTTTGACCTAGATTACGAAATAAGTTCACTTCAATACGAGCTACGCTACTTTATAGTATTCTTACATGGCCGAAGTTAAGTCGTAACCAGAAAGTAAAGACATTTATGAAATACTCTAGTCGTTAAGGCTATGGCAGTTTCCGAGACTTTCTATGACGCTTGTGGGATAATACTAACCCTCGTTAGAGGAACTAAGATTGCTGATTTGGGTTGCGGTTTAGGCGCATGGGGGTACGTAATTAAATGTAAATTCAATAACAGAATATATCTGGTGGGTCTAGATATAAATCCAGCAAACTTGTACCGCATAAAGTATCATCGGGTGTACGATGACTTAATTCTTGCAGCTTTACCATACATTCCATTTAGAGCAAAATCTTTCGATACCATACTTTGCTGTGATGTAATAGAGCATCTGAGTAAAGACAATGGATTAAGGCTTGTAAAGAAAGCTGAAACTGTAGCTAGGAGAAGGGTAATCATAACTACGCCCTCATCTCGAATAGTTTTTTCAAGTCCAGAGCATATTTCAGCCTGGTCTGCTCGTGATTTCAAAAGACTTGGTTATAAGGTAATGGGTTTAAGATTTAGACACCATACATATTTCAATAGTCTGAGATACATGATTATATGGTTATTCAATCTGGTAGGCCGTTTTATAACACAGCTTGCAAGCATACTTATAGCATACAAGGATTTAGATAGGAGTTTAGGTGAAGATGAGTAAATATAAAATTCTCTTCATTAATTATAAAGATGATCATTTATTCGAAGAGCTGAGAAGTCTCGGATATGAAGTTTCTTTTTCACGAGGAGATTTCGAAGGTGAAATTCTTGGACGATATGACATTGTGTATTTTTGCAAATTTGTACCTCCAACTTTTGATGATTTAAGACTTTTCTCCTCGAAAGTTAAGGTTCCCTTAATATATGGCTGGCATTTTGAGTACTTGCCAGTAGTATTTAAGCTTAATAGACCTAGCAATTATGTTCAAGCATTCATAGCTATTGTTAAGGTTCTAGTCCTGAAATTGAAGAACTTCGCAGTGCATGTGCTGAACTATGATCAATATAAGGCGTTTGTAAAGTTGGGGCTTAATGTAACATACATACCTTTAGGTGTAAATACAGGGTACTTTAGACCACAAAAGAAATATGGTGAATTTACAGTAATTTTTGTTAGTCCAAGGTATCAGAAAGGTGTTGATTTTCTTGTGAAGATAATACCCCAAGTTATTAGGAGGGAACCTGAAGTCAAATTCGTGCTTACTGGCCGAGGTTTTCTAGGGTCAAAGTACTATAGGGTATTAAAGGAATATTATCCAAGGAACGTTGAAGTATTAGAGAATCTGCCGCAAAAAGAGTTCCTAAATATTTTGTCAAGGAGTCATGTCTTACTATTCTCTTCACGTAGAGAAACCTTTGGGAGAATCGTGCTTGAAGCCTTAGCTTGCGAATTACCTATAGTAGCCTTTGACATTCCTGGAGCAGCTAGAGACATCGTGAAAAGATACAGTTGTGGAGTCATAGCTAAGCCCTTCAATTGGAGAAAAATTTGTGCTGGGTTATTACATCTTTACAGGTTGTGGAGACGTGAACCTCTAAAGTTTAGACAATTACAAGAATATTGTAGACAAGTTGCTAAGAAGTATGACTGGAAAATATTAGCTAAGCTTTACGATAAACTCTTCCGCAACATGATACATGATATTGCATAGTGAAGATTAGAGGTTTTTGTGAATACTGTAAGGATCTTAAAGGAATGGTTACTTGAGCATCAGGAATAAGCGTTTAATTAATAACGACTTAGAAATTGATTCTGAATATCTCTATAAAGGCCCATGGCAATTCGTACCCATAGTAGTGCTCAAGCACATGGTTGTATTTGGTTTTGATAGTGGTATTGCAAGAGGTGGTATAGGCGTATTCTGTCCTGAGCATGGAAGATGGAGTTTCATTTTCTTGAAATGGGTTAATAAATCTGTAAAGACATGTCATGATGTGTGATCTTATACAATTAGATGACGGTATTTGGTTATCTGCTTTAGGTACTCCACAAGCTATTGTTACTTCAAAGGATCTTAAGCAATGGTATCTCATATATGTTGAAGGTTTTGAGGAGAAATTTAACTACCGCATGAGCATTAAGGAGTACGGATCTATAATTTTTGCTGTACAGGTAAGAAGTTACTGTTCGTAGATAATGCTGAGATCAAGAGTAAACTAAGAGACAAACCTATCATAATGCCACATAGAAGTCTTATTGATAAAGTTAAGGGAACTATCTTCACAATTAAGAGAATGCATTTAATGTAATCATGGGGAATTGGAGAGTAATAGTTTTCACAAAGTTCTTTTGGCCTGAGGGAGGTGGCGCTGAATTAGCTACATACCTCATAGTAGGAACGAGCGTCATCGAAGAGTAAACATTAGTAGAGAGCGAAGTGGCTAGATATGTCATGCTAAACATTATCCTAAAGTTGATAGCTAAGAATTTGGTAATCTGGGATTACATATGTTTCAACACCCTAATAGTAGGATTAAGGTAGGGATTGAAAATATGAAGGCCTTAGTTATAGGTATTGATGGAGCTTCATGGAACATAATCGAGAAGCTTAAAGGAATGCAAATATTCTCAAAGAAGTTCATTAAGCAGAACGCAGCTTATGGAGTGCTTGAGAGTACCATTCCTCCATGGAGTATACCGGCTTGGAACGCTGTATTTTCTGGAGTTAAACCTAAGAAAATGAGGCTTTATAGCTTCATAAAGAGACAAGGTAATTCCCTAACTCCTGTCCTTAGAGAGCTTGACGATCAAGTTTACATATGGGACCTAGTCTCAATGCATGATGGAGGAGTTTTAGTGGTAAATGCGCCATGCGTATCAAGGGCGATATCCGTGAATGGTTACTTTGTAGCCGGTTTCCTCGCTGACCGTAGTAGATTAGTGTTCCCTTCTAGACTTAGTAAAATACTGAATGATTACGGGTACATAGTTGATGTTACGGACCTGCACCCGTTGACTGATGAAGAATACTTAGAAGTCTGTTTAAGAGCCACTCTTCAGAAGACAGCGTTCTTCCTAGAGCTTTCTAGAAGAGCTAAGTGGAGGCTCGGAGTGATTGTTTATACGCATTCCGATAGGATACAGCACAGGTTCCTCAAGACACGGTTTAGCTTTGTAGAAAAATACTATGAAGTATTAGATACATGTATAGCAAGGTTACTTGACAGAGTAGGCTTGGATAACACAGTTGTATTCATGATCTCTGATCACGGGTTTAAGATACCTAAAGCAACATTCAGTATGAATACCTGGCTTATAAGTAGAGGGTACCTTAGCATAAACTCTATCTCTGCAAAATTGAGAGTCGTGAGAATAGTTGAGCATACATTATCGAACAGCTACGTACTATTAACCGCTGCAAGAAAGACCGCTAAAATACTACGTCTCACCTTGCATAGAAACATCCAACGGGCAAGGCGAGAGCCCACGGCGAGGATGAATCTATTAAGGGGCGCATATATGCCCTCCGAAGACGGTACCATATACATTATAAACATAGCAGATAAGGTAAGAAGAGTGCTCGCGGATAGGATAGCTAAGGAGATTAAGAAAAGTCTGCCTGAGATCAAAGTCCATAGAGTCGCCGAGATTTATGGAGCAGCTCTAAACAGGGCACCTGACCTGATACTAGAGTCGGATAGCCTAGCTCTCTCAGTAGACCCTGCACTACCACTCAGACTAAGGACTATGAGGGCTACACATGCAAGGGAAGGTGTATTCATGGCTATGGGGTCACAAAGGGTTGTAAATCTAGGATTTAAGGGATACGCCAAAGTATACGATATAGCACCAACAATATTGTATGTGCTAGGACTTCCAATACCTTCTTACATGGATGGACACACACTAACAAAGATATTTGCAGATAATTTCATAAAGCATAATAAGGAATCACTTATCAAGATAACGTATGAAAAAGCTAGGATTAAGTCTAAGATCTATAGAGCTCTAGTTAGTAAAGTCCTTAGTAGAACTTAAAGCCGAATAAAATTATGATGAGAAATAGTGTATTGAGTAAAGGGTTAGTGATCATTCTTACTGGTGCAGAGGCGTCAGGAAAATCGACGGTTTCGAGATTGCTGATGTTAATAGTTCCTAAGTCTGGCCACTTGAAGTTTGGTAGGTTAGGTAAACGTGTTGCTTTTGACGATACTTATTGTGATCACTTGTTAGCGTACTTGTTTCAGAAGCTATTAATCCTACTAGGTAGGAAAGAAATTCACATATATCCTAATGGGTATCAGGTAATTGAACCTGATTACAATGTTATAGCAAAATTGCTTTCTTTGTGGTACCTGTTACAATTGATAAGCTTTTTTGCTAGATCCATTAAGAACTTGTTCTTAGCTCTCTTAGGCTTTACAGTGCTTTGGGAGCGGGGACCGATAAGCTTTCTATCCTATATTGCTTTCATGGAGTATTATCTTCAATCGAGGATAAGGAAGCTAAAACTTGGGAAAAAATTTAAAAGTTTACTCCCTCGCACCCAATTTACCGCAAGATTATTCTATTTAATGTTACGTAGTCTACCTCACGTAATTGTATTCTTAAAATGTGATCCAAGGCTTTTAGAGAAAAGACAGCAAGAAAGAGGTACTCCTGTGATTCCACACTGGATTGTTAATTTTAGGCTACTAGTTGAGGAGAAGGCGCTCAAGGAGTACTACAAGTTTATACCGTTAGTGGAGGTTAACACTACTGGCCAAAGTCCTTTAGAGACTTTCCTATGTCTCATTAGAAAGTTTAAAGACCTTGAGGTGGTTTAATGATACTAAGACTCTCATTTCAAGGCATGAGCTTTATCATGGATACTTAAGGTAATTGATCTATAACCGTTTATTGACTTTTGAGTGAGTAGGTTCTACGACCATATTGAAGTACCTGAGGTCGTAGCAACCGTGGATGCTAGTGCTCATATAGGATTCTTTACGATTAGAGCTGCCATTAAGGCTAAGAAAGGTGAAGTAGTAGCAACTGAACCTCACTCTGAGAACTTCCGGAAACTAGCGGCTAATGTGCGTTGCCAGAAACACGCTCGGTTTAGCCGCAGACAACGTCTTGGATCACCTAAGAATCGGGATGGTAAATACGCTTAAGATTGATGTTAAAAGAGCTACAGTAGCGTTAAAGGAGAAAGCGAAATAGATATACTGCAGAGAGTAATTGATGGAGCTAAAGTTCTCAGAAGATATAACTTTAAATAGAGATATTGTTTGTGCCTAAGCACACTTTCCGCGAATTTGTCCCTACAGAGAACCTTCTGACGTTAAAAGTTTGAATTACTAGGCTGTCTTGCAAGGTGGTTTGAGAGAAGAATTCTGATCATAGTTCTAACAATGTTGTGAAGAAACTATGTAGAGTCCCTTCAACAGTTTCTCAAGCAGAAGACGGATATTGTGTTAGCATCTGAGCGATCTTCACACTAAGGGTCTCTAATGGTTGTGTTTTTTGCATTGAGTTTCGATGATGGAGTTAAGAGCGATGTTTTGCTAGCTAGGATTCTCGAGGATTATAGGCTCAAGGCTTCGTTTTTCATCACTGTTGGTAAGCTTGGGTTCAGCTCTCTATGGCTTTCAAAGGATGATGCTCTATGGCTCTCTGAAGTTCATGAGGTTGCTTCCCACACTTTAACTCATCCTTGCCTGACTAATGTTTCAGAAGAGGCGCTTGCAAAGGAGCTTGAAAATTCTAAGGTAATACTTGAAAGGGTTGTGGGTAAGAATGTTGTGGGTTTTGCTTATCCTTATGGTGTCTTTGACAAACGTGTCAGGAAGTGTGTTAGGAGGGTTGGTTACGCGTATGCGAGATCTACGATGCCTTTCTGGGTTGGTTCTTATGGATGCAGAATAGATGTCTATGTTTTGCCCGTGACGCTGCCTCTCTATCCTATAAAGTTAATTGGTTCTATCCATGATGTTATAGGGAAGCTTAAACGTGTGTTTCTTAGAGTGCTTATTGATATGGGTGTGGAAGATCTGAAGAGCTTTTTGCAAGGGCTTTTTAGAAGGGATTATATTGATGTGTTCCAGTTTGCTAGAGATGTCCTGACAGTACTGGTTGAACTAACCGGGACGACTAAGAAGTCGTACGTTGTTAGTTTCTGGGGGCATTCATGGGAGCTGGTGCTTGATAGAGATACGAGGTCTAAGTTTGAGGATTTCTTAGCGTATGTGTCGTCATTACGTAGATACGTTAGAGTGTTGACATTAAGGGAACTTATTGAGGAGGGTGTTGTTAGGGGGTTGTAAATGGGTAATAAGGTGTTGGTTGTATATAGTGGCAGGCTTGGGGTTGGTGGGGCTAATATTTTCCTTAGAGACCTCCTGAAGCGTCTCCTCCAGATTGCTAAAGCAAGGTTCTACACGCTAAGTTTGCGAGTTGAGAAAGGCTTTCTATACATATCCCTAGGTGTGATTTGGGGTTCGCATAGTGAACTTCAAGAGCATGTGTTGTATAGTTGCCATACAAGGATATCTAGCAATGCTCTGAGCGAAGTAATAAGGCCTATAAGGGTTTTCACTAAGATAGTTAAGCCTCGTGTAATGGTTGTGAACTCTGCAGATCCGATGGTGTTAAGCATTGTTGAGGGATTGCTTGATATTGTTCCGAACTGCTATCTAGTGATTCATGATGGTGGGTTCTTCTGTCCATTAAAGCACATGTGGGATCCTCTTGAGGGAAAACCCTGCAACATATACTGTCTCGAGCTTGGCCGGGTTCCAGAGTACTGTATGGCAGCAGCAGCTTTGCTTAAAATAGGGTATGTGCAACCAGCTCTTAACCCCCTTAAGATACGGTACTTGAGGCTTACCGGATCCTTCATTAAGGGCTCTGAAAGCTTTCATGAGTTTTGGAAGGTTTCTAGGAGGGTTATAGAGCAATCCGTGGTTATCACCCCCTCAAGATTTATGATGGATCTGGTTAAGAGGTTTGCTAGCGCTAATGCTATAGTTGTACGCCATGGAGCACCAGCAGAACTATTCTCCCTGGCAAAGAAACAGAAAAACCCTAGCCTCATCAGGATTGGGTTTGTAGGAGATGTGTCTTTGCATAAGGGGGTACACGTCTTATTCAAGGCAATAGACGCTATCTTTAGAAGGCAAAGTAACATAGTTGGCAAGATATTCTTTTACATCGTAGGACCTATACACCTCTTCAGCAGTATTTCAATGGGCCTTGTCCGACGCTATACTAAGCTTATTGGTAGCCGAGTTAAGCTTGTAGGCCTTATTAGATCTAGAGCGAAGATTTACAGTTCGCTGGATGTGGTAGTCTTGCCGTCGATATGTTGCGAAAGTGCAGGGTTAACCGTGGTTGAAGGTGTTGCTTCTGGCAGATACGTTATTGCATCACGGGTAGGAGGTGTGCCTGAATATCTAGAGGGTTATCCTAGAGGTCTACTCGTAGAGCCCGGCAATGCCTATGAACTTGCTAATGCCATCATACGTGTTGCCGAGATAGTTTCTAGTAGAGATCTTGCGAGGACCATAGATACTCGAAGGTTTATCAGTACTCTCTATGATGTTGCCTTGAAGTACGCTCACCTGATACTCAAGGACTGCTAGATGCATGGCTATGAGCATATCCGTTGTTATAGTCACCTACAACGCTGAGAGATACATTATTTCTTGTCTTAGGTCTATTCTTGGCTCACGTAATGTAGTTATTGTTAGGGTTGTAGTTGTCGATAATGCTAGCAGTGATGATACGCTAGATATTGTTGAGAGACACTTCGGCTCTGACCCTAGGGTCCAGGTTGTAAGGCTTCGTAGAAATGTTGGTTTTCCTCTCGCATGTAATATTGGTGCCGCCCATGTGGACACAGAATTCGTGGTGTTTATGAACCCTGATGTTATGGTGAGTCCTTACTGTTTTGCTAACCTTGCATCCTACATGTCTTGCGATGAGACTATTGCTGTTGCCCAGCCTAAGATCCTTCATCCTGGCGGGTACATTGATAGTGCTGGCGGCTTGGTAGATCTTCTTGGCCATGGATTCCACATGGGTAAGTTTGAGAAAGATCATGGCCAATATAATGAGCCTAGGGATGTGCTATATGCGTGTTTTGCTTGCACTATGGTTCGTAGAGATGTTTACCTTAGACTTGGTGGTATGGATTCCTATTTCTTCTTGTATAATGAGGATTTAGATTATTGTTGGAGATGCTGGCTTGCAGGGTATAGAGTAGTTTATGTGCCTAATGCTGTGGCATATCATGTTGGTGGACATAGTGTAAGGAAAGTTCCATATCATGCACTTTATTTTAGCAGGAGAAACAGACTCATTACTGTACTCTCTAATTACGCTCTTCCTTTGGCTTTGTTGTCTTTTGCAATACTACTTCTAATGTACATGTTAGCAATCCCCTACCACATCCTTAAAGGCAGGAAATTAGAAGCTAGGATTTTTATCAAAATTTTAGCTAACGTGGTAAAGTATGTGAATGTAGCTATGAGGAAGAGAAAAATTGTTCATAAAATTAGGAAAATTGGTGATCTCGTACTTATTAGAAAGAAGTTTATAAAGTTAAAACCTATAGGTGTTATACTTCATCTACTGAAACACTATGAAGTTCAGCTTGGTCTTAAGGGGCAGAAATAGTTAATTAAAGCTGTAAATAGAGTTGAGTGAAGGGATTATAAAGTGAAAGGTGTTTTGTTACATGGTGGTTTTGGTACTAGGTTGAGGCCTTTGACTCATAGTGGTCCTAAGCAGTTGATTAGGGTTGCTGGTAAGCCTGTAAGTCAGTGGGCTTTGGAGGATTTGCGTGATTCTGGTGTTAGGGATGTTGCTGTTGTTTTGGGTGAGGTTGCTCCTGGGAGGGTTGTTGATTTTTATGGTGATGGTGGTTGGCTTGGTTTGAGGCTTACCTATATTTATCAGGGTTATCCTTATGGTTTGGCTCATGCTGTTTATTTGGCTAAGGGGTTTGTTGGTGATGATGCTTTTGTTGTCTATTTAGGTGATAATGTTTTGCTTGGTGGTATTAGGGAGTTTGTTAAGAGATTTGAGAATAGTGATGCTGATGCTATGGTTTTGCTTTCTGAGGTTCCTGAACCTCAAAGGTTTGGTGTTGCTAAGTTTGATGAGAAGGGTAGGCTTATTGGTCTTGTTGAGAAGCCTAAGGTTCCTCCGAGTAAGTATGCTTTGGTTGGTGTTTACTTTTTCAGACCACCACATATTTTTAAGGCTATTGAGGTTTTGAAGCCGAGTTGGCGTGGTGAACTTGAAATTACGGATGCTATTCAGAAGCTTATTGACTGGAATTTAAAGGTAGACTACGCTTTCGTTAAGGGGTGGTGGAAGGATACTGGAACACCTAAGGATATTTTAGATGCTAATAGGCTTCTCTTCGACTACAAATACCGTGGGTCTGTAATTAAGGGTGAAGTTCATTCTAACGCTACTATTGAGGGACGAGTTTACATAGATAAGGGAGCAATTGTAGCATCTGGTAGTGTTATTAGAGGTCCTGCCTATATTGGTAAAAATACTGTTATTGGGCCAAATACCTATGTTGGTCCTTACACTAGTATTGGTGATAATTGTAA
>CAYPZO010000020.1:0-2884 GCA_964415135.1 uncultured Desulfurococcales archaeon | reverse complement strand
TTATTGGGCCAAATACCTATGTTGGTCCTTACACTAGTATTGGTGATAATTGTAAGCTTGTTAATGTTGAAATAGAGAATAGTGTTGTTATGGACAATGTTGTTATTGAAAATGTTAGGGAGAGAATTGTTGACTCATTAATAGGTTCTGGGGCTAAAATAGTTAAAGGTGATGATAAACCTAGAGGATTAAAACTTATTGTCGGAGAACAGGCCTATGTAAGGCTATAGTTCTAAGGTGATATTTTTGAGGTTTCTTATAACTGGTGGAGCAGGTTTTATGGGAAGTAATTTCGTTAGATTTATTCTTAGAAGCTATAGTGATGTTGATGTTATTGTTTACGATAAGCTAACTTACGCTGGAAGAATAGAAAACTTGCATGATGTGTGGAATGATAAGAGATTAAAATTTATAAAAGAAGATATCTGTAATGAAACCTCCTTGGGCAATGTTGTTAAGAAATATGAGCCAGACGTTATCATTAATTTTGCGGCAGAAACTCATGTGGATAGGAGTATTAATGAACCTTCTCCTTTCCTTAAAACAAATGTTTTTGGGACATTCGTTATTCTTGAAGTTGTAAGGAAGTACAATATACCTTTACTTATTCACTTGTCCACGGATGAAGTTTACGGGGATTTGCCTGAAAATGCTTCTGCTAGTGAAGACTATCCTCTAAGACCTAGTAGCCCATACTCTGCAAGTAAGGCTTCAGCGGATCTTCTGATTCAGGGATATAGAAGAACATATGGTATACCTGCAATTATAGTTCGTCCATGCAATAATTACGGGCCTTATCAGTACCCGGAAAAGCTAATACCTAAAACCATAATTAGAGCTCTGCATAATAAACCTATACCCATTTACGGTAGAGGAGATCAAGTAAGGGATTGGCTGTTCGTGGAAGATTTCTGTAAAGCCCTCGACTTGATTGTGAGGAAGGGAAGGAAAGGTGAGATATATAATATTCCTGGATTTAACGAGAAAAGGAATATTGATGTAGTTAAGGCAATACTTAAGCTTATGAATAAACCTCTTAGTTTAATTAAGCATGTAGCTGATAGGCCTGGACATGATCGCAGATACTCTATGGTAGGAGATAAAATAGTTGCGTTAGGGTGGAAACCTAAAACTAAATGGATAGAAGGTTTAAGGAAAACAATTGACTGGTACTTGAACAATGCATGGTGGTGGAAACCTCTTTTAACAGATAAATACTTTATGTCTGAAACTCCTTGGGAAACAACGATTAAGGGGTAAGGGAATGGGTGAAAAGGTCTTAGTTACTGGTGCTAGTGGTCTTCTAGGACATAAGCTTGTCTTAGAGCTTCTTTCTAAAGGATATCATGTGATAGCAGTGTATAATAGAACAGCTATACCAATCACACATACTAATTTAAGAAAAATTAAATTGGACATTTCTAATGCCCTAAACCTTGAAGATCTTATACTCAAAACTAAGCCTGAAACCATAATACATGCTGCAGCGTATACTGACGTTGATGGCTGCGAAGTTAACAAAGAATATGCTTGGAAGGTGAATGTTGACGCTACGAGAAGTGTTGTAAGAGCTGCTAAAATTATCAAATCCTACCTCATATATGTTTCAACAGACTATGTTTTTGACGGAGATAAAGGCTACTATACCGAGGAAGACCTGCCAAACCCAATAAACTTCTATGGTCTTACTAAACTTATTGCTGAAGAACACGTTAAAGCAAGTGACCTACTTTACCTAGTAATAAGACCTAGTGCTATTTACGGTACCGGACCGGGTAAGTTAAATTTCGCCACGTTTGTAGCGAATAGGCTTAGCGAAGGTAGGGAGGTTAAGGCATTAGTTGATCAGTTTGTATCTCCGACATTAAATACATTACTTGCTCGAACAATAGTTGAGGCTGTTGAGTTAAAAACTATAGGGGTATTTCATGTTGCTGGCGAAAGACGGTCGAGATACGATTTTGCTATTGAAGTAGCTGAAGCACTTAATTTACCTAAGGAGCTTATTAAAAAGTCCACGATGAATGAAATGAGATGGAAGGCTAGAAGACCCAAAGATTCAAGCTTAAACACTGTTAAAGCGAGAAAAACTTTCAAAACTAAATTCTTCGATAATAAGTTTGCGCTTAAAATATTTGCTGAAGAATATAAGAGTAGGGTACGATAACATGTTACCTGGTATAGTCATTAAACCTCTGAGAAGACATGTAGATGAAAGAGGATTTTTCATGGAACTTATAAGAGCTGATTGGAAAGATGTTTTAGGAGAAGATATATTTGTTCAAGCAAATCTTTCAATAACATATCCTGGAATTGTAAGAGCTTGGCATAGACATAGAAGGGGGCAAACTGATTACTTTATCGTGATTCGCGGTTGTGCTAAAATATGTGCATATGATGATGAAACTAAGGAGTTAGATGAAATAATTTCATGTGGTGACAATCCGCAAGTTGTTAGAATTCCAGGCCATTATTGGCATGGATTTAAAGCGTTAGGTGTTGAACCTGTATGGTTGGTTTACTTTGTAACAAAACTTTATGATTATAAAAACCCGGATGAAGAACGACGGCCTTGGAACGACCCAACAATAATACCTAAAATAATTAATGGAAAAACGAATGATCCTAGGGTAGGAAAGCCCTGGAACTGGTTTTACCCGCCGCATAGATGAATGATTAAGGTTTAGAAGAAACAGCCTAAGTCAGTAGGATCTCCATATTAAGGATGGGTTGTAATGAGTATAGCTGATCTTGTCCGTTTTCTTGAAAACCGTGTCACCGATGTTAATTTTTTCAAACTTTATTCTCTAGCTAAGTTGAATAGACTAGGGTTTTTCTTCTTACATAAGCTTATGGAACGTTGTTGCAATGTACATTCTTTCAA
>CAYPZO010000019.1:13102-19642 GCA_964415135.1 uncultured Desulfurococcales archaeon | reverse complement strand
AGAGCAACATCAATACATGAAGTACACATGAGCGAAATATCACTCCTATTAAAACTACTCCAAGACCCTAAGAAACCATTCACTATAATGACATCAAATATGCCAGACATAATAGATCCAGCACTCGTAAGACCAGGGAGAATAGACTACATAATAATCCTTGGATACCCAGATAGAGAAACTAGAAGAAAAGTCGTCGAAGTACTCATGGATAAATATGAAATAAGAATTCCAGACGAAGTCATTGATGATATAGTTATGAAAACTAAGTGGTTTAGTCATGCGGAAATAGATGGTCTTATAAGATTAGCTGCTAGCATTGGTGAAGGGAGAATAGCTTTAGAACATATAGAAAAAGTTAAGAGGAAGTTTAGTATAAATGTATCTGAGCGTAGAAGAATACAAGACTTCTTAAAATGGCATGCTTCTAGGATTCAAGGAGTTGTGCTATCCTATGTACCGGAAGAACATGAGATATAACCGTATAGACTTCTGTCGCTATACTTTCCTTCCTTGTCACTCTCTTAGCTCCGAGTCTTAACAATATATATTTGTCGATTACTGGAAGGGTGAATTCATCGACTATTGCTCTACATGAAGCTTTCATCACTAGGTAGAGGACTTTGTATGCTTGGTAGTTCTTAGTACAGAAGTAATACATTGGACTTTTCACTATAATCATGTCAGAATCAATAATCATATTATTAATCATACCCATGTCACTGATATTAAATACCATATAACTCCTCTCACTCATACTCTTCACCTCCCTCTCAATCCATGATACTTCATTCATTATCTTCCTACTAAATTCCCTCGTTAATGGAAGTGTAGGTACTATGACAAGCCTCCTACAATGCTTACTAATTTCGTCTACTAGGTGTCTATCAAACATAAGCTCAAGAACACTACCAGAAAGATAGAGTATACGCGCACCATCAATATCTCTATACAATTGCCTTAAAACATTAGCCCTAATCTTGATATTAGCGTACTCACTTAACACTTCACCAACAGTTAAGGAGAATGGATGTTTATGAGAACTTGAATATATTGATTGAAGAGAGAAATTAGTACTAACAATAGCAGCCTTTACTGATGCCTTAAACCTCTCATACCCATTAAGCTTAGATATAATGTCCCTAATAATACTTAATGCCCTACTAAGTTCTCTCAATCCATCAAAATCAATTAACTTGACCAGGAAATCAGAGCCAATATACTTCTTAGAAAACTTCTGCATAAAAGACCAAAGATCGTAAACACTAATTCTACTCCAATCCAAGGTACGTAGTAGTCTAATCATTTCCCTAGCAATAGCATAGCCTCTCACTTCATCATCAACTAATGAGTCTAGGCTATTAAACCATGCCCTTAACATACATCCAAGACACTTTAACTTTAATGGCAAAGCCTAACCACCTTTAAACTGCGCTTTAACGCGTTGAATACACCATGTTAATGCATCCACATAAAATGCTCAAAACTATGACTAGGATAAAATAACTACTCCCCACATAATTACATAATTACCCACAACAGAGAAACAGGAAAAGTCAGCCCTTCCGCTCTTCATCACATCTTCAGCGTCGTCTAGCCTCTTCATCTGCTCTGCCTCGGAGAAGGCAGCCGGCCTAAGGCCATCCTCTCTTCTAGCCTACTCCGCCTTCTCCTCATCGGCTGTACTGCTATGTAGCTCCAAGTTCGTCTATATAGTCTACTCTAACCCATAAAGGCTTTTTCTCTTCAGCTTCAATCCACAGTTCATCTAATACCTTCTCCAAAGCCTTTAAGGGAGAATAACCATTATGTAGGACAAGGTTCATTATCCTGGTATAGTGTTCTTTAACTTCCCATGAATAATGCTTAATAAGCTTACTTGAGGGTTGAACCTCGCTTCCTATACCTACACCTGGACACCATAAGTCCAAGTCAAGAATATCCGACGAAGGCGAAACTAAATGTAGCGGGTATAGACGGCATCGAAGAGGTCTTACAGGATAAATCCTACAACTAGGCATATTATTCTCAAATTCAAGGAACACGCATACATTATCTCCTCTCAAGGCTATAAAGGGGATCATATCGCCAACAATAACCTTAAGGTAATCATTAATTGTAGTCCTCCAATGCTTGCCAAGAAACTCAGCTATCCTAATAACATCAAATACAGTTAAAGCTACATTAGGCCCCGTAGAGCAACACTTAGCACACCTAGTACACTTAAACCTAAACTTCTCATTAACCCTTAAGCTCCTATACCTAGAGCTACGAAACCACATCATTACGCCTTAACCCACTAAAACAGCACTATATACATAGATTATAAATTATAGAGCAAGTCCTTTAATGTAAATTAATTAAAAACACCAATCTAAATACTAATTACTAGAAGGGTAATAGCAGTGAACTTAAAGATAAAGTATAGGTTATGGATTGAAATAGATTCTAAACCCCTTATAGGGAGTGGAGGACTAAAGCTACTACAACTAATAGATAAACATAAATCAATAAAAGCTGCATCAAAAGAAATAGGAGTATCATACGCATTTGCGTGGAGATATATTAAAAAACTAGAGAATGTCCTCAATACCCCTCTCGTTAAAAGATGGAGAGGCGGGAAAGAACATGGAGGGGCAGAATTAACAGAACTAGGACGCGAAATAATAAAGATCATGAACTCACTTAACCAGGAAATAAGCGACATCATTAATAAATATGAAGATAAGTTAAAGACTATTCTCAAATACAATGAATTATAGTAAAAGCTTATATTACAACTCATAGTTAATGAACATAGAATATATCAGGGTGAAACACCATGAACTCCAATGAGCTAGGCGAGCTAATAAAATCAATACTATCCCTCCTAAACAATGAAAAAGTAAAACAACTCCAAACATGTACAATAGAAATACCACGAAACCCGTGGTCAAAATACCTTGATGACCCTCGATTAAGGTCAACTGTAATAAACTACGCGATAGACATTGGAAGTATAGGTAAAGTAAATGTTAGAGTAAGAAAGCTAAGCTACTCACATGGAGTTTTAGAAATAGATTTAGGAGGACATAGTCTACCATTAATACTAGAATACGGCATGAAAATAAGGATTAAAGCAAACCCGCAATACATTGATGCTGGAAAGTTCATGAAGGAGAGTATCTCCTCCACAGTAGATGTAAAGTGCTTAGAGCTAGAAGAGTAATGAGAAACACAACGATTTGTGTTGCTGGACTTGACCTAGCGGCATTAGAGAATCGAAAGACAGGTATAGCGATAATATGTGATAATAAAGTAGAATATATCAACGTACTCTATAGAGATGAGGAAATAATTAGCAAGATTGTAGAGTATAGTGTAAAGGTAGTAGCAATAGATGCTCCATTAAGTCACGCTAAAGGTTATCGTAAAGTAGATTTAAAGATGAAAAAGCTTGGTTTTAAGGTCTTACCACCGGGATGGAGATCTATGAAGCTCCTAGTAGATAGAGCAATCAAGTTGAAGAGCTTACTAGAAGATAGAGGGATTGAAGTTATAGAGACTCACCCCTTAAGTGCTCTAAGGTCGTCGGGATATAGTGATATTGAACAATTAATTAATGAGCTTGGAATCGCTATAAACATAGAGAACAAGCACTTACTAAAGATTAAAGATGTCATCGATGCCATCATAGCTGCCATAGTTGCTAAACTATACTTAAAGTCAAAGACGCTTAAAGTAAGTGATGTTGATGGAACAATACATTTAATCCCAAAAATAAAGAATTAATTTATTGTTCACTAAGCTTTCTCAATACTTCACCAATATACTCTACATCCTCAGGTTTAAGTCCGGGGTGTACTGGAAGGCTAAGAACATGTTTTGATGCTTCTATTGCATTTGGACAAATGTTTGGTGGATACCCCAATGACTTGTAGAGAGGCTGTAAGTGTATTGGTAGCGGATAGTGAACTGCAGTTTCTATTCCATGCTCCCTAAGCTTAACTAAAAGCTCATCTCTACTTAATGGAAAGTCGTCTTCAACCCATATCACGTATTGATGCCATACATGCTTTACAGGTCCCTTGACCTTAGGGGGTCTTAAACCGCTGATCCTGCTTATAATGTTAGTTAATAGCTCTGCATTCTTAGCCCTAATCTCATTTAGCTTATTTAACTTCTTTAACTGGACAATACCTAGAGCAGCTTGAATTGCAGTAATCCTATAATTACCTCCAAGAGCTATATGATAGTACTTTTTCTCTTGACCATGATTTCTTAACATATCAATCCTATATGCTAGTCCATCATCATTAGTGGTTATTGCTCCGCCCTCACCCATAGTCATGTTCTTAGTTGCGTAAAAGCTAAAAGCACCAGCAATCCCAAGACTACCAACTTTTTTACCATTATATTCCGCTCCATGAGCTTGAGCAGCATCCTCAATTAAATATAATTTATGATCCTCAGCGATCTCGCTTAAAGCCTTCATATCGGCAGGATGACCATAGAGATGAACAACAATAATAGCTCTAGTTCTGCTAGTTATTTTTTCTAAAACATCATTAGGATCAATATTATATGTATCTAAGTCTATGTCGGCGAAAACGGGACGTGCATCCTGAAATAGCACGGTATTCGCAGTTGCAATGAAGGTGAAGTCGGGCACTATGACCTCATCACCAGAACCAATACCCAGCGCCTTAAGTATGAGATCTAACGCTACAGTACCATTACATACAGTTAATGCATGCTTAACTCCAATATACTCTGCAAACAACTTTTCAAACTCTTTAACAGTAGGGCCATATACAAGATATTTAGATTTAAGGACTTTAATAACCTCGTTTATTTCCTCATCTTCTATTATTGGTTCACATATCCTAATGGTTTTCATCTCTTCTTCGCCCTTAATAGTAAACAGGTTTTCTCGGCGGCTTCTTCAGGACTTGAAGTATAAAATACTTCTGCTAAACCCCTATAATCAAAACCATGTGGAAAGGACTCTCTAAGTTTATCAGAGGGCATATCAGTATCGGTTAATATCACTACAGGTATGCCTTGAGCATAAGCAGCTATAGCTTCAAGAATAGTACCAGAAGCACCGCCAAGAACAACAACTACATTAGCACTCCTAACTAACGGAATACTCCTAGCCTTAAACGTCAACCCAGTCCTAATAGCTATAACCTCTTCAGGTAACTCTACATCCTCTCGCTCTAAAGGTAGAAACAATACTACATTAACATCACTATATTTTTCAATAACATAATCTATTATATTATTCATTAAACCCCAATATCCACCAAACATTAAAGTTATCGGTCTTGGACAGCACTTCATAAATGAATCTATGAACTTAAATGCCTTATCACGCAAATTTAAAGGAGGAACTTCACCTAAACAAGCAATAGCTATCTGATACATGTACTAACACCTACGCTGTAAATCATATAGTAACTATAAAGCAATAAAACTAATACCTACTTTATTTAACATCCTTAATAGTAAGAATTAATACCATTTATGTCCTCTTCGTGTGAACATGCTAAGCTTTACTAATAATTAAATAACTCTTAAATACTTCAGATACCATGAAGGTATCAAGATAAGGATAGTTTAGGGGTTTAGGCTATGATACAAATATCCTTAGCTCCTGAAGTTGTTGATTTAGGTGTTCATATAGCCTACTCTATCGTTGAAGACGTAGTTGTAGAAAAGGATAGAGCAGATGTAATAGAGTATGCAAAGAAGCTGGCTAAGAAGCTTAGAGAACAATATACAATTGAAAGATTAAAGGAGCACCCAATTATAAGAGCTTACCGCGACTTCTACTGGAGAATAAAAATAGATCCAACAAAAACTAGGCCAAGTAGTGAAGCACTATTAAGAAGAGTTCTAAGAACTGGTAATATACCATTAATCAACAATGTTGTTGACTCAGGCAATTTTGCAAGCCTTGAAACCCTCATACCAATAGGACTATACGATTTAGATAAAATTAAGGGTAACCTAGTCATCAAGTTAGCAAGAGGTAATGAGTTATTCGAGCCTATAGGTAAGAGACCTGAAATAGTTAGAGAAGGAGTACCAATACTTGTTGACTCAGAGAAAGTCATTCACCTATATCCTCATAGGGATAGTGCTAAAACAGCTATAACCTTAGACACGAAGAGAGTCCTCGTAATTGCTTGTGGTGTCCCGGGCGTTCCCGCTACATTAGTTAAGGAAGCAGCTCTCAAGACGTCAAAGTATATTGAGATGTTTGCTCAAGGTAAGATGACCTATGGGGTATTTTATGTACGAGAGTAATAGGGAAATTAAGGGTCTATGGAGAACGTTATTACTGATTGCAGGGGAAACTGCAGGGTATTTGAGAGACCTAAGAGAACAAAAGGAGAATCTATGGAGTGTAGTCAAGAGACAGGAACTATATAGAGATGTAGCTAGGAAAATAGACATCATTGCTGAAGAATACGTTACCGACCTAATCAAGTTTAATCAATTAGATTCACTAATTGTAAGCGAGGAATCTGGTACAATAAGGTTATCAGAATC
>CAYPZO010000019.1:0-13002 GCA_964415135.1 uncultured Desulfurococcales archaeon | reverse complement strand
AATTAGATTCACTAATTGTAAGCGAGGAATCTGGTACAATAAGGTTATCAGAATCCCCTCAATACGTTATAGCTTTGGATCCACTTGATGGTAGTGTAAACTACCTCTTAGGCATGCCTTGGTGTAGTGTAAGCCTCGCACTAGCTAAACTAGATAAAGAGAATAAAATGGCATGTTTAGGGGATGTTATTGTAGGTGTAATAGCATCAATAGTTGATGGTAAATTATATAGCTTTATACATGGTATAGGGTGCTTCATTGGGTTCCAGAAAGCCAAGGTACTTAACCCTCAAGTTAAGTTAATACTAGGCTATAGCAATGTACCTGAATGGCACTACATAGTCGATAGCTTAAGGAAAATGCAGAGAGAGAGGCTTGCCGTAAGACAGTTTGGTTGTGCTAGTCTCGAGATAATATATGTTGGCTTAGGAATAGCAAAGGTATTTATTGACCTTAGAGCTAAGCTAAGAAATGTTGATGTAGCAGCAGCATTAGGTTTTGTTAGAGAATTAAAGGTACCCTATCATTCATTGCATACAAATGTAGATGAAGTACCATTAACTAGGCTTGAAAAAATACCTAGCTTAATAGTAGCTGAAAACAAAGACACCCTGAAAATTGTAGAGAAATTATACTTAGACGCTCATAGATCTTTCAAGACTAGTTAAAACCCTACATCCCTTTTCGGTAATAAGCACCATCTCCTCTACCCTAACACCAAACTTATCTTTAATGTAAACTCCAGGCTCAATTGTTACAACCATTCCAGGCTCTAAAACATCACTTGAACCTGGAGATAACCTAGGATACTCGTGAACATCAATACCTACACCATGACCTAATCCATGGATAAAGAACTTAGACAAACCATATTTTCTTAACGTGTTCCTGGCAATAGCATCCACTTCACTACCCTTTATTCCGGGTTTAATGAAGTCAATAGAGGAGTCGACAGCTTCACATACAGCTTCAATTATCTTCTTAAACTCGTTCGAGGAGCCTCTATAACTTAAAGTCCTAGTAGTATCACTACAATATCCATTAAACTTTGCACCCCAATCAATAAGCACTACACTACCTTTACCTAAAATCCTAGTACCCGCTCTCGCATGAGGGTAAACACTATTCTCATTAAATGCAACTATAGTTGGAAAAGAATAATCCTCAGCACCGTGCTTCTTCATCTCATAATCAAGCATACCAGCAACCTTAAGCTCAGAAACACCATCACGTAAATTGCTGATAATTTTAGAGAAGCTTTCTTCAGCTATCTTTATAGCTTTAGATATTGCTTCAACTTCTTCACTACACTTAATAGCTCTTAACTTACTAACTACATTACCTATATCAACTAACTTTAATTCATCCTTAAACTTCTCCATAATTCTCCTAACGAACTCATATCTCGATCTAGAATAATCTAAACCTATACTCCTTACCCTTTCGCTCTTAATAATATCCACTATAGCATCAGTAAGTCCTTTCCTCACATAGTCCTTTATCTCAACTTCTGGGAGAGGATACCTAGCATAAGCCTTAACACTAATATCCTTAACGCTGTCCTTAGCTCTAAAGTAGTCTAATACAGGTACGTAAAGCTCAAATAACCCATCTTTATGCACAACAAGTACAGAGCCTTCAGCATAGCTAAATCCAGTAAAATACGTTACCGTAGAAGCATCAGTTATAACTACAAGGTCTATATTCTTATTTTCCATTTCACTCATAAGCATATTAAATTTAGCCTTCCTAAAACTCATAGCCTTGAACACCAATATACTAGAAAACTAAGTCAACCTATATAATTCCTACACCTACTTCCTTGACTAAAGGAACCCTAAATCCATACCTGTTGGAAATATTCTTTAATAAAAAGTTAGGTGATGTAGTTAAGTTAAAGGTATTATATGGTCTCCTAAGCTTATTCACACTTAATACTGCTTTAATCACCTCTCTCACTTTTACATGTCTATTCTTACCTGATGATAATATTTCAAATAATGAATACTTTACATTAGGGTCATTGAGACATATCCTTAACCCACCACTACAATTAACTCTAAGCCTATTACATCCCAAGCAAAAATACGGATTATCAATAGGACGTATGAACTCTATGAAAACATTATCATTAATAACATAGATTTCCCTATTATTTTGTTCTCTCAAAATCACTCTAACGTTATCAAACTTGCTCCTTACATAGCCTTTAATATCATCTAACCCTTGATGATGTTCATTAAATACTTCCTTACCCTTACCAACTGGGTGAAGCTCTATTAATGAAAGATTAACTTTATTCTCAACAACATAGTTGATTAATTGAGGTACATCATTATCGTTTAATCCTCTTAGCAGCGTAAAGTTTATCTTAACCTTAATACCTTCATCAAGAGCCTTCTCTATCCCCCTAATAACTCTATGAAATCCATCCACCCCAGTAATATACCTATATATGTCTCTATTTAGTGAATGAAGACTAACATTTAACCTATGAAGCCCTGCCTCCCTAAGCTTATGTACTAAATCTACTAAGAAGTAGCCGTTAGTCGTTAATGAAATATCATAAGGTTTTCCATAAGTCTTTACCTCACTTACTATATCAGCTATATCCTTACGAATAAGGGGTTCTCCACCCGTAAGCTTAAAGGATGTAATACCAAGTGAGGCAAAAGCTTCAGCTAAAACTCCATAAGCACTTGCAGGAAGCTCCTGCACGTTATCTACTTGACCCTCCCTATGGCAGAATATACAATTGTAATTACATCTTAACGTGACTATAAGTCGGAGTACCTTAAGCTTTCTACCATAAGCATCAATCAATTAATGCACCGAATAATATATGCGTACATATCGGGGTATAAAATAGTACCTCAAATCACCCATCTAGCGCTATTAAATGGTCGTAAACTATAATATGCTCGCTCATGAAATAATAATTAGTAAGGAAGGAGGGAGCTAGTAAACACTATACACGACATCGCTTTAAGTATAAGGTATTAAAATACACGGTGATAAACTAATGAAATGGCTAAACAACAATAATACCATACTATGTCCAAGATGCAAATCAGCGATGAGATATGTTATGGAGTCAGAAAACCTAAGTGATGGAACAAGAAGAGTAGTGTACTACTACAAATGCCTGCATTGTGGTCTAAGAATAGAAGATCTCCACTTAAGAATAATTAAGAATAGAAGTAGCATTACCCTACATAGTACGAAGAACAAAGCCATACAAACAATAATAACGCCACATACCAACAACATAGTAAAGTGCAGTAAATGGTGAAAGTCGGAAAAATAATACTCTTTTTTAAATAATATTAACTTACATGTCTTGAAAGTATAAATCCAAGTAGAGCATATATCTTTGTTGCAGTAAATAAGTCATCTATAACTACGTACTCGTCAGGGGCATGAGCAACACCTGGTATTCCAGGACCATAAGCAACTGTAGGAACCTTAAATTTATTAGTATAGTAATGTAGATCTAAGCCTCCCGTACATACAGTTAGTTTAGGCTTAAATCCCTGAACATATGTTGCGGCTTCCTGAATGCCTTTAACGAGACTGCTTTCAGGTTCTGTAATAGCTGAAGGTATCTTATTAATAATCTCTACATCTATCCTAACATTAAATCTCTTCGCGAGTTCTTGGTAGAAACTTATAATTTCATTAACGGCAAAGTCCAGTTCTTCTTCAGGTATAACCCTTCTATCAATAGTAAAATATGCTGTACCAGGGACCTGATTAACCTTTTCACCTGCTTCAGCCCTTCCACCTATCATTATTGTTGCTCTTTCACCTCTCTCAACATCATACATATACGTACTCTTCCTAGACTCAATCTTAGGCTTCAACTCCTCCATAGTAGCCATAGCAACCTTAACCATGTGCTCAAAAGCATTAACTCCAAGCCAAGGAGTACTACCATGAGCGATCTTTCCATAAACTTTAACCTTAGCCCAAACAGCACCCTTATGACCAATCCAAATACTCTTCAAACTACTAGGCTCTCCTATTACAACAAAGTCAGGACTACTTATCTTCTCAACAAGATAGCCCGTACCAGTTCTACCGCCAATCTCCTCATCAGGTACAAGCGCTACCTCTAATCTAAATGGAAGCTCCTTACTATAACGTGAAACTATTATTTGAGATAAAAGCATTGAAAGTAAGCCACCTTTCATATCAGATGCTCCACGACCATAAATCTTACCATCCTTTACAACAGGGTTAAAAGGCTCAGTTACCTTCCAACCAGGACCTCCAGGAACAACATCATAGTGTGCATTAAAGTGAATTATAGGACCCCTTCTACCAATTCTACTTAATACTATACGCCTAGGATTACCCTTTGCTTCGGGAGGACATTCTTTATCCACAAGCTCCTGAGGTACATATATAATCCCAATACTTAAGTCAAAATCCTCTAACCTATTAATAACCATGTCAACGAACTCCTCATAGTACTTGCCTTCAGGAGACACCGTTGGTATTTTAATCATATCAATTAAGAAGCGAGTAGCCCAATTACTAAGTCCCCTTAACTCTGTATCAATCCATTCAATGAGCTTGACTATAGTTTGGGGGTTCATAATTATAATCTTCCTCCAAGTAACTTTCTTTCTGGGTTTAACTAAACCTATGTGGAGAGAGATAAAATACTTATCTTACAATAAGAAAATTACCCAGATAACCTAAAGCGAGGTTAAAGGCAATGAACCTACAAGAACTGGAATTAAAGTTAAGAGAAAAACTTAGCAATGTAGATAACAAAATACCCCTACTAATGGACCTCGCAAAAATTCTCATGGGAGACGACTTCTCCCATGGATGGCCTCATGTGTTACGAGTACTTAGCATAGCCCTTAAACTAGCTAAAGAGTACGAAAACATAGATTTAAGAGCATTGTCAATAGCAACAATACTCCACGACATAGGAAGATCTATGGAATTAAAAACACGAGAACATCACGCAATAATAAGTGCTAAGTATGCAGAGAAAATACTAAAATGCCTAGGGTATGATGAAAAATTCATCGCTAAGGTAAAAGAAGTAATACTATATCATAGCTATAGTCTCGTCAGAGAACGAAAAATAACTACAAACCTCATTGAAGCAAAGATATTAAGCGATGCAGATAAACTAGACGCTCTAGGAGCAATAGGTATAGCTAGAGTAACCATGTATAGCGCACTAATAGGAAGAACAATAGAAGATACAATAAAGCACTTCGAAGAAAAAATAATCAATCTAAAGAACTTAGTGGAAACCCCTAAGGCAAAGAAAATAGCAGAAGAAAAAACAAAGATAGTAGAGTATTACCTAAATACACTGAAAAGAGAACTGACAGAATTAAAAATTACTTAGACTTCTCCTTCAACCCATACCTTTTAATTACTTTAACTAGCTTCTCAATATCACTTGCATATAGCCTAATAATCATTTTAGTCATACCCCTCTTCTCTAAGGGTTCTAATTGAACAAACCTCCTCTTCAAATCCATAGTAACATTATATTTATCTAATGGAAATGGAATAACTACCCCCCTACCGATAATACCCTTATCCGTAACCTCATAACTTGCTGGAACCATAAACATTCCACCAGTCTTCCTACGAATTAAGGTGTTAACGCAGTATCCTATACTCATAAGCATTTCATACATTATCAAATAACCTATAAACCTAGTAACCATATCATTTATAATAACTATCTCACCCTGAGTAAAGTAAGGTAAAGCAAAATTACCATAAAGATAGAAGAGAAACATATAAACAGGTAAGAGTAGAAGTGGAAGAAACGAGTACTTAACCTGCCTTGAAAGCTCCCTTACACCTTCAGGATCCTTAACAAGTAGATTCATAGCGTTCTTCTCGGAATACAACTTCCTACCTTGAAGTATTTCAGTAGCCTTACCACTAATCTTATGCTTAAGAGAACTATAAATGCTTATTCCAAAAATCGTAGCTAAGAATAATAGGAATACTACGAAGAAGTATTGAGGGAAGAATGCCGCGACGAGAGAATACACGAGCACAAATATCTGCGATAGCACTATATTTGGAATCCTAGGCAATCTCTAAACCCCCGATAACAACAGGGGTAAGGTAAAATATATAGGTTTATCACATAAATAATCTATAGAAATAGAAACTAAAATAAGGGTAGCAAAGTGCTAACATCAAACAATAGATTATCCCCTGTATTCCCACTACTCGCACTACTAGCGCTCCCGCTCATCATAAACGTCCATGTAGAAGCCAGCAATCAAAGTAGTGAAACGAAGTTCATATACATAAATATAGAAAACAACATGACAAAGAAGTACGCAATAGTGTTTGAAGCAAACAATAAAACCTTAACTAAAATTGAAGTAACACAACAAGTAATAAACAAAACAATATACATACCCATAGCAAACAATATTAGAATCAAAATAACTCTAAACAATAATACTACAAAAACAATAAAACTACCTATAAACCTCAACAAATACTACATAAACATAATATCACAGGAAACTAAAGAATATGAACTAATATTAATCATCATTCAAAGAGAAAACATTAAACCCAAACAAGAAACCAACATAAAAATAACCCCTAATCCATTAGGACTAGGAATAAGCCAAATAGAAATAAAAATAAGAGGAAACTTTACAACTTTAAATCCACTAATAAAAGCATTCAAAATAGGAAAATATAGCGGCTCACTCAACTACTTCCTAAAAACCAGATATACAAATAATACATTAAATATAATACTAGATACCCACACTTATCCAGTAATAAGCTACAATGACACACTATCAATAGACATTACTTCAAATAACCGTACAACTAGCATAATATTAACCATAAAAGAAAAAGAAGAACAACCGAAAATAACTCGAAAAGACGAAGAAACCAAGACCAATTACACAATCACATACACCATAGGTAAAAACACGCTACCAAAGAGCAGGAAAACGAGAATAAAAATAAGTAGTAGCGATGTCGTTGAATACGTATTACTACTCCTTATCATACTATTACTAAGTGTACAAAAGGCTAAGAAGCTAAGTAGATTTCCCACTTATAGCTAACTCCTTTAATTTATTCATAGTAGTCCTTATTGACTCAACAATGCTCCTTACATCAACAACAGCTATCTTTCCTCCCCTAAGAATAGTATATGGTATCCATTGAAGGCTGTGAGCTGCACCCTTAAGCTTCTTAACCCTTAATCTCCTCAAAGGTATACCCATATCTTCTAATTGAGGATCAAAACTAAACTCAACAAAGCCGTCACTAACATATTCCATTGCAGCATATACTTGCTCAAGGCCAGGTATTCCCGTATGAAGAGTCGCTACACACGTTAGATTATATGTTCTTACAATACGCTTGACGCCCTTAATGAAATCTAATACTATTCCAGGCTGATATCTAAGCACTATTTCATTAAGGCTATCGATAATCATAACTCCTTTCCCGCCCACATTTTTCTCTTTTATTATTCTATGAATGACTTGAAGACATTCTACAGGGTCGACCGTGTTAAGTGAGGTCGCTAACTTAATTCGGGGCTTGATATCTAAGATAGGTGTCGTAAATATATCTACCAATATTAGCTTATCTTTTTCGACGGCATCGTTCACATCTATGTCTAATACCTTTAGTTGGGAAAGAAGGTATGATGGATCGTCATCGAATAGCACGTAAATTACCTTCTCGTCTCTTCTTAACATTTCCGCTACGATATTGTATATGAAAACTGATTTGCCTATGCCTGGAACACCTGAGAATATTATCAAGGACCCTCGAGGAATACCCTCAATAAAAGCTTGTCCCAAGACAGGATCTGTAAATACTATTTTATCTATCTTTACCACCTAGTTATCAAGTAGTGCAATCAATACTATTAAGTTTAACTAATAAACTATGATGCTTAAAGAGTATAAGTAAATTCTGAAACTATAAGGGATAGGGTTAACTAATTCAAATATAGCAAAACTTTTATACACCTACCCACGAAATGTCAAAACGTGAGGGATGCTATTTATGACAGCATTAGAAATAGATGCACTAAATCTAGAACTAAAAGACGTTAACGCGAAAATCAAGGAAGCCGTCGAGAAAGGTCAAAAAGTAATTATAAAGAATGCAAAACACCTCCACGGACTCTTCGCAGGATTAACTAAGGGTGAAGTAGAAGTAGAAGGAGACGTAGGAGACTACACCGCAATGCTCATAGGCATGAGAGAACAAAAAGAAAAAGGACTACCAGGACCAAAAATAGTAATTAATGGAAATGCAGGAAACTATCTAGCAGATGGAGCATGGGCAGGAGAAGTAATCGTCAAGGGAGACGTTGGATATGGAGCTGCAATGTATGCTTATGGAGGAACAATAGTAGTACACGGAAACGCGGGAGATGCCCTAGGACAATTACTAAAAGGAGCTACAATAATAGTTAAAGGAAATGTAGGAAACACCACAGGGTTATTCATGGTAGGAGGAACAATAATCGTAGTTGGAGATGCTGGCGAAAAAGTAGGAGACTGGATGATACGTGGAGAAATATTCATTGGAGGAAACTATAAGAGTCTCGGAAACAACGCTAAGGAAGAACCACTAACAACAGAGGACAAGGAGAAACTAAAGACACTACTATCAAAGTATGGAATAGAAGCAGATATTGAAAAATTCAAGAAGATTGTACCCATATCGGTTAGACCATTCTATGGAAAGAAATAAGGGGGGTGTAGGTCATGTCCCACCCACTCTACAATAAAATAGTTGTAAAAAGATATCAAGAAAACATATATTATGCAGTAAGAGATGAAATAAAATATCGTGCTGAAACAGGCAAATACATCATTAGAGGATTTGGTTACTCTGGAAAATTACCCGACTTTGACGACTTATTACTCGTACCCGTACACGGACTCGGAACTCGTGCCCCCGTAGACCAATATAGAGAGAAAGTAGATACAACTGTAGTAATAGGTAAGGGAATGGTTAAGAAGCCACTAAAACTAGCAACACCCATATTGATTGGAGCTATGAGCTATGGAGCAACAAGCCGCGAATTCAAGCTAGCATGCGCTAAAGCAGCAAACACGGTAGGAACAGCAACCAATAGCGGTGAAGGAGGACAAGTAATGGAGAAACAACCCGATGGAAGCATTAAATGGCTAGAATTCGAATACTCAAAGCCAAACGGATACCTAGTAGTACAATTTGCATCAGGTAGATGGGGTGTAAGCCTAGAATACCTAGTAAACAGCGATGCAATAGAAGTAAAGTATGGACAAGGAGCTAAGCCAGGATTCGGAGGACACCTACTAGGAGAGAAAGTACTAGATGAAATAGCCTATACAAGAGGAATACCAAAGGGCACTGACTGTCTAAGCCCAGCAAGACACTTAGACATTAGAAGCCTAGATGACCTAAAGAAGATAATCAAAGTACTAAGAGACATAGTAGGATACGAGAAACCAATAGGAATTAAGCTAGGGCCAGGAAACGTATATAAGGAAGTATACACAGCGGCACAATGCGACATAGACTTCATAGCAGTAGACGGTAAGTATGGAGGTACAGGTGCAAGCCCGCAACATGCCATCCAAGGACTAGGACTACCAACACTAGCATGCATACCAGCAGCAGTTAGAGCGCTAAAAGACGCAGGTGTAAGAGAAAACGTAGCACTAATAGCTCTAGGAGGATTCCGCGACGGAGTAGACGTAGCAAAAGCACTAGCACTAGGAGCTGACGCAGTAGCACTAGTGTCAGCAATAGAAATAGCAGCAGGATGTATAATGTGTGGTCAATGTGCAACAGGTAAATGTCCGGTAGGAATATGTACACAAGACCCAGAGTTAAGAAAGAAGATTGGTGGCGGTAAGGGTATTGATGAAGCAGCTAAGTGGATCGCAAACTACATGAAAGCAGTAACCAAAGAAATAGCACAGCTAACAGCAGCATGCGGACACAAGAGCGTAAGAGAATTCAACAAAGAAGACCTAAGAGCAATAACAATCGAGGCAGCAGCCATAGCAGGAGTAAAACTAGCTGGACTCGAAGACTACGTACTACCTCAATGGAAGTGGTTCTAAAAATAACCCTTGTAAAAAATAACCTTTTTTTCCCTGGCCTTCTACCCCTTAGTTTCTCCAACATGCTCTTACTCAGTAAACCCATCGTATAAGAACTTAAACCTAAAGAAATAAACACCTTCAATACTCCTCAACTTATACAGCATTACCTGTCTCTCAACCTCATCTCTTAATGGCACTCTACCTCTACTCCTAGGATTCTCTTGGATGAAGCTGTACACTAGCTAACGTAGCTCTACCAGTTAGCTCTTTAACCCATAAAGCTTCATTAACAACATCCTCAGGCTTAACATCATAATTAAGGTAATAAGTCATGGCATGAGCATATTAACGTATTTAGCTAATTCATTGAATTTAGGTATCCTCATAAATAACCTGTTAATGTTCATAACCTTCATCCTAGGATTAGAATTCAACGAGTAAAATATTTCAATTTTAAGATAGTAACATTACACACACCTTCATTAAAGATAATTACGTGTTTAAGGATATGGTTGTATATCCTTTAATATTTTCCTTAATGTTATAATATACTGGGTGTACAGTTTTGGAGATACTCGTACTTTCTGGTAAGGAACTTGAAGAACTCCTTAAACCCGAAGTTCTTATTGATGAGATAGGTAAGGCTTTCGTAGCATTAAGCGAAGGCAAGGTCGTTATGCCTCCAAGAACTGTTATGTGGATTGAAGGTAATTGGTGGGGAATCATGCAAGCATATGTGCCAGGTTATGGTGTTGGCGTTAAGATTGTTAATGTTATTCCCGAGAACCTTAAGAGAGGTCTTCCAACAATTCAAGCACTTGTAACACTATTTGACCCAGTTACTGGTAGCCCTCTTGCAGTTCTTGAGGGAGGAGTACTTACCGCTCTTAGAACAGCTGCAGCTAGTGGGGTATCTGCTAAGTATATGGCCCCTAAAGCTGAAGGAGCAATAGCCATTATTGGTACGGGTTATCAGGCAAGATACCAGCTAAGATTTGTTGCAAGTACATTCAAGACCGATACAGTGAAAATATATGATATTAGACCTGAGGCAATGAGGAAGTTCAAGGAGTATGCGGAAGGTCTTGGATTCAAGGTAGTGATGTGTAATTCACCTAGAGAAGTAGTGAAGGGTGCTAGAATAGTTATTGAAGCATCAACAACTGAAGAACCAGTAATATTTGGAGCAGAACTTGAACCACCAGTACACGTCATCAGCATAGGAGCACACACACCAAAAGCTAGAGCACTAGACGACGAAGTCATTAAGAAAGCTGAAACAGTAGTAGTGGATCATAAGGAAGCTGTTATGAGGGAAACAGGAGACATTAGAATTCCCGTTGAAAAAGGAATTCTCAAACAAGAGGATATAGCTGAACTAGGCGAGGTTGTAGCTAGTAAGAAGCCTGGAAGAATAGGCGAGGGAATAACCGTTTACAAGAGTGTTGGAGTAGCAATACAAGATGCATGTGCAGCAGGACTAGCATACAGGCTAGCAAAGGAGAAGAGTATTGGAAAAGTAATAGAACTATAACTTAAACCTTCTTTCTTCCTGCACGGTTATAGGGTTCTGGTGCTGTTTCTGAGTTGTAGGTCTTTTAAGGTTTCTGTAGGTTCCTTCTTGCCTTGAGTGCTATTAGGTATGCAGATGCTGTATGCCTATCTAATCCATACCTCCTCATAGCATATTCATGGTCTTCAGAATGTGTTGTCCCCTTAGGATTAACTGTTGCTACCTGTAGTCCATAGAGAGGAGCTTTCCATATTATCTTCTCTATAATTGAGTTTCTAAAGATTGATGTCTTATAGTTGTAGTTTTTTGTTTTTCTATCGCCATTTCTTATCCAGTAATATCTCAGGTAACCGATAATCTCTGGATTCTCTACTGCAATAACCGATGTCCCGTGAGAGTAAGCATTCTTAAGAACTCCATGTATTGCTTCCCCTATAATACTCCATGCCTTTTTCCTCGAATAGCCTCTACTCGTTACTTGTGGAAACCTAGCTGTGTATTTCCAAATGATATCACCATCGTGGTTGATTACCACTAAATTGATTCTATCAACATTAACGTCTATTCCTGCAATATTGTTTCCCAAAGACCTATAGTATCTCTTCATAACTTCTAGGTAGAAATCATACTTTACCATAACTTGTAGTTCACCATAGAGATGTTCTAATCCATCACCATAGTCTCTAATGTATACTCTTGCAGGATAACCTATCTCCTTCTTAAGAGCCTTTTCAACTAGGGTCTTAACTAACTTGGTATAGCCCTTAGGTATGATTGGTTTTATGATAATCTTCCTACTTGACTTATCTTTATCAAAAACCAGTACCTTTACTATGTCATAGCTAATAAACTGTATGTTTAGATTCCCCCTTGCCCAGGGTTCTGCTTCAGATTGAAATAATAGCCAAGGTTTGAGCTCTAGTTTGGTTATATCAACTCCTAGTGCTTTAGCACTTTGGAGACTAGCATGAATAACGGTTGAAATACCATCCACATACCTACGGTTAGGTATAATATTATAACATAATTTCCTACTTAGCTTAATGAAGTCGTAGTGAGATAGATTAGCTAGTAATGGATTCTCCTTAACATGATTAAGCAATCTATGAGCACAAAGCTTGCAAAGCCATGCAGTCCAGTAGATAAGTCTAGCTTCCTTATTCACAACATGAAATGGCAGTCTCAATGTAATGTATTCAATTTGTTTCATAGGGATATACCCGATAAACTTATAAGTAATGATAGCTTAACGGAGACCTAAAAAGACCGTAGACGGGGAGCGGTAATAGCACTCTTCCTAACTTTGCTTAATGGATCGTTTTTATGTCTCCATAGTCCCTTCTTAAAACTTATTACTTGAATACCTAGTTCATCTATGGTTGCATCAGTTATTAG
>CAYPZO010000018.1:8600-20663 GCA_964415135.1 uncultured Desulfurococcales archaeon | reverse complement strand
AGGATTATGTAAAGAGGAGTGAATTTGAAGAAAGGATACGTAGTCTAGAGGAAAAAGTAAAGGAGTTATCCTCGAGGATAGAATCTCTTGAAAGCAAGTTAAATGAATTATCGAAGACATTAAAAATAGCTACACTGCGTGGTATGGAACGTAAAGTAAATAAGGGAGTAGATGAAGTACTAATATTGTTAAAGGATAGAAAAGTACTGAGTATCCCGGAAATAAAGGAGTATATTAGGAAAAAGAATCCATCAAAAAGCCTTGAAGACTACGTTAAGGAGAATAAAGTAAAGGTGGTAGCAAATCTCGTTGTTGATAAAGAATTTTATAGGGAATTCATAAACAAAATGCCTATACCAGTATCTAAGGTTAAGGATTTAAGTCAAGAAGAAAAGGCATTGCTAAGAGCATTAATTGAGGAAGGGCTAGCTTACCTCCATGCTGCTAAGGAGTATAGGTTTATAGGTGAAGAGTACTAACGCTTATAGATGATGAAGAGGCACCTCCACTAGAGTATAAGGCGATGAAGAGAGGGCAAGGTTACTGATCAGCGTTCAACTTTCTTAACGACTAAGATTAACCCCTTAACATCAATAACTTCAATCCTGCTACCCTTGGTAATGTAACTTCCATTAGCAGACCTAGCTCTCCATAATTCTCCTTCAACAAATACCATACCTTCACCGCGTATATCCTCTACAACATAGCCCTTAGCACCAATTAGAGTCTCATGACCTACCTTAGGTTTTGTTAACTGCGTTTTAGCTATCTTATAACCTATGGAGAAGACTATTATCCCATAAGCGGCAAGTACTGTAATAACTGTCGTTAAATCAATAACTCCATAGGCAAATAACATGCCTAATATCACAATAATTACAACGGTTATAACTATTATTTCATCAATTAAAGCTATTAATGCTTCCTTAAAGCTCACATACGCCCCCATCACTGAAATACTAAGGAGAAACTTATAAATAATGCCAGTAAATTAAAGCATGGGTGCTCATTACGAAAAGCATACTATATGAAGGCTATACATCTACGGAGTTAGTGAATAAATTGAGGGAAATCAAGCTAGCTATATTTCCAATAGGAAGTATTGAATATCATGGGGAACATCTACCATTAGATACAGATACATTCATAGCAAAAAACTTAGCATTAAAACTCTCAGAGTATCTAATTAATAATGGTATCCAAGTACTTGTATTACCATCAATACCTTACGGAGTAAGCGTAGAGTGGCAACAATATCCAGGCACAATAACGTTAAGACCAATGACAATAATTATGCTCATCGAAGACATCATATTGAGCTTAGTTAATAATAGAATAAAGAGGATCTTAATACTTAATGCACATGGAGGTAATAGTGAAAGCATTAGAGTAGGTATAAAGAATGCAATAATCAAGTTAATTAATGAAGGGAAAGAAGTTAAAATAATGGAAATTGAATGGTGGAAAGTAGTAGAAGATGAAATAGGGAAACTTTTCCCTAGAACACCAGTATTTACACATGCAGATGAAATTGAGACTTCAATATACCTAGCACTAGGTGGAGAACTTAGAAAGACCGTGACTGCTGTAAAGGAGCCTTCATGGTTAAAATTCATAGGAATAAGTAAGAGTAAGGTAGCATACTATGACACTATAAGTAGTGAGGTATACGAAAGAAATCTCAACATTAATGTGGATGACTTAAAAGCTAAAGGACTTAAATTAGTAGAGGCTTTCTGCAAGAAAACAGCTGAGATGGTGATAAGATTCTTAATAGGCACCTAAAAGTACTTCAAGAAGCTAAATCTTAAGCTCACTACCCTCATCAATTACGTTTACATCAATATCTTCAACACTTATAGCATTTGAAGGGCAAAGAGGAACACATCCATAACATAGAATGCATTTATCTATATTAGTTACTTCAACTACATTATCGCGAAGTGCAAATACGTTAACGGGACATAAATTAACACATAACATACACTTAGTACACTTACTTTGATCTATTTTAATAACTGGTTTCATTACCCATCTCCACCTACATTATAGAACTATAAGGTATCGACTTTTATAACCTAATAATTTAATAAAAATAGAAGTAGCATAAACAAAGACCCGGGGTTGATGGAGATAATAAGAGCTGACCTACATATACATACCACATATAGTGATGGTAGAAACAGTCCAAAAGAAGTTATATATCATGCTATGAACATAGGACTAAATGCCATAGCCATAACAGATCATGATACTTTTCAAGGAGCTGTTGTAGGAAATAGGATAGCTAAGAGTTCTAAACTAGAGCTGGTGGTAATCATAGGAATAGAGGTTCGTACGGATAAAGGTGATGTACTTGTTTATTGTGATCATCCAATAGATGTTCCAAGAAATGTAGATATGCTAATAGATAAAGCTAGAGCAGAAAACTGCATTGTAGTACCAGCACATCCTTATGATCTAAGGAGGTTTGGAGTAGGGGATGAGATATTTAATTATAGGTGGGATGCCATAGAAGTATTTAACGCGTCATCATCTAGTAGAGCAAATAAGAAAGCGCTTAGAGCTGCAAAAATTCTAGGTTTACCAGGGTTAGCTAATAGTGATGCACATATACTTGACTTTATAGGTGTTGCATATAACGAGATACAAGCCTCAAGTAACTCTATAGACGATATATTGGAAGCAGTAAGAAAGGGTAAGGTTAAACCTATTGCTGGAAGACCAAGTATTTCCTCATACGCTAAATATGCTTATTGGTCTATAGCTCGTAGAGTTAAGGGAATTTGGGAAGAGTAACCCCTCTTTGACGCTGGTATTTGCCCTTATATGGTTTCTCTACAGGACTAGTTAGTTTAGCAAATACTAGGTGTACGAATCTTTCACCAGCATATAGTTTAACGGGAAAACCACTACCAATTAACTCAATAGTGAGGTTACCTTCAAATCCTGCATCAACTATGGTATTATGGGTTAAGTAAACGCCCGCAATGTAGTAGTGAGTATCTGTCTGCCAGTCAATTATTTCTCCACGATAATGAATTGTCTTAACATATTCTACTGGATCCCAGAACCAATTAGAAAGCCTAATTAAATTGTCTATGGCTTGCTTAAATCCTGGAGGCTGATATTTAATTAGTTCATCGATAACACGTTCTACGTCATTATATCTTATCACGTCATATCCTAAATGCTTAAGTATGAGGTCTTTAACTAACTTGTTTACAGAGCTAAGCTTTTGTATAACTTGATTAGTAGTATCATCTAATGGTATGAAGTCTGTAAACATTCTTAAGCAACTTATGTTCATTCTCCTGATCGAATATTTCCTAAGCTTCTCGATGAAGTTTTCTAAGTGACTTAAATCATCTATTACAATGAGTGCTTTACCTCTTAAAGCATCTTCCTTCACTTTTGACACTATACCTAATCTTAACAATAGCAATTGTATTGTGTATGCTATTTCAGCACTATTTACCTCTATTACAATTCCTTGATGTGTATTATTTCCTAAAGCATCGAACACTCCAGCTATAAAGCTAGCGATGATGTCTTCACTACACAATGCGAGCTTTCTTAACACGCTCCCATCTTTAATATTGTATTTAATTAATTCGAAGAGAAGGCCTTTAATTATAAGCCTAAATACATTATTTATCCTCAATATACTGTAAGATTTAACTCTTGGAAACTCTCTTTCCATGATTTTAACTACTTTATCAGCTACAGCCTTATCTTTAATGTCAATAGTTAGAGCTAATTCCTTAATAGTACCTTTAGCTAAAATTACTCCAATAATGTAGGCTATATCAGCGCTAATAGGTTTTAGTATTTCAGTAAGCTTAATATACTCATTACCTTCGGGAGAATAGAATAGAATATCATTAGCATATCTTTCTATATCTAAACCTAGTAGCTTCGTAATTTCAACTACATCCTTAAATGCTAGTTCATTAGATAGTATGTGGTGCTTACCTAATTCTAATTCCTTTAACATGCTCTCTATTAAAGAGCCTAGGTTATCATTAATTCTTACCTTTAAGTTAAGTGGAGGTTCAAGATACTCCCTTAGAGTAGCTAACGGTAATCTCCTAGTAATAGCTACAAAATCCTTTGTATTTAATTCAATAGCAGGTGTATCGGTCATCAATAGTATTGGGTCAAACCTTACAAACCTATGGTTAGGTGTTGTTACGATCTTTGAAGTACTAGTTTTAACTTCAACCATTAACCCTTCATAAATGGTATTGAATTTCAATGACCCAGCACCAATATCCCAATCACTAGGACTTGCTTCAATTACATTACCTGCTTCACGAGCCTTTACAATACCTCTATAAGGATCGATAATAAGAGTATCTGGATGAAGACATGGAGGTATGTAGATACCAAGTCTTGCATACGTACTTCTCAGGTTAACGAAGGCCATTACATCTTCAGGAAGCTTAATGTACTCAAGAGTAGTTAATAAGACATGTTCATATGGATGGACTATGAAGGAATCACCTTCCTCAATTACATAATATTCACTATAATCTTTAGGAGGATTTAGTACATCAAAGGGTTTACCTGGATTCTTCATACGAGCAATTTGCCTACCAAGTCTTAGGTCAATACCATTCTCTCTAACTATACTTGGATCAAAGGGCTCAATTACTATCAACTTCCTTCTAATATAGTATAGTAGGTCTCTATCACCAAGTATCATTGCCTTACTCCCAAGTAGAACTTAAACTATTGGTAACCTTAATTAACTAAACTACTAATAAAGCTTTAATACCTCAACCACTTAATAGACTTGGCTAAGAGTAAGCAAAAAGAGGTTGGTGAAGACTATGACCTCAGGATTAATAACTGGTATAAATGCTATGGGTCACTTAGGATGGGTTGAATTCAAGTGTAGGATATGTGCTAGAGTATTAATAGTATCAAGAGACCCTATATATCATTGTCCAAAATGTAAGGATATAAATAACTCGTACTTCTGTGAAGCAGACTTTAAGAGGCTACACGGAAAATGCCCATTCTGTAAAACTGAGCTCAAACCCCTACTGGAATTCTAAGCCATATAAGGTAACGTTAAGGTGTATAGCAACTAGCTGATATACCATGAAAGTAAGAGAATACTGGTTTGAAACATTTAGGAGAGTTCTCGTGGTTAAACTTTTTGATGAGACATTCATATCCATAGACGTGTATAAGGATTCATGGAATTATAACATCGACTCGGAATTAGAGATAGATAATGTGAAACTCATATATCATAACATAAATCCAGCAGATTTAGGATTGGATCCGAGGCAAGACCTCGTTGAGTTAGTAGGAGTTGATGTAGGAAGTAAGCGTGAAGTAGTTAATGTGAGAGTTAGAATAAAGAGTAGAGATGTAGATGATGATTTCATAAAAAAGCTTTACATTAATGTCGTTAAATTAGTTGAGAATAGGGAAGTAGGACCTGATGTGAAAGTTGAAAGCCAGATTATAATGTAAATAGTTCATAGACTTCAATTAAATGGTCAAAATACATATCGGCACTCTCTACCCTATATCTAGGGTTCCTAATTATAACTGTAAAGCAACCCAGTGATTTACCAGCTTCAACATCATATATAGTATCTCCAACAAACACGGTTTCGTGAGGATGAACTTTAAGTACATGTAGCGTTTTCCTTAATTGCTCTAAACGGCTTACAGAGTAATCTCTAGTTACAACACAATCTACCACATCTACTAGCTTAAGTTTTGATAAGATTATTAAAGTTGATTTACTTGAATGTAATGTAACTACCCCTAACTTAATTCCTTGAAATTTCAGCTTTCTAAGAAACGATGTAATGAGAGGTGTTGAGGGAGTATAAAGTGATGCCCTTACTTCCTCTTCTTCAACTATTTGAAAAGCCTTTTTCCTTAACATAGGATCTTTACATACTTGAACTAGTCTAAGAGCTAATGGTCTTAAATGATCATTTATACCAAGTGTTTCTCTAACCTTGCTCCTAAGCTTATCCCAATCTATTGGAAGAGTTACAAGTGTTCCATCAATATCAGATACTAATGCTCTAAATTTACCCATATTTTTGCCCTAAAATGTACTTGCGAACACCTTCTATTTTAGCTCTAGGCAAGACCTCTCTATAACTTCTACCCGGATAAGGACTATGAGTTGTGGCTAATACTAAGTACCTTGAACCATGTTCTTTAATAAATTCGCTTACAACCCCCACAATGTCATTGACGCTAACCATATCATTAAAGACTAAGTCTACTGGAATACCAGTAAAAAATACTATGCCTTCACCACATAACCTCCTAGCATTAATAATGAGCTTAATCCACTTTAAAGCATCGCTTACCGTAGCTTTAGGAGTAAAGTCTAATGGATGAATACCCCTGTATATACTAGTAAGTTGCTTAAATACACCAGCTTTAACTAAATTACCATCATTATGCATAATAGGATACTTACCCCTATTCCTAATAGCACTAGCAAGCTCTCTATGCCAAACAAGATATTTTTCCTCAACAAACTTCCTAGGATACAGTAAACCCCTATAATCAGCCACATCATCAGCAACTCTAACACCATCAACAAAATCTAATTCAGCACCAGCTTTCACTAACTCCAGAAGATACCTTGAAATCCTATCATATAATTCATAAGCTACTCTAGGCCTCAGCTTCAATAACATGGCAAAGCCAAATACATGATATATCTGGCCAGCTCTCTTAGTTGGTGGAGCAAAGAATGATTCAGCAGTTTCCGTAGGTCCCAAGACCTTAAACAATACGAATCTCTTACCACCATACTTAACCGCAGTTTTCTTAAATAACTTAACGGCATCAGCTACAACATCGCCTATACTAGGCCATTCATAAGAGTCAATATCAATTCTATTAATCCAATCAGCAATTTTTTCACCATCAAGTCTCCTAAAAGGTCCGCCCTCGACGTAGAATTTTCTCCAAGCCATAATCTTAGCACCAATACCAACAACATCACCGAACGCAAACTCCTCATCCTTATCATCAGATTCCACATGCATGGGAACTCTAGGAACTTCAACACCATCAAATACCCTATACACTAGCTCTCGTGGATTCATAACCATACCCTAACCTCTAATAACAATCTACGATTAATATAACTTATTATAACGGACATTAAGCTAATGCTACTTACTATTAATAAAGCCGCATATAGAAATTCATTACTTAAACCATAGCTACAATAAGTCAGGAGACATAAGAATGACGACTCTGTTCCTTATTCTTTATTTACCTTTACCTATAGTTAATGGTACTTTTAACCTCATTAATATCAGACATAATAGTATAACTATTGCTAATTCCATTACATCTCCTAGTATTGGATGAATTTCCGTTCTAGCTATACATCTACCTAGAATACCACCCACTAGTCCAGCAAAAGCTCCAGCTATTGTCCTCTTAATTACTTTTCTTAAAGACTCCATTATAATTCTCCTTTAAGTAACAATGTTAATAATAGGAGTATGGAGCCGCCGGCGGGATTTGAACCCGCGACCACCGGCTCTCCCAACCTATAGCTTACGAGGCCGGCGCTCTACCCGGCTGAGCTACGGCGGCACGCTTCTACTAGACTTTATTCATATTAAGCTGGTTTTAAAGCTAACATTGTTTAAGCACAAATGGAATATTACTTAGTGTTAGCTTTAAATATCTTTACAATGCGTTTAGCTAGACCTTAGGTGATTTACTTGTTTAGGGACATTAATCTACACGTATTGCTTGGAGGAAATGCTGAAAGCGCTAAGGCTATGAAGAACATATTAAAAGCCATTGATATAGTATGTAAGGAACTTAACGTTAAAGTAAACCTCTCAACAACATATGCATTCAACGACCCCCACGTAAAGAAGTACCCAATAATAGTAATCGATGGAATCATAGTATCTAAGGGAAAAGCACCATCAGTGGATGAAATAGTTACATCAATTATCGAAGCAATAGTGTTGAAGGACCTACAAGGTAGTATACTTAAAGTATCTGTAGCCGCACTACTAACTATCGATAAGAAAGCACTTCAGCAAGGTAATGTTAATGATGTATAGAAGTAAATGCTTAGCACTCTCAACACTATTAATGGTATTATTCATTATCCAAGTATATAATCCACAAGAATACGTGATCTTAGGTCCCCAAAGCATATCCATAAGAATGACGTATAAGGTTGAACTAGAGAATGAATCATATCTAAACCTAACAATGCTAGTAAATGAATTAAACGATTACTCATATATAGTGGTATGTTTTGGTGAACCACCCCTAGATATTTATGGCATAGCATTAATCAAGAAGGGTAATATTAGTCTATACGCTATCCTAGGTTCTCAAAATAAATGGTTTACACTAAACCACGTAATTGAATTGGGTCAATGGATGAACGTATCTATAGCATTATTAAAGAATAAGAAAGCTGTAATAATCACCATAAACGACGATTCTGCTAGATATAATGCTTCAATAGGTAGAATTGAAAAATTCAACATATACATAACCTTAGCAAATGTTGGTGAAGAGCATGCAGGATACCTGTACATTAGCAAAATGAAATATACTATAGACAATAGAACTATAATCGATGCTAAAGGAGAAAAACTCTACCATATACTCTCAAATTCAACAATTACAGGTAAAGGAAAAGTAAAGCTATATCCTCCAAAATACAATACAACAACTACAACACCTACTACAGAAACGACAACGCCAATAATTACAACAACCACAGGAGCTGAAACAACCACATCATACATGGAAACCTCAACTACAACAATATCTGAAAATGAATGGGCTACCACAATGCTCATTTTACTTACAATAACTGTTATAGCTATAGCCGTAGTATTCGTGTTAAAAGTATTTTACTTAAGGAAGGTAGAGCAAGATTAAAAAACCATACCCTCCATCATAATACTGGGGCTCGGGACTTGGAAGTAAGCTAAAATACGTAGTTATAAATCTATACTCTAAGTCGAATGTACCTAATTCTGTACCAGGAATAAACATAAGAAACAACCTCGTTATTGGTGTAAGTCATGAAGTCTAAAGAGATACCTATCCCTCCTAGATACAACTTTAAAGAAGTTGAAGCAAAGTGGCAAAAGCTTTGGGAAGAATGGGGTATATATAGATTTGATCGAAAAGATAGAACAAGGCCAACATATGCAATAGACACACCACCACCTTACCCAAGTGGTGACTTCCATGTAGGCAATGCCTTTAACCACGCATACATAGACTTTGTTGCAAGATATAAGAGGCTAAGAGGATACAATGTATTATTTCCTCAAGGATGGGACTGCCATGGACTACCAACTGAGGTTAGAATAGAGAAGACTCTTGGTAAGACTAAAAGAGAAATACCACCAGATGAATTCCTAAGACTTGCAAGAGAATTTACCCTCAAATGGATTAAGCCGATGAAAGAAGCAATTAAGAAAATGGGATGCAGCATTGACTGGACAACCGAGTATCTAACAATGGATCCAGATTACTGGCGTAGAACACAACTAAGCTTCGTACTAATGTATCAAAAAGGATACGTCTATAGAGCTGAACACCCCGTCTACTGGTGCCCCAGATGCGAAACAGCACTTGCTGAAGCAGAAATAGAGTACGTTGAAGTTGTAAGAGAACTCTACTACTTTAAATTTAAGCTAGAAAATGGAGAGAACATAGTAATAGCATCAACAAGACCAGAACTACTGGTTGCATGTGTTGCAGTACTCGTTCATCCCGAAGATGAAAGATACAAACACATTGTTGGCATGAAAGCTAAAGTACCAATATATGATAGATGGGTACCAATACTAACAGATCCCGAAGTCGACCCAAAGTTTGGTACCGGAGTAGTAATGGTCTGTACCTATGGAGATAAAACAGACGTAAGATGGCAGAAAAGATACAACCTACCAGTAATCAAGGCAATAGACGAAAGAGGATGCATGACCGATGTAGCAGGACCATTAAAGGATCTTAAGGTAAGTGAAGCTAGGAAGAAAGCTGTTGAGATGCTTAAGGAGAAGGGTCTACTAGTTAAGGTTGAGAAAATAACTAGTAGCATTGGTACTTGCTGGCGTTGTCATACACCAGTAGAAATACTAGCCAAGAAACAGTGGTTTGTAAAGGTTAGAGCGCTTACAGATAAACTACTAAAAATAGCTGATGAAATAAAGTGGATACCACCACATGCTAAGAAGAGGCTAATTGACTGGGTTAAGAGCATAGACTGGGATTGGCCTATATCAAGACAAAGACTCTTTGCAACACCATTCCCAGTATGGTACTGCGATAAAGGACACATAATAGTTGCAAAACCAGAATGGCTACCAATAGATCCTAGAAAAGATAAACCACCAATAGATAAATGCCCATACTGTAGTAGTACAAAACTAATACCAGAAACAGACGTCATGGATACATGGATGGACTCAAGCATAACAGCAGCAATACATGCAGGTTGGCCGGACAATTTCGATGAAAGATTATTCCCTGCAGACCTACAACCAAATGGATACGACATCATTAGAACATGGGACTACTATTTACTGGTAAGAGGCTTAATACTATTCGATAAACCACAATTCAAGACAGCACTAATCAATGGAATGGTTAGAGGAACAGATGGAAGAATGATGCACAAGAGCTACGGAAACTATGTAAGCTTACATGAGGTTCTTGATAAGTATGGAGCTGATGCATTTAGATTATGGGTTGCACTAGCCGTAAAGACTGGTAGTGACCTGAGATTTAACTGGGAAGGACTAGAATACGCTAGAAGGTTCCTAACAAAGCTATGGAATGCAGCAAGACTAACATGGCTATTCATAAAAGACTACGATCCAAGCACTAAACCTAAAGAACTTAGAGACGTAGACCATTGGATTCTAAAACACTTAAACGATACAATAGATAAAGCAACAGCAGCTATGGAGGAATTCGACTTTCAAACAGCATCAACAGCACTAGTCGACTACGTATGGAGAACTCTATGTGATCATTACCTAGAGGCAATTAAGTGGAGATTAAATGTTAAAGAAGAACTAGTAAAAACACAATACGTACTACACGAGATATGGAAGAAAATACTAATAATGCTATCAGTATTCACACCACACATAGCAGATGAAATATACCATACACTACTAAAGGAGAAGCCATGGAAGAGTATAACAATAGCACCCTGGCCTACAAAAATAGATGTAGATGAGAAAAAAGCTCAAAGAGGCGACGTAATCATCAAGGTCATTGCAGCACTTAGAAGAGCTAAACACGAAATGAACATACCATTAAACGTAACAATATCGAAAGCAACAATATATACTAAAGAATATGCTGATGTCATTAAAGCTAATATAGACGATATAAAAGGTACAATAAGAATAACAGAACTAGAAGTGGCCGAGGGCAAGGGCAAGCATACTGTAAGCGAGTATCCAGAGATAACATTTGACATAACACCATAAGTGATGAAGGGATCCCAGTCTGAAAACGTGATGAGCTTTCGGTCGCACTAAAAGACTACGGTGAAAATCAATGATTTTTGCCGATGCACATTGTCATACAAACTCAGTTAAGGGTATGGGAGCTAAAGGCATAGCCACTAAATTTAAGCAATATAAGGGATGGTTTATAGCCATTGTAGGCTTATCCCCATGGCATTACGATTTAGCTCCAAACTATGAAAACTACATAAAAGCGTTCCACCACACAATCAATGAATGTAAAGAGTGTAAAGAAGTAGGAGTAAAAACAGCATGTCTTATTGGATTTCATCCAGCAGATCTTGATAAACTAGTATATAAGCATAGGTTAAAGATGGAGCAAGCATTAAATCTAGCTTTTAGGGTATTAGATTACGCCATAAAATTATGCAAGAAGGGGCTAATTGATGGTATAGGGGAAATAGGAAGACCTCATTACAACATTGAGCCCAGATTTGTAGTAGCAAATGAGCTCATAGTACTCCACGTATTAAGGAGAATTAAGGAGGAAGACTTAGACTGCATAGTACATTTACACTTA
>CAYPZO010000018.1:6116-8500 GCA_964415135.1 uncultured Desulfurococcales archaeon | reverse complement strand
CGTATTAAGGAGAATTAAGGAGGAAGACTTAGACTGCATAGTACATTTACACTTAGAGCAAGGAGGGCAAATAACAGTAGAAAGCATAAAGTTATTTACTGAAATTGCGGGGGTCAGCAAGGATAGGATATTATTCCATCATAGCAGACCAGGACTAATAGAACATGCCTTAAACAATGGATTTCCAGCATCACTTCCAGGAATAAAGCAGTTAATAAAATGGGGTTTTGAGAACCTAGAGCCAATATACGTTCTTGAAAGCGACTTTCTAGATGACCCACATAGACCAGGTGTAGTAGTTTATCCTTGGGAAATGATAGAGTATCAACAAGAAATACTAAGTAATAACAAGGAATATGAAGAATATTTTGCAAAAATTAATATCGATAACATTGTTAAGCTCTATGGCGTTGAACCTCCTTAAAGTTAAATGACGTTTTCAAATATTATTGAACCTTTTTCCTTAACACCTAACTTCTCCTCTATAACCTTAATAGCCTTATCAATATAGTCTAAGAGCTTACTAGCAGTTAACCTAGCCATATCCTTAGAAGCTAAATCTCCCGCCAACCCGTTAATAAAAGCTGCAGAAGCAGCTGACAATAGTGGGTCTAGCGTCTGGGCATAAAATGTTGCCGTAATTCCCGATAGAACATCGCCAGTACCACCTACTGTCATCAAGGGATTACCCGTATAATTGACTAGTACCTTATCTCCATCACTAATAACATCATACATACCCTTAACCAAGAGAACAACACCTAAACGCCTAGCTTCCTCTTTAACAATACTACATCTCTCCATTAACCTATTAAATCCAGGTAAATCCCTTCCCGTGAAAAGCTTAAATTCATAACTATGAGGAGTTACTATTGCCTTGAACTTCCTATCAGTAAAGCTTATACCCTTTAGCAGCTTAATAGCATCAGCATCAATAACCATAGGCTTATCAATAGATTTTACAATAAATTCCAAGAACTCCTTAGTTTCATCTCTTAACCCAATACCAGGACCCAAGACGAGTACATCAAATTTATCTATAATTTCCTTAACCTTACCTACATCATCTCTAGTAAGATATTCCTCTGAAACTGCAGGTAAGACTATCAAATCAGGTGAATAGGACTTTATAATTGTAGCTGATTTTCTTGGACTAAAGACTACCACAAGATCAGCTCCAGCCCTTAATGCGGAAAGAGCAGCTAACGTAGGAGCACCCGTATAAGTTAGCGAACCACCAATCACTAATACCCTACCATGCATACCCTTATGAGAATCCCTCTTACGTCTAGCTAAAACCCGTGATAGCTCAATAAAGCCTACAGCAACACGGACATCCCATGGAACACCAAGATCAACTACAACTACTTCACCACATAGATTCTTAGCCTTCAACATACCCTCCTTAACATCAACAAAAGTTACCGTTAAATCAGCTCTAACAGCCTCAGTATACTCACCAGTATCAGCATTAAGACCTGAAGGGACATCAACTGATACTTTAACAGCCTTAGACTCATTAATCAACTTTATTAATGATAAGTATGGCTCACGAGGCTTCCCCCTAAACCCTACACCAAAAATAGCATCAATTACTATATCAGAATCCAATATCAGTTTCCTAACTTTATCTACATCTTCAATTCTCTTAACTTCGACCAAGTTAACTAGATGAATCCTTCTCAATACACTAAGTCTCTTCTTAACAATGGGGTTAACAATGCGATCAGGCTCAACAACAATAGCCGATACATTTGCATTCATACTACATAGATATCTAGCAGCTGTTAATCCATCACCACCATTACCCCCAGGACCACATACCACAACAACTTTCTTACCATTAACATTAAACCTATTGGCTACTACATCAGCTACTGAAGAACCCGCTCTCTCCATTAATTGATTACTCGAAATCCCAAAAAGCTCGCAATTCAGGTCAATTCTCTTAACATCAATACTCCTCAACACCAATATACTTACACCCACGACTTAAAATAATCTAAGATTTAAATAATCCACTAATGTATTAAGCTTTTGAGAACCTTGAGCAAAATCTCAATAATATACGATGGAGTATACCAAGAACACAAACCATGGTTTACACATCCAGAAAACCCCCGCAGACTACAAATAGCATTAAATGGGATTAGAGAGTATTTGCCGGAAATGCTTTATAGTATGGAAAAACCAGATAAAGCTGAATGGGAGGTCATAGAAGAAGTACATGTAAAGGGGTACGTAGAGTACATCAAGAAGCTTTCAACAAAAGCACCTGCAGAAGTAGATCCAGATACCTATGTTTCTAAAGGAACATTAAATGCAGCTTTACATGCTATAGGCGGGCTATTAAAGTCGATTAACATGTATATTCGTGGAAAGGG
>CAYPZO010000018.1:3321-6016 GCA_964415135.1 uncultured Desulfurococcales archaeon | reverse complement strand
CTCTAAAAGTTTAAGACCCTTAAATATAACCATATCCTAGGTACGATATAGAGTTGGAGGACTTCATCCTACAAGTAATTATAGCGCTATTAGCAGCTAAAATAATAGGAGAAGTATTTAGAAAAGCATACATACATCCACTAGTAGCCGACATAATAATAGGCATAATACTTGGACCAAGCCTTCTTGGATTCTTAGACCCTACATCAGGAATAAAGTATCTAGCGTACTTTGGATTAATAATATTGATGTTTTATGCAGGATTAACAAGTAATCTAAAGGTGTTAACCGAGTATAAAGGAATGATAATTGCAACAGGTGTTTCAGGAGTCATAGTCACCTTCCTATTAGTACTAAGTACGTGTCTCCTACAAGGAATAGGCATTTGGACTGCACTATTCATAGCAATAGTATTATCAAATACAGCAACAGAAGTAACTGCGATAATAACCGAAGCTGAAGAAAAATTCCCAAGTAGGATAAAGACGATACTCGTTGGTGCAAGCTTTGTAGATGATGTACTAGCAGTATACTTTATAACAACGCTAAGACTTATAGTAACTGGTAGTAGAGAATTCCAATTACTAATATTTAAGACAATTGAAATAATGCTATTCATATTCCTAGTACTCTACGTATCGAGATTACTAGTAACAAGGGCAACTAGAACCATATACAAGCTATTCTCAACACCAGCTAGAGCAGTCTCCTCGACGATAATAATAGTATTCACGCTCTCACTTATCGCTAGAATAATTGGCTTAAACGAAGTCATAGGTGCATATCTAGGAGGACTTGCTGTAAGCAGATTAAGAGAAATTAGAGATCCAACACTAATAAACATCCTAAGAATAGAGGAACTAGCACATAACCTAAGAGTTATGCTTGAAGGATTTCTAACAGCATTCTTCTTCATATACGTAGGACTACTATACAACATACATATAGGCATAGAACAACTTCTATTTACATTAACACTACTAATACCAGCACTAGCTGGAAAAATAATAGGATGTAGCATACCAATACTTCTCTCAAACAAAAACATCAGAGAAGCACTAATAGTAGGCATTGGAATGACTGGTAGAGGAGCACTAGAATCAGCAATACTAGTCTTCGCGTTAGAAGCAGGAATAATAAATAACATCATATACAGCGTTATACTAACAACAACACTAGCATCAACAATAATAGCCCCAATAACCCTTAGAATAGCGGTAAAAAGACTAAAACCCTTTACCAAAATAGAGTCTAGAACAGGTTAACCCACCTTCCAGCATATTTTTATGGTGCCTCTATGAAGGAGACAAGTATTAAGCAAAGCCGCGCTAAAAAATGTGAAAAGGCATGGGTTGAAGTTAAAGGTAGTGTTGCATTTATAAGAACTGAAGATAACGCGTATGCTCTCGTACCAGTAGACGAAGTATGCAAATTAGCTAAAAGATTTAATCTCTGCTACGAAAACTACGAATGTAAAGAATAGAGTAAACCCCAGGTGAGTAACTCATGGATGTACTCGTTCTTGGAAGAAGATTTGAAGACGTATTAAACGTTTTACTAAGAGCAGCTTCAGGTACAATAGTATTGGCTATCAGAGATGGCAAGTACATATACTTCATGACTGAACTCGGAGGAAAACTCATAGTATTCGCCTCTAGAATACCACGATCACCTGAAGTAAGGGAAATCTATGAGGAAATGCTAAAGACGGGTAAGTACATTTACGTCGATGAAAAAGGACACCTCGTTTCATCAGAACATCCGCCACCACCTGCTATTTCAAGTGGAATAATGATTGTCGTTGAAGCAACAAATGTATACATGAAATTAGAAGAAAAACTTGTTGAACTTAGAGAAATAGTTAGGAGAAGGAAAAGGTCTAAGAAGGTTTAATAAGCTTACATGCTATAAGGCGTTCAATCAATTATAGGTGCTTTAGGTGACTACGGTAAGTAAAGCTCTTTTAAGTTTAAACAAGTTCTCAAGAGCAATTCATAAGAAAATTCAAGGGATACTAGAGGTCCTTCATACGTATACAACTTAGTTGTTGCTAGATTCCTAAAATCCATATATACCCATGTAGCTAGCGAAGTTAAAGAGGCAATTAAGGCAGGTGAAGTACTTGTTGATGTAGGCTGCAGTGTTGGTTCATTAATTATAGGAATACTTAGAGAAGCTCATGTATATGCTATAGGCCTAGACATATCTATAGCAATGCTTGAGCTAGCTAAAGAGAATATCATTAAGGAGGGGATATGGAGCTCAGTAGATCTTATCTTAGGTGATGCTCATAAGCTACCTCTTAAAAGAGAATCTATAGGTCTAATAGTTAGTACTGAGACATTACATCATATAAGAAAACCCTATGAGCTATCCAGAGGATGTATGAGAGTCCTTAAAGATAGACACGAAGCGTGGATATACGAGTTCTCGCACGACATAAATGTTCAAGAAGCCATGGAGTTTATTAGAAAATCCAAAATGCCTCCATTACCATTAAAGCTCGCTAGCTTAATGCATGGTATCCCAAGAAGAGAATTTAAGCTAGGCTATATACGTAAATGTCTTGAGCTAGCTAAATGCAATTATGAAGTAAAGTATTATGGCTTTTTAACCAAGTTAATTATATGCAAATAAACTCTCAACCATACTTAGGAAAGTAAATAAAAATCATTGAAATAGAAATTAAGTAAGT
>CAYPZO010000018.1:0-3221 GCA_964415135.1 uncultured Desulfurococcales archaeon | reverse complement strand
GTACAAAAGTTTTTAGAGTAGTTGGGTCTAGTTAGTTAATGTAAAGGAAATGTGAGATTAGAGAAAAAGCTTGTTGAACTTAGGAGGATATAATTAATAGTAGGAGGACGAGATATGGTTAAGGTCATTGAAATAAAAGTTAGCGTTCCTGAGTGGGTTCAAGAGGAGGACGTGCGTAGAGTTTTAGAAGATGCATTAGAACGTTTATCTCATAGGATTCCTGCCAATAAGTTACGTGAAATATTAGGAATAAAGGAGACAACATGGGATATAGAAGTTCCAGAAGAACTTGAAAAAGAAATTTTAGAACTTAGAAGGAAGAGGATGAAGAGTTGACCATCATTGATACTAATATAGCAATAAGGAGGGTTAGGAAACGAGAACCAATAACTGAAGACATAACAGTAGTTACACTAATAGAATACCCGTTTATACTAGACTATGAGGGTTTTAAGGGAAGTGTTCTCTTCCCCACCATGAAAGACTATAAATTAGCTTACGAAATTCAAAGAAAACTAGCAGAGAAAGGTAAAATGAAAAGCTTTGCAGACCTATTAATAGCCTCGATAGCTATAAACAATGATGACGAATTGATAACAAGTGATGAAGATTTTAAAGACATAATGGAAGTTTCACAACTTAAACTAAAATTAATTAAATGAACACTTTGACTCAATGCAATAGCTAGGTACTTGTACAAAAGTTTTTAGAGTAGTTGGGTCTAGTTAGTTAATGGAGGCTATGATGTAGCTTACAAGGGTTGAGTAGGTGATAGGAGAACCCGCGGCTGAGCTTAACCCATAATGGGTGTTGATGTGAAGTTTAAATGCCTTAGATGCGGTAAATGCTGTAAGCTCTCATCAATAACTGTACTCTCCCACGAAGTCTTAATTATCAAAAAGCTAGCTAGAGATCTTGGAGTAGAAGTTAATTTTAAACCCTCCTACGGGGTTCATGATAGGTTAAGGGGATACTTCATAGTACTATCATATACCTTAGAGCTAAGTAATGGAGAGTGCCCCTTCCTAACAAGTGATAATAAATGTATGCTACAAGCACTATATAAGCCATTAACGTGTAGAGCGTTTCCATACCTACCTAAAGATGTAAGATACTACTTCGACGATGTATCTAAAATTATAGTACATAGAGCTAATTATGGAATATCGCTTAACTGTACTTTCGTAAAGGAAAATGAAGAAGCATTATCAAAAGCATTAAGAATCTATGGGATAAGAAACGTATTTCCCCAAGAATACAATGCAGCAATACTAATGGAGTCTCTAAGACATCACTATCTACTAATGCTTAGTAAGCTATGGAGAATAGGATTAGTAGACCTAAAACCAGGCGTAAGGGCAGGTAAAGAGGTAAATGCGTACACGTTTCTAACAGCAATACAAACGCTTTACAAATCAATTATGAGATTCTACACTAAAGATTCTTAAAACACAGCGTCAATACTACTCATTACGGTGAAAGGAATGTTAGTAGAAGTAGCTAGTGGAGAAGATAAGTCCATAGTCTTAAAGATTAAAGCAGAAGTAGCTAAGAAACTTGAAGAACACTTACCATTTACATCAACTACAAGAGTATGGAAAGAGGAAATGTATTTTGAAACACCAATAGACCTACCAGTAGACGAACTTAAACTAGAAAAACACACTCAAATAGAGCTAGGTAAACTATACTACTGGAAACCTGGGAAAGCATTCTGCGTATTCTACGGATTATCAGAACCATATACACCAGTATACCTGGTAGGAGACATTATAGGCCCTCTAAGAATACTACAAACAGTAAACAAGTTCGAAGATGGAGAAAAGATAAAAGTAGATAAACACGAAGTAACAGAAATACCAAAAGGGATACTAAGGATTCTAAAAGATGAAGGATACGAAGTAGCAACACCATTAATATTAGGCTCAAGGGAAATAGTAGCTTCAAAGAACGTTAATGGTAGAAGAATAGCCTTTATACTATATATCGAAGACTATGGAGTGCACATTGAAGGTGAAGGAATATATAGGCCTAGCAAAGACATATTGTCTCTAAGAGAAACACTAACATTAAAGATTAAGATTAAATCAAGGTTTAGCAAAGTAAGATTAGACTTAAGTGAAGACGAATGGATATGCTTAACAGGAGTAGTAGAAGACATTAAGGACTTAAAGAACTTATTAAGAGAATATGAAGCTGCATACCTATATGTACTAGGAGAACTACAAATATAACCCATTTTACCATAATCTCACTTAGATGATGAGCCTATGCCATCGACTAAGCGCTAACGCTATGAAGAAAGCCCGACCCCCCTGATATAACTATAAAGTTAGATGATTTTCCATGCACCGCAAGTTAAAGGATGGATATGTAATAAAAGTATTCGATCCATGGAGAAGCCCTCTATGTACATGCCCTCTAAAATATAGTCTTCACCCATATACAGGCTGTACACATCAATGCATTTATTGCTATGCATCGTCATATATAAGAGTTCGTAGAAGTACACCAAAGAAAGAATTCATACTAAAGCTTAGAAGAGACTTAAGGAAAGTAAACCCATTAATACCAATAACATTATCAACAAGCTCAGACCCCTATCCCCCCGAGGAAGAGAAGTACAAGCTAACTAGGAAAACACTTGAACTACTAGTACCAAAAGGATTAAAGATACTCATAGTAACCAAGGGAACAATAATTACGAGAGACCTAGACATAATAGCTAAAGGCAATGTAGCAGTCACAATGACCATAACAACAATAAGTGACTACCTGGCAAGAAAACTAGAACCAAATGCCCCACCACCAAGTAAGAGAATTGAAGCACTAAGAGCTTTAGTTGAACATAAAGTACCCGTAGGTGTAAGAATAGATCCAATAATACCATACATAAATGATGACCTACATGACCTAAGGAAGCTAATTAAGGAGCTTAGAGATATTGGAGTAGAGTTTATAATCACATCAACATATAAAGCAAAACCAGATAATCTAAAAAGAATGGTAAATGCCTTCCCAGACCTAAGGGAAAAATTCTACGAATTATACATGGTAAAGGGAGTAAAGATACATGGATACATGTACCTACCACAGGAAATCAGGATAAAAATACTAAAAAAGGTCATAGACCTAGCAAGAGAATACAATATGAAGTACTCGGTATGTAGAGAAGGATTAGGGAGAGAATTCATTACTGCACCTACATGTGATGGAACGCA
>CAYPZO010000017.1:0-22204 GCA_964415135.1 uncultured Desulfurococcales archaeon | reverse complement strand
TGCCTTACGTAGGATTTAGTGTAATAGCTCTTATGTCAGCTAGAATTGTAACTAAAGCCCCTTCATCAGGATTAAAGATATGGCATGATGTATCGGCCTTAATAATTTCAGCCTTAATAATTGCTGCACTCTACGAGTTATCATCTAGACTAGCAACTTTACCTCCATCAGCAACATCTATGGATGTAGTTAGGACTATAATGGAGTCTCAAATACTGCTATGGTTATTCGTGATCATTATAATTTCAATAGTAGTTACAGTTATTATAAGTATTGTAGAAGAAAAAGTACATCCCAAGAAGAGTACTTCACCTATCTACCAAATCTTCTCTCCCTCTTTTGATAGGATCTAATAGCTCTCCATAAATCAATTTTTCTAAAATCAGGCCAATAGATGTCACAGAAGTAAAGTTCGCTATATGCTGATTGCCATAATAGGAAGTTGCTTATACGCTCTTCACCTGAAGTCCTAATTATTAAGTCAGGGTCTGGAGTATGATCTGTGTAGAGGTATTTTCTAAACACTTCTTCACTGATTTGATTTACTTTTAACTTACCACATACTACTTCTTCAATGACTTTTCTAACTGCATCAAGTATTTCCTGTCTACCTCCATAGCATAATGCTATATTCAAAACATGTTTATTGTTGTTCATAGTCCTCTTTTCCACTTCTTTGACGAGTTCAACTATATCCCTTGGAACCAAATCGAGTCTCCCAATAACTCTGATTCTTACACCCCTATTATTGAAGTCCTCTATACATGATAATACTTCATTAAATGCCTTTCTAGTTAAATCAAATAGCTTTTTGCGTTCCTCTATTGGTCTATAAAGGCAGTTTTCGGTTGACATAGCATATATGGTTACTACATCTATTCCTAAATCCCAGAGCCAATCTAACACCTCTCTAATCTTTTTATATCCTTCCTCGTGTCCTTGCCATGGATAGAGGTTTCTAAGTCGTGCCCACCTCCTATTACCGTCAGGGATTATCGCTACATGCTTGGGAAACGGTCCCTTACGTATCTCCATCCATAACTTTCTCTCATATATCTTATAAACTGGTTTAAGCATTAAGAACCCTAACCTGTATATTAATCCATACATTTTCTCCTTAAATTTATTAAACATCACTTAACACACTCATTCAAATAGATTTCAGGTGAGCTCTATGAGAGTTGCTGTGGGTAGTACTAATCCTTCAAAAGTATTAGCAGTTAAAAAAGCTTGGATTCTATTAGGAGATGCTGAAGTCCTAGGAGTTAAAGTTTCAAGTGGAGTAAGAGAACAACCAAGATCTCTAAAGGAAGTAATTATTGGCGCTAGAAATAGAGCATTGAATGCATTAAATAAAATTAATGCAGATTACGGTGTAGGCATCGAAGCAGGATATATGGAGATACCAATTTATGAAGAGAAGGTTATTGATATACAGGTAGCTGTTATAGTTGATAAAGAAGGATATGAAACTATAGGATTTAGCCCAGCATTTGAAGTGCCTTCCCAAGCACTAAATTACGATACTTTAGGAAAATATATGGCTAAGGTCACTGGAAGAGCGAAAATAAATGAAGAAATAGGTGCTATAGGGTACTTAAGTTTAGGAACTATAACAAGAATGGAATTAACATATTACGCTGTTATAATGGCGCTCATACCAAGGATAAATAAACATTTATATACGAGACTAGGAGGTTATGCTTAATAGCTTAAAGAAACACACATATCCAAAGGTGTAGGTAATGTCGTACTACCAAGGTAATGACCTAAAAAAGCCTACAGGAGGAAAGAAAGCTCCTCATAGAAAGAAAAGAAAATATGAGCTAGGCAGACCACCAACTAATACAACGCTCTCAGAACAGGAGAAGAGAACTATAATTAGAGTTAGAGGAGGGAACATTAAGGTAAGATTAAAGAAGGCAGTATATGCTAATGTGCTTGACCCCGAAACGAATACTGCAAGAAAAGCAAAAATACTAAGAGTACTTGAAACACCTGCACACACTGAATATGCAAGAAGAGGCATAATAGTAAAAGGAGCGATCATTGAAACCGAAATAGGAAAAGCCAAAGTAACCTCAAGACCCGGCCAAGATGGAGTAATAAATGCTATCTTACTAAAGAGGTAATTATTTTAATAATATCTATTAATAGTAGGATGAAAATATATGAGTAGAGACTACCAAGGGAAAAGAATAGTGTTCTGGCCTATAAATATTGACTCAACTAGAAGTAGAAAAGAAGGAAGAAAAATATCTAAAGAATATGCAGTACCTCACCCAACTGTTGAGGAAATATATAAAGTAGCAAAGGAACTAAACCTAGATCCCATTATAGAGGATAAGCCTTATCCCCGTGCATGGTGGGAGCAAAGGAAAAGGATTAGCATATTAAAGACTAAACCGAAGACACAGTTATTAAAGGAATTAGCGGTGAGAATAAAGGAAAAACGAGGTAAGTCTAAATAATACCTCGGTGTTACAGTAATACCACCATAAACTACATGTATTCCCTAAGTAGCTTGCTACATACAGTACATAACTATCTCATTTCTAATAAGTAATACATCTATGAGCCGTCATACTAATATATTGAGAAGTAATGTAAATGATATGACAGTACTGGGGGGAAGATTTTTTATGCGTAAGCTGGGTACAGCTCTACACATCTCACGTTCGGGAAACATAATAGTAAAGATCGAAGTAGAACATCCTCCACCTATAGGTTCACGAGTATTCGATAAGAACTTGAGGAGACTAGGTACATTAACTGACTTAATAGGACCCGTATCCTCACCCTATGCTGTTGTTAAACCAGAGTCATCTGAAGTAAAATTATTCTTCGAGCCAGGACCCGTATACTACACTTTACCTAAACGTAAACCTACAAGGAGGAAAGTTAGAAGGAGGAAAAAGAAATGATTGAAGGAGAAGTAAAGTGCCCTAAAGAAAGCATAATATATGATCCATTAAGAGGAGAGTACATTTGTGCAGAGACTGGTGAAGTAATAGAAGAGCATGTAGTCGACCTAGGCCCTGAATGGAGGGTCTTTAGCCCTGAAGATAAGTATGTAAGAAGTAGAGTAGGAGGACCCGTAACAGCTAGAGTACATGATCTAGGTATAACTACGTTCATAGATGTGAGAAGAGGAAAATTGTCACTTGCACAACGTAGAAAGGCTAGAAAACTTCAATTAATTCAAAAGAGGAATAGAATCTCTCCCAGTGATAAGAAACTTGTAGAGGTATTAGCTGAAGTAAATGCTGTAGCTGCTCGATTAGGGCTTCCTGATAGAGTTAAAGAGACAACCGCATATATAATGAGGAAACTTACTGAGAAAATTAGCATAAGGAGACCACAACTAAAGAACTACCTAGCAGCAGCATTATACATATCGTGTAAAATATGTCGAATACCCAAAACTCCGAATGAGATAATGACTGCATTAAGTGTAAATAGGAGAGAACTATGGTATGCATGTAGGAGAATAAAGGAGCTAGTATTGCAACAACAAGTACCATTAATTAAGCCAATAGAATTGGTACCTAAACTAGCTTCATCTCTAGGTTTACCCGCAGAAGTTCAAACTCAAGCAGCCATAATCCTCAACAAGGCATCAGAATACAATTTAACTGATGGTAAAGGACCACTAGGTCTAGCTGCTGCAGCTCTATACGTAGCAGCAATAATACTAGATCATAAGAGAACACAAAAAGAGGTAGCTGAAGGAGCGAATATAACTGAAGTTACAGTTAGAAACAGGTATAGAGACATAATCGAGAACTTTGTAATAAACGTTTATTTATAAGTAAGTCCCCTTTTACAATACGTGGCTCTTCTATTTAGGTTATATAAGTATAAGAGCCTGAATACTAATAATTATTCACGGGACTGAAAGCCTGCCATAACCTAATCTAGGATGATAAAGATATAATCATATAACATCATATAACTCTAGGTGATGATAAAATGCCATACCTCTCCGAGCTTGAGAGAAAGGCTTTAGAGTTAATAGAATCTAAAGGTAATGAAGGATTATTTCAGAGTGAACTATGGAAAATACTTGGGATAGATAGCCGAGAAGGATCGCGTATTGCTCTCCAATTACTCAAAAAAGGATTGATTAAAAGAGAACCCGTGGTTAATAATGGTAGAAGAACATACAAGTTATATGCTATAAGAAGAACCGCTATTAACTTAAGAGTAAACATAGCCAGTGTAATCGACATACCTTGCTTTACATGTATGAATATAGATAAATGTTCTAATGGGGGGTTCTACGATCCTCGAACATGCAGATTACTCACTGAATGGCTATTAAAACAAGTAAATGAAAAGAATAAAGAAAAGTAGACACTAAAAGCCTCTAATACATTTCACTAATTCCTCATATTCTGCATTAGTCTTAATACCTCTCGGGTCAAAGTGAGTTCTTGAAGCTCTATATCCTTTTGACCTAAGGCACTCAATTATTTTAGTTAATCTTGGCATTGAACATCTTAACTTACTACATACTAGGTCTATTCTGTAGTAGTATGGTTCTTCTATTTCAGATTCCTCTATTAACATTTCTATTAATTTAACAACTCTATATAATGTATTTAACTCCAAATGGGATGCTACCTTAAGAATGATCTTGATGATATTAATATCACATAACTTACCAATCCATAAGGGTCCCAATACTTCATATTCGCCTTCAATAAAATTCTTTAACTTAATTATCTCGACTAAGGGGTATCCCTTAACCACGTACTTACATAGTCTATTTTTATCATAGATTATGTATCCTAGATGCTCATCGAGCATAGCATCAGCTTTCTTTGCTCCTCGTTTAATCAACAGATAAGATCTATAATAGTGATCTGCATAGTAGGAAAGTATGGGTTCTATGCACAGATCTTTTGCGGCAGCCCTTAGAGCTATTGATGCTATTAATATCCGTATGCCTAGCTCTTTGTCAAAGTCTGCCCTAAGCGCGTGGGAAAAGTATCTTCTCCTACATGCTGCTTCTTTTGTACCTGTTAATGGTGCTATATCTGTTGCAGTTATTGCTATTATTCCCTCATTTCTAATCACATGCAATGCTGCATCTATAAAGGGTATTGGAGATCCAAATGGATCTATATCTATGAAATCTGGTCTTCCTTCAATCATTGGTATTAAGTATAATAACATATTTGCATCAAAGTTATATGCTTCTACTTTACCTTCCAACTTATTTAACTCTATATTATTTTTCATAAAATCATATGCTATCGGGTTTATATCGTTAATTATTACCTTTCTTACATTTTTAGGCTCATTAGCATAACGTAAACCTCTAATTCCGGTTCCACTTAAAGGGTCTATACATAAGTCAAAGTAGATGTTCATTTCCTTTAATGCAGCAAGAACCGCTACTGCTATATCCCTGCTAAATTCCATCTTAGGATTATAGAATACTGGAGACCACGCTGGTTCAAGTAATCCATCATCTCTAGTATAAAGTTTAGGATCTGGTACATAGATCTTTGTTTTACCTTCACGTATCTGTATTACGGGAATTCCATTAATTTCCCTTAACATGGCGCTTCCAATTTTCTAGTACTTCTAATACTCTCTTTTCAATATCGCTCTTGAGAGTATTTCTACTAGCTTCAGTAATGTAGTATTTCATAGCATTTCTAGTTAAACTTAATATTTGACTATCCCTCATTCTCCAATGAATTACTGCTAGTAATGGCTTGTTTGATTTAAGGGCATCTATTATTGCTTTTTTAAGTTTGGGTATGAGTAACTCCATAGGACCTATTTCATCTATTGCTATTAGATCTGCTTCACTTATAGCTTTACCAATTGCATTAGCTCCCAGTTCACCTGCTCCTTCAACATTTACTACATACCTTCCTATTCTAGGCCCACTCCTAAATAGTCTTTTATGCGCTAGCCAGTCTTTTCGACCAGTCATTAAGTCTATGATTAAGAAGCCTACTCTGAAGCCTCCCTCACGTACTTCTGGACATACAATTCCTCCTACCGAGTAACCCTTTCTCTTTACTATATCAATTACATGCATGAATATGGTTGTTTTTCCTACTCCTGGTCGTCCAGTTATTATGATTTTACTCAATTTTACTTCTTAACCTCTAATTGTATTTGTTCTTTTAGTTCATTCCATGACCTAGCTACTTCTATTCCTATATCTTCTAATTCTCTAAGTGTGCTCCTTTTACCTACGATAGCGTATCTTTTAACTTTCATTACCTCCTCTAATTTTTCTGATTCTTTAGCTTTAATTAATAATCCATTCTTTTTATCCTTCTCATGTTCAACTAGTATTGCTAGCTTTCCATCCCTCATTGCCTGTTCTTTTGATGCTGCTAGATCTATTACTGTTCTCTCCACGTGACATACACGATACCCTAGGTTCTTTAGGTTATCCATTATAATTCTTTCACTTAGTTTTAAGCGCATTGGTATATGTTCTTTATCGGTACTTGGTGTTTCAAATATGTTTATAGGTTCTAATACTTCTTCATCAAGTACTTCTACTATTCTCTCAGCTCTTTCAATACTTACATCTATTGCTCCTCTTTCGTACTCGTATATGGCTTTTCTAGTAACACCTAGTAATCTCCCTAATTCTCCTAGACTCATGCCCCTTGATAGTCTAGCTCTTCTAAATTCTTTGGGGTTTACTTTGACGTAGAATCCTCCTCTTGAATAATAGACGTAGATGTTCTCTTTATCCTTTACAATTGCTTTGAAGGTCATGCTTGTAACTACATATGTGCTATACTTTTCGTAAGCTATATAATCTTCTAATGGATGACCTGATATTTTTGATGCTATTATTAGTGGTGATGCTTTGAGTGTAGCTGATAATGCATTTAGTTCATGTACTTCATAGCTTCTTAATTCGCTTGTATCGTCTACGACCTTCATTAGCAGGTCTTTTTCTCCATTGCTCGCTATGACGTCTACGCTTCTCTTTCTACTATCGTATGGATAATTGAGTACCTTTACCTTAAAGCCAGCTGATTTTAGTGTTTCTATTACTGTTTGTAGTTGTTTTTGAAGATTCTGCATTTCAGTTATCTTAAGTGTTAGAGCTCGTTTATAAGATTAGTTTGTTTTAGAGATTTAATGGTTTGAAGAAAACTTATTTCTTTCTATGATACCTTGCGTAAACCATTGCGTGGTCTCTATCAAAGGGTTCTAAGTGTACTACGTCTACTATTTCGAAGCCTCTAGCTTTTAGGGTATCTATTTCCTTCTTGTAGATCTCACTTGGAGCTTTTGTTACATCAATGCTCCTAGCCTTTATGGCGAGTAAGAGCCATCCTCCTTCTTTTAAGAAGAATCCCGCATTATCTGATACTAGTCCCGCTTGTTCTGGCTGAGCTACATCTGCGTATATTCCATCTACTTGCTCAACTATGTGCCTATACTTTTGTGGAAATCTTGCATCTGCTAATATTGGTATTAGGTTTGGTCTTGTCTCTGCAACTACTACAAATTCTCTCATAACTCTTGGAGCAAACTCTACTCCGTAAACTCTACCTCTTAATCCTACAATGTCTGATACATGGCTAACAGTAGTTCCTGTAGCTGCTCCTAAGTATAGGACTTTATCTCCTTCGTGAACGGGTAATTCCTCTAGTCCTTTGAGTAGTGCTGCTGCAAGCTTACTTCTGTATGGATTCCATTCTCTAAATTCCTTTTCCTTCCATTTAAATAGCCTTTCTCCATAAACTCTCCTACCTGGTGCTAGGTTTTCAGTTGCTAGTCTGGCAGAGCCATCATTTAGTTCAACGACATATACTCTCTTGTACTTTTCATGTTCATATACGTTTACTACTTCTGACATATATGTGACACCTCATTGTTCATTTTACTTGATAGCAGTCTATAATTCTTACTCTGTGCTTACTTCCTTCTTCTCTTTCTTCTAGGTCTTGGTCTTCTTCTTTCAATTCTCTCTGGCTTTCTTGCTGGAGGCTTTGCGTAAAGCTTCTTGATCTCCTCTATTCTCTTTCTTAGAGCTTCTTTTAATTGGTCTCCAATGTATCTTCCGCTGAAAGCGTCAACCTTGGCTGCTATTGCAAGTTTAGCTGCGAGGGCTCTAGCTATTTTACCTCTTTGCCATCTAGGTGAGCGGTGTATGTCTGGGTATTGGAATATTACTCCATGTTTTGGTGGTTTTCCTCCTGTTCTTAGTGCTCTGAATAGGGCTTTTTCGGCTCCTAGTACTTGTATTGTTGATGCTGGTAGTCTAGCTAACTCCTCTAGACTTCCTGCAAGGCTTATTAGTCTAGCACCCAGTAGTGGACCTACAAGTGCTGTTACGTTTGGTGCTACTTCCTTCATTACGGCTGCTATGTATTCAGCTAGTTCTCCTCTTAACCTGTATAGTTCTTTAACTATGCTTGCTAATGTTTGTATTGGTCTTATATCGAAGTCTGAGAGATCCGCACCTATGCTTTTGTTTGCTGCCTCAGCTATTTTCTCTGCCTTGCTTTCACTAAATCCGAGTTTTACTAGAGCTTCCTTAGCTACATTTTCTCTATGTCCTAGTTCTGCTAGTATGCTTATATAATCCTCATGTTCTCTGACGAGATCGTCTAGTTCTGGGAAGTGGAGGCTATACCATTCTCTTAGTCTAGCTACGAAGAGGTTTATTGTTTTATCAATATCATCTATTGCTCTGATAGCTTGTGCTGCAAGTAAGTCTCGTTTTTCAGCAGCTCTTCTAAGTTTACGTCGTGTCATCTCCAATCCTAGTTTGTGTAAGAATTCCTCTAGCTCCTCCTTGCTAGATGCATATTGGTATTTAACTGCATATTCAGCTAGGTTTTCTCTAAACTTTACTGCGAATTCGTGTCCTGGAACTATTTCAGCTTTTAATCCTAGTGAATTAACGTATTTTGCTGTAGGTTCCTCCTCTACCACGACTGCTTCAATGTCAGCTCTGTTTTTAAGTTCCTCAAGTACTTTCTCTGTTGAGGCTATTACATCCCCTTGCTCAAGCTTGAGGGCTTCTTCAACGGCTTCATCTAGTGATTTAGGCCCTAGAGCGTATGCTACTACATTACCCTTCTCGTCGAAAGCAAATGTACCTATCACGTGTTCAACTAAGTAGACCTTCACTTTCATCACCTTGACTTAAGCCTGTAAGTTAAGTCTCAACAACTGTATATAAACCATTAATATAATTAACTCTTAATCTCACTAAGATAGATAGTTAACCTTTAAAACCTCTTACCGAGATACCTATGGTGGTGGGATAGGAAATGCCTTCACACGGATCGCTTACAAAGGCTGGAAAGGTAAGGAGCCAAACACCGAAAATACCACCTAAGCCAAAGAAGAATCTATCGCCACGTATGAGGAATAGGAAGGAGTATTTAAGATTCCTAAAGAAAATGCAGGAGCAACAAGCGTTAGCTGCTATTAGGCGTAGATAGCGAGCTTAATCTTCAAGATTCTATTGTTTTAAGAAATTATAATTACTGATTGCCTTATCTTCTAATCTAGCTTAAATACTTTATTAGCTAGTTGAGCTTATGAGTTAAATTAGTGGTGTTAGGTTTTGTTAGATCCTTTACCTGGATATATTGGTAGATTAAGAGAGGCTTTGGAATCTCTTGAGGTAGTTGTTGGTGATAGAATAAGAATTGTGAAGAGTGATGGATTTGTAGTCGAAGGGGTTTTAATGCCTAGAGAAAAACTTTATGCTAAGGAAATCATTGTCATTAAGTTAGATAATGGTTATAATATTGGTGTTAGATACGATTCAAATACCATTATAGAGAAGTTAGGTAAGAGAGTTGGAATTAAAGGAATTGAAAAGGTAAAGCCTGTTAGAAATCCTAAGCTTCCAAATGTAATGATAATGAGTACTGGAGGCACTATTGCTAGTAGAGTTGACTATGAAACTGGAGCTGTAAAACCGGCATTGTCAAGTGAAGACTTAGCTTCACTTATACCTGAAATATTTGAAGTAGCTAATATTGATACGAATATACTATTTAACATCTTTAGTGAGGATTTAACTCCAAAGCATTGGGAGAGAATAGCTGAAAGAGCAGCTAAATTCGTTGAAGAAGGCTTTAATGGAGTTGTCATAACACATGGAACTGATACGATGGCTTGGACTGCTGCCGCACTGTCATTTGCCTTCCGGAAGTTACCAGTTCCCATAATTCTTGTTGGAGCTCAGAGAAGTAGTGATAGACCAAGTAGTGATTCTGCATTTAATCTCCTTGCAGCAGTGGTGGCAGCCGCAAAAGCGCCCTTTGCTGAAGTTGCTGTTGTAATGCATGGTGAAACAGGGGATAGTTACGCGTTAGCTCATAGAGGTACTAAAGTTAGAAAAATGCATACAAGCCGTAGAGATGCATTTCAGAGTATAAATGATTTACCTTTAGCTAAGATTTATCCGTATGTCAAGAGAGTTGAGGTAATTAGTAATGTTTTTAGGATAAGAGGTGAGGATAAGGAAGTTCATGTTGAGGCAAAATTTGATGAAAAGGTTGCATTAGTAAAGTTCTATTCAAGTATAGATCCCGAAGTAATCGACTTCTTTGTGGACAAGAAATATCATGGAATAGTGCTAGAGGGTACCGGGTTAGGCCACTTCCCTCAAAGGCTAATTAATGCTGTTAAGAGAGCTGTTGAGGAAGGTATAGCAGTTGTGATGACTAGTCAATGTCTATTTGGTAGAATAAACATGTATGTTTATAGTACTGGTAGACTATATCTTGAGGCAGGAGTTATACCTGGCGAGGACATGTTACCTGAAGTAGCATACGTTAAGTTAAGCTGGATTTTAGCTAAGACCAGAGACCTCAACGAGGTAAGAAAGCTCATGTTAACTAACATAGCCGGTGAAATAAATCCAAGACATACTGTAAATCTCTACCCGAGGTGGCCTCATGAATCCTAAGCTTCCTTCTAAGATAGAACTAGATTATAAGTCCCTGGACCTTAAAGTAGGCTTAGAAATACATCAACAACTAGATACCAAGCATAAGTTATTCTGTAATTGTCCTACAATTCTTGTAGAAAAAGAGTCCATAGATTTGTTTGAGAGAAGACTAAGACCTACACAAAGCGAGTTAGGTGAAGTTGATATAGCTGCTTATTTCGAATGGAAGCGAGGTAGAGTATATGATTATGAAGCTCCAAGAAGTGCTTCATGCCTGGTAGAAACTGATGAAGAGCCTCCACACATGTTAGATAGGGGAGCCTTAGAGATAGCATTAGCTACTGCAATGGCGTTAAATTCTAGAATTGTAGATGAAGTTCATGTGATGAGAAAAGTAGTAATAGATGGTTCAAATACTACGGGATTCCAAAGAACGGCTATAATAGCGTTAGGAGGTTATATCGATGTTGATGGGAAGAGGGTTAGAATACAGACCATATGTTTAGAAGAGGATGCTGCTAGAAAAGTTTGGGAAAAGGGTAATCATGTAGGCTATAGGCTTGATAGGCTTGGCATACCGTTAATAGAGATTGCTACAGGACCAGATATGCATACGCCTGAGGAGGTAGAGAAAGTAGCATTAACCATAGGTCAATTGCTAAGACTTACAGGTAAGGTTAAGAGAGGTATTGGAACAATAAGGCAAGACCTTAACATATCCATAAGGGGTGGAGTAAAAACTGAAATTAAAGGAGTACAAAGACTAGACCTACTACCAAAGGTTGTAGAATACGAGGTTCTTAGACAATTAAGGCTTTTGGAGATAAGAGATGAACTAAAAAGGAGAGGATTAAAGGAAGAGGACATTAAATTCAATCCCATAGATGTATCTCAAGTGTTCAAGAATACTAAGAGTAAAGTAATATTAAGAGCTCTAAGGACAGGAGGTAAAGTATACGCACTGGTACTTCCTAAGTTTAAGGGACTTATAGGAGTAGAACTTCAGCCTAAGAGAAGATTTGGCACAGAGCTCGCTGAGTATGCTAGATTCTGGGGTGGTGTTGGAGGAATATTCCATACAGACGAATTACCAGCATACGGTATAACTAAGGAGGAAGTAGATAGATTATATGAAGTAACTAAAGCTAATCCAGAAACCGATGCCATTATCCTAGTAGCCGACAAAGAAGAGAAAGCAATAGAAGCATTGAAAGCAGTATGGAATAGAGCTAAAGAAGCGCTAAAGGGTATTCCCAAGGAGACTAGAGCAGCTAACCCAGATGGAACAACAAGGTATATGAGACCTCAACCAGGAGCAGCAAGAATGTATCCTGAAACCGATATACCGCCCATTGAGATAACGCCTGAGTTAATTGAAAGAGCTAAAAAGCTTGTACCTGAGCATCCTAGAGTAAAGATAGAGAAGTATGTAAAGGAATTCAAACTAAGCCCTGAACTAGCTAAACAGCTCCTTAAAACCGTGCACATAGACTTATTTGAGGAGCTAGCCACCAAATATGGAGATAAGGTACCTGCTACGGTAATAGCATATACCTTAACAAGTACATTAAAGTCTTTGAAGAGTGAAGGAGTTCCTGTAGAGAATTTAAGTGAAGAGGATATATGTGAGGTAATTAGACTTGTAGCTGAAGGAGTTATTTCTAAGGAGGCAATACCTAAAGTCCTAGAACATAAAGCTAAATCACCTACTAAGTCGTTACGCGACATAGTTAAAGAACTTGGGCTTAGAGCCGTATCCATAGAGGATGTAGAGAAACTTGTAGAGAAAACAGTAAGTGAGTTAAGAGATGTAATTTTGAAGAAGAGGGAGAGAGCTATGGGCATAGTTATGGGGAGAGTAATGTCAGTGCTAAGAGGAAGAGTTGATGGAAAGATTGTAGCCGATATAGTTATGAAGAAGATAAAGAAGGTTATAAGTGAAGGTTAACTTATTTATTATACGATTTTTGGAATTAAGTTGTAGCCCTATCAGTCAGACTCTAGCTAATTGGCTTTCTCTTAATTTTCCTCACGTGTTCTAACCATTCGAGTTATATAATTTACATTCTCTATAGTAGTCTTGGAGGTGGAACATAAGTGAAGAATAGGATTGTCGTTATATTAATTCTAGGAGTTATAGCCATAGTGTCATTGGCGTACTTAGAAAGTATAGGTGTTATCAATATTCGAGGAATAGTTAGAGTCCATGAGGAGGGAATAAATGTTAACCCTTCAATAATTAATATTGAATTAAATATAGAGAGTGAAAGTGGTAAACAAGTATACGAGAATATAGCAACCATAGAAGTACATGAAAGAGAAGGACTAATATTACTTAAACCCATTGATCGAAGAGCAAAGGGAAATATATCGCTTATCTTGAATGGAGAAGTAATACTAAAATCCAAAGAAAAGACGTATACAATCAAAATGCCGTGCTTAATGAGCGTGAATTCTCCCTGTTTTAGAGTCCTAAATATTATACCAGGATATGATGTACCATTAAAACTTAGTCAAGGAGAATATAATGTAACGCTAAAACTCTTATGGAGGAAAGCTCTAGGGGAAGGTGAAATCCAATTAAAGATAATTATAGTTGCTGGAGAAGGTAAAGCATATCTTATACCAATAGGCCAAAGACCCACGGAAGAAACAAGAAGTTGGGCTGTGGCAAATGGTTCTACTAAGTGTTTTGCTCTTCTCGTTGATAAGGTTAAAGTTAAGGCGGGTAATGATGGTTTTGGAGAGATCAAGGCATGGGCTTGGATGTTTTCACCAACGGGGTGCAAGAATAACATATTCGTGTTCAAGTTAATAGATGTTAAGAATGGAGATATTGTAGCAGAGCTTGAGCTGCCTGTTGAGAAAAGCGGGTTATATTATCAAGTATTACTATTAGTTAAAGCTAGAATAGGAGAATATGTACTTGAAGTAACTTATCCAACAAAAGTGAAATTATCAATAAAATTAGTAGTTGAAGGATAGCTGGTGTTTAACAACCTCTTTTTATCATACTTATAGTAGTCTTTTTAATGTCTGTAAGGTATAACATAGGATAGGATGATGAATACTCCCGACACAGAAGTCTATGAAGAGAAGGCATTTGACTGATAGTAAGGAACCATAAGTTACATTAACGGACTACTTAATTATATTAACTTGGTGAAATATTTTGAAGAAGTTTAAAATAGAGCATTATGATTTCGGGGAAATGATAGTTAATGGAAGAGAGTATAGACATGACCTCATAATAACGCCAGATAGGATAATTGATAATTGGTGGAGAATTGAGGGACACAGATTACAATTAGCTGATTTACAAGATTTAGAGGGAGTTGACTTTGAATACTTAGTGATAGGTACAGGCTATAGTGGGTTAATGAGAGTTGATCCTGAAGTAATAGACTCATTCGAGAAAAGAGGTATAAAGGTATTAGTCTATAGCACTAGAGAAGCTGTGAGGAAGTATAATGAATTAGTAGAGAAGGGTAAGAAAGTTGTTGGTGCTTTTCATTTAACATGCTAGTAGTTATATTGAATTATTTTTGAATTAGCTCTTCATTTCTTCTAGGACAGCTCTCAATATAGCATGAGCCGTGATTATCCCCTTTACCTTTCCTTCTTTATCTACCACAACTACATAATGTGTATGGCTTTTTTCCATAACATCTATTGCTTCTTCTATAGTTTCTTCAAGTTTTATGCGATGGGGTTCTCTCTCCATAATCTTTCTAACACTTATTCTTGGTAGGACATCAGATGAGACTTTTATCCTTCTTAGAGATGAGGCAATACTGGATAATGGTAGAAATACAGCTGTTGCTTTAGGGCCTCCAAGCATTAATAAGACATCTAGATAGGTTATTATGCCTCTTAACCTATTCTTCTTATCAACAACAATAATGTAATGTTTATTATTTCCTATTAGTTCTATAATTTTGGCTATATTCTCTTCTTCACCTACTACACCATACTGTGGCAATAGATCTTTATATTTTGATATAAAATCTTCAACCTTTAGGGATAGAATTTTCCTAGCAGCTTTAGAGAACGTGTTTGCATCCATGAAGTAAGCACCGCGTACTATTTATGTACATGAGCTGACTTTCTTCTCCATCTAGGTGTTATGTATGTAGCTTCCGGCCCTTTAAGGTATACTGCTTTAATTAATGGAGGTGTAAGGAAGTTTGTTATCAATACAATCATTATTGCTGCTAGATAGGCTTCAGAGCTTAATATTCCACTATTAACGGCAATATAAGCTGCTACAATACAGAATTCAGCACGTGGAAATAGTCCTACAGCAACTCTAATAGCTGAATAAGGAGGATATCCTATTAGATATGAGGTTAATCCTCCTCCAAGCAGCTTACCTATGAATGCTGCTAAAACCATGAGCACATAGAATGGTAGATATTGTAAGCTAATTACTGTCTTTAGGTCTATTGATGCAGCTGTCACCATGAAGAATAGTGTTGAGAAGGGCATTGCCATAGACCTTACACTTTCAGCTATTCTCCTTACTCCTCGTATTTCAGAGAAAGCGAGACCCGCCGCATAGGCTACTATTAGATATGATATACCGATGAATTTAGATAGATAAGCAAGTAATGAAAATGTCCCTAAAAGTACAGCAAATAACGGTTCCTCTATATGGAGCTTAATAGCTAGTCTAGCTATGTGGTTACTAACTTTATATAGCGCAAATACTAATATGAACCACACAGCGAACGCTGTTACTGCAATTCGCAGTAAATTCATTATATTAAAGCTTCCCGTTACAGCTAGTGATGTACCTGCGGCCAATATTATTAATGCAGCTAAATCATCTAATACTGCAATACCTAGCACTGTCCTTCCTTCCACTGTGGTTAGCTTATCTATTTCTATTAACGTCCTTACTGAAAGACTAACACTTGTTGCAACAAGTATAGTCCCTATGAAGTATGATTTTATAGGGCTATAACCAAATAATGTTCCAACAACATATCCTATAGCAAAAGCACTAAGAACTTCACCACATGTAATAACTCCATATTCAGGTACATGCTTCATAAACTCTCTATATCGCGTTTCCAGCCCCGCATAGAATAGGAGTAATGATACTCCAAACCATGAGAATACCTCAACTACATCATTAATAGGGAATAGATTTACTAAGGTCTTTCCTAAAATTAAACCCGCAAGCAAATCACCTAATACTGGTGGTACACCAAGCCTAACGAACAATTCCTCAAATACCTTACCAACAATAAGTGCTAAGCTTAGCGCAAGAAACATTGAGTATACCAGCTCTTCAATACCATTCACTCCAGTATCACCTACTTGCATTGAATATATGTTATGTTGATTTTGTTAAAAATTTTCTACTACGAAGTAACATTAAGTTACTTAGTGTGAAAAATGACTGCTAGTCTAAATATTCCATTGGTTAGAGTTAATGGAGTAACCATCCCTAGAGCCCTCCTAGGTACCTCACCATTTATAGCAGCAGGACAATTTGGTACTAGATCCCTACAATACTACTATAAGTCTGTAATTAACACCAAGAATATAGGTGAAATAATAAGGCATGGGATTAAGAAGGGCTTAAAAGGTATACAATTATTAACTTATGACTTCGTGGCTAGAGAAGTATTTAAGGCATGTAGAGAGTTAAAAGCAGATATAACTATAATTCCCACGTATGTACCTGATGAACCCAACTCCATTGACTGGATATTACGGTTTAAAGCAGAGTTGGCTATACTTCATGCATCTATTTCTGATAGACTTAGCGATGAATTGCTAGGAGAGTACATTGATTTGCTTAAGGCTCATGGATTGGAGGTGGGTATGGCCACACATACGCCCTATAGGACCCTAAATTGGCTTATGTATGAGTCGTTAAATAGGGATAAGGTTAGGTTCATTTTAGCTCCATTAAATTATGCTGGATTATTCATCGATAATTCTTTAAGTAATATAGAGAAGTTATATAGAACTGTACATGAAAAAGGCTATAAATTTATATTCAAGAAAGTTTTTGGTGCAGGAAAACTCGATATAAGAAAAGCACTTAGATATGTATGTTCTAAGCCATATACCCTATCTACAGCTATAGGCATAGCTTCAATTGAGGAATTTGATTATACTTTTAGCATTGTAAGTGAATTAATTCATGAATAGTCCTTAAATGTTAAATTATTATAATCTTAATTATTTCAAGAATTGTGATGTATAGCGTAAATATTCATTTTTATAGCGGAGTCTCGTTATATAGTATGGGGGTGTTTTTGGAGAAGAGGTATATTTCTACAGGTGTTAGTTTTAAGGCTAATATTGATGATGCCATTGAGGATGCTTATAGTAAGGCTTTAGAAGGGTTAAAGGGTAGGCCATGCTTAATACTAGCATTTCCTTCATACGCTAAGTATCCTAACTTCAATAAAGTTAGAGAAGCTTTAGTTAAAGTATCTGAAGGAATTCCTGTAGTAGGTGTTTCAACTGCTGGTGAATATACTGAAGATGGTGCACATACGAAGTCGCTATCTTTAGCCCTATTCTCAGATCAAGTATTCAAGGTAGGTGTAGGTGTAGCTGAGGGAGCACAAACGCATCCAATTAAAGCAGGTATTGAAGCGGCAAAGACAGCTTTGAAGAATTTAGGTATGATTGAGTATACGGTCAGGGTTAGTGAGCGACATAAGTTACCCTTCCTAGCATTACTTTACGCTGCTCCCGGAAGAGAAGAGGATTTAATAAAGGGTGTTAGAAGTGTTTTAGGGCCTTCAATAACAATTATTGGCGGTAGTAGTGGTGATGATTTTCAATTAAAACCTCCATTTGGATACCAAGTAACGTCTACGAGAGCTGGTGTAGGTCTAGTTGTAGTTATCTTGTTATTTACTAAATTAGATTATGTAGTGTTAGGAGGTCATGCATGTGAATTAACAGGTAGGTACGGTATCGTTACTAAGACTAGTGGTTCTAGAAGTGAAGTAGTAGAGGAAATTAATGGAAAGAATGCCGTTGAAGTTTATGCTAATTGGATTAATAAGTCCATAGATGATGTAAAGAAGAATCTATTAGCTGTAGGCTTAGAATATCCGTTAGCTGTAAAAGACGCTATAATAGATGAGCTATATGTTAAACATCCAGCATTAGTCTCTAACAACGGTCTATTATGTTTTGCAAGAATACCAATAAATGCTACAATATATCTCTTAAAGCATAATAAAGATAAGTCCGTTAACTTAGGACGCGAGTTAGTGGTTAGGGCAAAGGAGAGACTTGGTGATACTGAAGGTATAGTGCTTGTTCATTGTGCTGGCTCATCAGCATACATAGGTGATAAAAGAGAGGACTTTGTAAAGTTAATTGTTAAAGAATCTAAATCCCCGTTAATAGGACATGCAGCATATGGGGAACAATGGGGATATTATGACTATGGGGTTTGGACCAATCATAATAACTTGACAACTGCTATGCTTGTATTCGGAAAAAAGAAATTAATTTAAAAATCTAGCGATGTTATATTCTTCCTCCTGCTCTAATCACTAGTGCCTTCTCAACATAGACTACTGGTTTTTCGTCTTCGTAGCTCGTTACTTCGCCAATAGCTATTATTCTAGTTTTTTCTCCCTTACCTACAACTTTGATCATAGCTGATGTCTTATTTATCACGAGTATCCAGTATCCTAGTCTTATATAAGTTTCATTATTGTACTTGGCTGCTCCGATACCTTTCACTATTAGTTTAACTGTCTCATTGTCTATTTCCTCTTTTTCTATAACTACTCCTGCTAGTCTTACTTTAGCTCCTATTGGTATTTTCTCAGTAAGTTTATCAGCATACTTTATTATTAAGTCTGCAACGTGTCTTATCCCATTATTTATCCTGTGTAGTAGCTTTATTATTGCTTCAACAATATGTTTAGCAGGTGGTTTGAGGCTTGTCGTGTTAATACTCATTAATATCTCATCTGATTTATTAGCATATTCTTTTGCCTTAATTGCATACTCCTTGGCTTTATCTGGATTTCCGTTAATTAGTTGATCTATTGCTTCTTTTAGTTCACTTATTCCAAATTTAGTATAATTTATTGCCTCTTTTAGCTTTTCAATTATTTCTTTGGCTTCATCTCCGTGGATTATTGTTGTTAGCTTCTCTAATTGTTCAATAACTTCGGATAAGCCCTTTAGTTTAACATTGAACGCATTTAGGATTTCTGTATGTATTAGCTTCATGTAAATTACTGATACTTTTATTAGATTCATTAGATGACAGTAGTGTTTGACTAATATGATTCCCTTCTCTATATCGCGAGGATTATTTAGCCATTCGTTTATTTCTTGTTTAATTGATTCAACCAGCTCATTACGTAGTGGTGTTAATACCTCATCTTCTAATTTATGTTCTTTAAGTCTCTCTTGTATCATTATCATGATCTTATTTCTAGTTTCCTCCATGGCCTTTTCATTTAGTCTTAGTTGTACTCTTACTCTAATCTTACTGATAATGTCCTTAGCGTTTGCTGAGGCAGCTTCTTTAATGAGTTCTCTTAGCTGCTCTTTTACTTCTTCTGGAATGTTGGCTTCCTCATATTTCCTTGTAATCCATTTAACTAGCTCTCTTACATTTATTCTTTGTATCTTAAGTATTTCTTCGGGACTCATCTTAATTTTCGTTATGATTTTTCTTAATAGTATCATCGTCTTAATTAGTTCTTTGTATGCCTCCTTGTATTCATTTAATTCTACTAGTTTCTTGGCTTTATCTAAGTGTTCTAGAGCTTCTTTAGGTACTTCTATTCCTTTACTTTTAATTGTATTTATACTATTTTCTACTATTACTAATAGTGATTTTACTTGTTCTCCGCTTACCTGGCTTGGTTCTTCAGATGTACTTATAGTTATTGTTATTGGTGATATTAGGCTTAGTAATACTATTGCTAGTATTGGTATTGGGTTTTTCATGTTTCTTCACCTCTGTGGTTTTCATATGCTTTGAGTTCCTGAAAAGGTGTATGGCGGGAATGGTAGAGAGGGTGTAGGTACAGTAAAGGAACACTCTAGTATCATTTACTTAAGGAGTTTGCTTACTCCTATTAGGACTATTAAGAGGACTATTACTCCTGCTATTATGAGCGACATTCCTAGCATTATTTTAAGGACGTCAAAAGCTATACCCCATAATTTAGCTATAGAACTCCAGCTCCACGAAGGAATTAAAATTAGTCCTAGTGTTATCAATATTATCCCTAGAAAGAGTAGTGTCGCACTCCTCGCTTTACTATCCGTCCTTTCAGTTACATGTGCTTGTTCTATACTAGTCTTTTCAGGTAGTATTATACATGCCGCAATGTCAGGATGAAGGCTGCAGCGGGATTTAATATGAAGAAGAGGACATATCCTAGTCTAACAACTGAGGGATCTATATTTAGGTACCTAGCTATTCCACTACATACTCCACAAATCATAGCATCCTCCTTATCTTTATAAAGTCTCTTCACATTCTACCCTTCATATACCTAAGTGTTGGTGTGTATATCAACTTTTATATATTGCCTTAGTGTGTTCATTTAGTTGAAAATGTCGTGGATTAATGAAGTAGTGTTTACAGCATCAATGATATTTATGGCAGAGTTTGCAGATAAGACTATGATTGCTACTACATCGTTAGCTTTAGCTTCTAGGAAGCTCTTACCTGTGGTGCTTATATCCACAATTGCTTTTATGTCGGCTAATCTTGTACCCATAGGTGTAGCTATGTTCATGAGATCGACCGTACCATATGAATTACTTAGGGTTATCTCAGCCATACTCTTTATATTATTCGGATTAATGTATTTACTCGTTGCAGAGAAGAATGAGCATAAAATAGTATATAGGGGTTTATGGACTGTATTCGTACTGGTATTTATGTCTGAACTTGGCGATAAAACTCAGTTGTCTATTGTTGCTATAGCTTTAAAGTCTAAATGCATTATGGCAGTGTTATTAGGAGCCATTATAGGGTATTTCGCTTTGAACATATTTGCAGCATCTATTCTTTTAAAGATTATAAAAGTGAATGTAGTTAAAATATCAAGGATTGTTGGAATATTATTTATAGTGATAGGTATTCTGATTTTAGCTGGAGTGTTTTAAATTAATCAGGACAGCGAAGAGTTCATCACGGCTTCAGGTCCGCCGGAAGTCATCACCATAATTACCTATATAGTTTTTCAGTACCTTTATTTTTAGTTGCTTGAATCGTATAAGTGAACGTCATGGGATGAAGGAAGATTTAATAGATGCGGTTTAACATAGTAGATAATGCAATATTGAAGATTTGGGGTTTTAGATATGAATAGGTTAATTCCCCCTATAGACGAAATGACTATCGAAGGATTCAAAGAAGCGTTTAAGAGAATAATTGAAGTTAAGAGGAAAGCCGGCTTAACAGCTGTTTTAGATAACCCGCCAGATCTCTTTGAGAGAGCTAAGCTCTATGGTATGAGGTATAAGAATGGTTCTTGGAATTGGGCTTCAAATATATGGCATAGATCAGCTGCTAATACAGTCGTTGTAGAGAGCAATGACCAGCTTAAATATGAGCATAAATTGCTTATGGTTAGAGTTTTAGAACACATTCTCGCTCAAGGACCATTAATTAAAGTTGATGGGTATGTTGGTAAACCCGGTACTAAGGCTCAAATGCATGCAACTGTATATGTTGATCCACAGTTTCCCGATATCGCATATAGGTGGAAACAGTTAGTCTTTCCAGCACCACCAGACGAGCCCCCCGATGTTGAGATCTTTGTTATACCCCATTATCTTAGAAACCCCATGATACCTGGTACTAATAGGATGTTAATGGTTATGAGGTTTCCACACCATAATTATACGATAATAACTGCTACTTCATATCAAGGTGAAGTAAAGAAGGCTGTACTTACTCATTGGATTTATCATGTATATAAGCGTGGAGGAACTGGAGAGCATGCTGCACTTAGGGAATTTACGGTTAAGAGAGTTGATGGTACGTGGAAGAGGATAGTGTTATGTATTTGGGGGTTAACGGGTACAGGTAAGTCGACTCATGGACTCTATGTTTGGACTCCTAGAAACGCTAAGAAGTATATTAAACAATTCGGTATTAATCCTTTAGACTATGTTAAGGATCAAGTTATTAAGAATGACGATATAGTGGCTATTTTTGAGGATCGTGTAATAGGTTCTGAGAGAGCTGCATGGACTAAAACTGAGGATCTTACTCCTGAGCAGGAGGCTCTGTGGAGGGCTGCTAATAGTCCTAGAGCA
>CAYPZO010000016.1:13540-22692 GCA_964415135.1 uncultured Desulfurococcales archaeon | reverse complement strand
TCACCTCTTGAGTCTATTAAGGCTTTTATTGAAGTATGTTTTTCATGTGAAGGCTGGTTAGCTCGAGAACGAAATGGTAATAAGAGACTTTACTTTGCTAGTACATCAAAGAAGTTTGTACTTAAATTACAGCTTCTTCTCAAAAAATTTGGAATACATAGTAGTTTTACAATAAAGAGAAATAAGGATGACCGACGTCATGACGCCTATTATCTATACATAAGTGGCTCAGACTTCAATAAAGCTATGGAGATATTCACGTTTCCAAAAAGATCATTAAATACAAATGAACGTAACGTCAGTAGGTACATGAATAATAGGCTTAAAGGCTTTAGACCAGCTAAAATAACTGAAATAAAGAAACTAAATGAGAGAATGATAGTTTACGACTTTACATCTAATGGCACACATACATTCTTTGCCAACGGTATATGGACACATAACTGTCATCATTTACCTGCTGATAAATTTAGGTATATAGCCGTAAATTCTTTTGCACAATATCGTATGGGATTATCTGCCACTGTTATAAGAGAGGATGGTAAGCACGTAGAGTTATTCCCATTAATGGGAGGAGTTGTTTACTACATACAGCCGGAGGACCTAGTGAGGAAGGGCTATTTAGCTCCATACACTATCAAAACGTTATATGTTGAACTTACTCCTAAGGAGAAGAAGGAGCTAAGAAAGCTAATTAAAGAGTATAAAGCATTAAGCCTTGGAAGAAAATTTGATGAATTACTGTATCATGCCAGAATGGGTGACAGCAAAGCGCAGGAAGCACTTAAAATACATAGTCAAATAAGACAGCTAATACATAAAGCTAAGGAGAAAATCCATGTAGTTAAAAAGATAGTAGAGGAAGAGCTTAAACGAGGATCAAAGATAATAATCTTCACACAATATGTTGATCAAGCAAAAACCCTAGCTAAAGAACTTAATTCACTACTACTAATAGGGGAAATGGATTCTAGGGAAAGGAAAAGAACATTAGAGGCTTTTAAGAATTCAAGGAGTGGAGTTCTAGTGGTAACAACTGTTGGCGATGAAGGCATAGATATACCTGATGCTAATGTAGGTATAATAGTCACAGGAACAAGCTCGAGGAGGCAATTCATACAAAGATTAGGTAGACTCCTTAGACCTAAAGAAGGAAGAGACGTTAGATTATATGAAGTTGTCGTAAAAGGTACAAGTGAAGAACTAAGCGCAAGGAAAAGGAAACTCCTTTCACTAGATGAAACACTGTGAGGAACTGCTAATTATGAGAAGAGAGCTCAGTTAGGTCGGTGTTCTTCATCAATCATAGTAGGACAGCTTCTTCATTGCAGATATAAGTTCTGTTAAGCAGAGCTTAAATAATTTGATCTCTGTCTTTGCCATTCTAAGTAATTTAACTGTTTCTTTCACTAATGTATTCACGTATTGTGAGTCTAGCACATCTATTGATAATGGTGTTGATAAATTATAAGGTGATTTCAATACTATAAGCCATTCATTATTTCCTATAGGTCTAATACATATATCCTTTATACCGCAACGTCTAACTAGTTTTGCGAGTGCAATGGCGTTCTCTAAGTGATTTGTTATAACATGGATAATGAAACCTGATACTTTAATCCATAGGAATTCATGATCACTTAGCATTTCAATTAAACAATCAGTTAATTCATTTTCCTTTGGGGGTTCATGTATCTTAAACAAAACTACATGTTTTCTCTTATCTTCATATACTCTATCTTTATGAATACTGATTCTACCACTACAAGAAGAAGTAGTATAATACTCCTCTAAATTATTAAACATCAATAGTATATCGATAATGTCCTCATCAACACGACCAAGCTTAATATCCTCTAGAAGCCTTGAATTAAATAACTCCCTTCGTTTACTAAACATCAATTCCACAAACCTCAAATAAACACAAACCTATAATGGAGGCTAGAAGCTTTGCGGGAGATCGTAATGTTATTATGAGAGCTCCGCTTGGTATATGCTTAACTATTAGGGGATAGTCATTCATTGTAGCCAGTACATCCATATCAATTCTCTCTTTTAAATTTAATTTACATATGTCAACGAATTCTACGTCCTCGAAGAGTAAGTCTATACCATAAGTAATAGGTTCACGTGGATTAAGTACTTGAACCCTATAATCACTTAGCCTAATAACATCACATTTACCTGGTACTAATATGGTTCTTGGATAAAAATATTCATGTAGTGTACTAAAATCCGTACCTTTTATGCTACATAAACCTTCGCTGCATGTGTGTAGATTAAGATATTCAATAATCTTCATCGTTATTTCATCGTCATGTACCTTCACACTAGGCTTAAATAGCGATGACTTGCACCAGATGTCGCTTTCCAAAATAAATAATTTAACAGAGCTAATGTCAGCAATTCTCTTAAAACATTCCTCATCATAATTAATAACTATAGTATTAGGTCCCAAGCACATATAAACAATATTACTTTTGCCATATAGTCTGACTTTGCCAATACAAGGTTCTTTGATTATGTAAATTTCGCATTCATGAAGATATAATTCATTTAAACACCTTATAACCGTCAATATTGAGTCTACGTTAACAATGAAGCTCTCAGATGGTATTATCATTGAATTTTTCCTAATCCTCACCATATTATATCAACTATAGCTAATACAAATTTAAAAATAAACCTAACTACTAGTCTATTAATAGATGATGAACCTCGTAAGGCCTAGACCATAGCTAATGAAGAAAACTGGGCTGCTGATGGTTGATAGAATTGATTAAAAAATGGTTAAAAAAGCGCGAATTCGTAGTCTATTATCTCTTATACATGGTTTTTGGAACGAGGGTATTTAACCTAGGAGAAGCTATAGACCAGCTCTTACCTTTCATGAGTAGGAAGACCATAATTAATGTGATAAAGAGGCTTAGTAAATTAGGGTTAATAAGACATGTAGGAGACCTCAAGTATGTTATTATAAGCCCAGATGAAGTATTAAAGAAAATGACACTAACCTACATGGCCTCAAGAATGGAGAAGAGATATAAAAGTAAAGTTAGAGTAGTGAACATAGGTGATACATACATAGAGGTTAATATTCTTGACCCTAAATTACAAGGTATTATAGATAAATCTGCATTAATAAAATCCTGTTAATAGAATTATGATTAATTACTACTCCTTTTCTTGCTCATATATCTCTACTAATATTCTTGCTTTAACCTCTCGCTCCGAGAATGGAGGTGGAGATTCACCTAGGTCTACAGCAAAAGATACTCTATTTCCCAGTGAATCTATAAACTGTATTTCAGCAACATACTTCTTACGAAAGCCCTTTTCAAAAGCTTTTACAACAGCTTCATAAATTCTTGATAGAGCCATTTGAAGTGCTATAGGGCTGGAAAAGTCTTCAGGTCTTAACTGTATTTGTGCTAAATCTATGACTACTTCACCTATTCTAGCTTTACCACTAAATATTGCTATCTTTTTAGTTTGAGAGGCCTTACCCTGTCCATTGTTCATCGATGCCACCTTTATAGCCATTCTGAAGTATATACTTCACTTCACTCAGTTAATATTTTTAAATCTTAATGAATACCTTTGGCTAAGTATAAGGAGTATGTTCTAGAATGGAGAAAAAGAATCAGTTGTCTGATATATTTCTTTAGACTTAAGTTTATTCTTTTCCCTTTACTCTTCCTTTACTAGCGTTATTTCTATAGTTGATACTCTGGTTTGTCTACCATCTTGGCTTGTTAGTGTTTGGCTACCTATTTTGATGTCCTTTATCTTTATCTTTCCTGGCATGAATCTATTTCTAACAATTTCTACTGCATCTACAGCTTTGCTTATAGCTCTTCCTCTAGCCTTGATGACTATCTCATTAACTCCTTGAGTTAATAGTGTTACAACAGCCATTACATAGTTTGTTACTGGTTTTTTACCAACTAATACTACATTACTGGGTGTTGGTTGACCAGACATGGTTTCAACCTCGCTGGTTTAGCTGAGGGCTTATGAGTAGACTCCTCTATTTAAATCTTTCTAAAAACCCATGATCTTCACTCTAATTGGTATTATAGAGCTGATATGTTTTTATCTCATAATTAATTCCATAGCATCACAATGGGATAGTAATGCAAGTAATATATGACAACTTATGTCTATCGTGCGGAGGCCCTTTATCGAATATCGAGCTAAGCAAGAGGCCAATATGTAATAAGTGTAGTGAATCTCTATGGACTAGCTTATATGAGAGCTTTAAAGAAGAGCTTACAGAACTTGAAGCATTATTTGAAAAACTAGTGAATTCAAAGCCCTGGAGTATACAGAGAATGTGGATGAAGCGCTTACTATGGAATGAGAGTTTTGCCATAGTCGCTCCAACAGGTGTAGGTAAGACTACTTTACTCCAAGTATACTGCATGTATAGTGCGCTAAAGGGTAAGAAATGTTACTTCATATTACCAACAACAACACTCGTTGAACAAGTGTTTAAGAATCTAAGTACATGGAGAAGCAAAATAGGCTCTACGGTAAGGATCATAGGTTACCACTCCGGTGTTAGAAATAGAGTAGATGTTATTGAAAGGATAGCCAATAAAGACTTTGATATACTAATCACTACTTCAGCTTTTCTATCAAGACAGTATAAATTGTTAGATAAAACTAAGTTTGAAGTTATAATAGTTGATGATGTAGACTCCGTGCTAAGAAACTCAAGGAATATAGATAAAATACTAATGCTTCTAGGTTTTAGCAATGAAACTATAAAGAAGGCGTTCAGGTTAATCAATAAGAAAATAGAGTTAATGAAGGCAAAACTCCTTGATAATAAGCAATTGCTTTCAAGCATAGTTAAAGAAATAATAGAGATAGAACGTGACATATATAGTGAAATTAAGGAAAAGAATATAGGACAATTAGTAATATCTAGCGCAACTGGTAAAGGTAAAGGTCTAAGGGTAAAGTTATTCAGAGAATTAATGGGCTTTAGCATAGGAGGAACAAGTGATTACCTTAGAAATATAATAGATACGTACAAGGTTATGGACGACCCCATAAGAGATTCTGTAGAGATTGTAAGCAAGTTAGGTAGTGGAGGATTAATATTCGTTTCAAAAGACATTAATAGCAAAGATTTAGTTCAAAAACTGATTAAAGAATTAAATAACATTGGTTTAAGAGCACTATATGCTCGTTCTGGACAAAAATTCTTAGACAAACTTCATAGAGGAGAAGTAGATGTATTAATAGGGTCAGCATCATATTATGGAGTACTCTGTAGAGGCTTAGATGAACCACTTAGAATAAAATATGCTGTATTTATAGGCATACCTAAATTCACTCTTAAGGCTGAAAAAGCATTAAATAATCCTAAACACTTAGTGAAGGCATTAATGTTACTAAGAGACTATGGAATTGAAGTAGAAGAGTGTGAAATGCGCATAAAGGACTTAAGGAGATATTTATTTAAGTTGAAACCCATTGAATGGAATATCATAAGAGGAGCGCTAAGTGGAAGAATTCAAGTAAATGAGATACATGATAAATACAGAGAAGTAATCAATAAACTAAATGAGATAAAGTCATATGCTTTATCTAAATTAAATGAAGTACTTAAACATAAAGAATCATTAAGGACTTATAGTGCACTGATAATGAAGAAAAACAATGATATATACATGCTCATACCTGATATTGCTACATATATTCAAGCTAGTGGCAGAACTAGCAGGCTTTATGGAGGCTCTATGACCCTTGGATTCTCAGTATTACTGGTTGATGTACCTGAACTTATAGATATATTCAAGAAGAAGATACGAATGTTGATACATGGATTTGAGTTAACCTCATTAGATAAAATAGATATTGATGACGTGAAGAAGCAGTTAAGTCTATCTAGGAGGAGAAGAAAAGATAAACAATCAATAAATGTTAAGACGGCACTACTTATAGTCGAATCACCTACTAAGGCTAAGACCATAGCAAAAATGTTTGGAAGACCAACAAAGAGGAGAATAGGAAAAGTAGTAGTCTACGAGATACCTGCCTACATAAATAACAACATATATGTTCTCTCAATAACAGCAACTCGAGGACACTTATTTGACTTAACCACCAAGGATATAGGAGTTTTCGGAGTGATAATTAGAGAAAATGAAGTCATACCAGTATATAGTACAATAAAGAAATGTCTTCAATGTAAACACCAGTTTACTGATAACAGCAAAACGTGCCCTAAATGCGGGTCAACACTAATTAGTGATTCCATAGACGTCATAAGGAGTATTCAAAAACTAGCTCAAGAAGTAGACGAAATACTTATTGCTACAGACCCCGACGTTGAAGGAGAGAAAATAGCCTGGGATATAGCGAATATAGTAAAGCCCTTTAATAACAATATAAAGAGAGTTGAAGTTCATGAAATAACGTTAACGGCACTGCTGAAAGCACTGAGTAGGCCGAGAAGTATCAATGAAAGGCTCGTTGAAGCACAGGTCATCAGAAGAATTGACGACCGTTGGATAGGATTCGGATTAAGCAAGATTCTCCAAATGACTATGGGCATGAAATGGCTAGGAGCAGGTAGAGTACAAACTCCAGTACTAGGCTGGATTATTAATAGATACAATGAATGGAAACAGAAAAAAGCATATAAAATGACCATACATGTAAACGGAATAAAGATTACCCATTATATTCCCGATAGAGACACCGCTATTAGGATTGCTGAACATATAAAAACTCATGGTTTACTGGTAAGCAAAATCAACTATAGCACAGAAATGCTTTCACCAAAGCCTCCATTCACAACTGATGAATTAATACTTGAAGCTTCAAAGAAACTAAGACTAACGGCTACAAAAGTAATGAAGTTGGCTCAAGACTTATTCGAGGCAGGCTTAATAACATACCATAGAACTGATAGTACGTATACATCAAATGACGGGATATTAATAGCAAGAGAATATTTGAATAATAAGGATTTAACTAACTACTTCATATCACGTCATTGGTCAAAACCTAAGACGCACGAATGTATACGTCCAACTAAGCCTATAGATAGAGAACAATTAGAGAGAATGATATTAGATGGTTCATTACCCTTAACAATTCCATTAACTATGAAACACTTAAACCTATACGACTTAATATTCAGAAGATTTATTGCTAGCCAAATGAGTCAAACTGAGGTTGTAAAAGCAGATATGACCTTCAAAACCATAAATATGAGTGAAGGCCATAATATATCACTAAATATTAGTCTACCAATAGAGGTAAAGAAACATGGATTTGACCTTGTTTATCCATTACCAATAATATCTGAGGCAAAGAAAATAAAAGAAGGGGATCTCCTCTTACCAGAAGAAGTAAAAGTAAATAAAACATCAATAATAATACTATATGATCATGGAAGTATAGTCTTAGAAATGAAGAATAGAGGCATAGGGAGGCCTAGTACATATGCAAAAATAATTGAGAAGCTATTAAGTCACGGATATGTCATAGAATCTAAAAAGAGAAAGTTCCTAATACCAACAAAACTCGGAATTAAAGTACATGAGTATTTATCTAGTAAATATAGCGACTTAGTAAGCGAATTAAAGACTAGACTCTTGGAGAATATTATGAGAAAGATAGAGGAAGGCGAAATGAAGTATCATGAAGCATTAAGCATTATTATGGAGGATTTAGATAGAGTACTAAACACTATTAATAACTTATCGAGTAAGGAGTTAGAGCTTAAAATGTCCGCTTAACCTTTATCTTAATATAAGATGTCCTTTTAGAGCCAATATTCTCGCTTCCAATTTCAACATTTACAAGCTCTATACTATCCCCTAGTCTATCCCTGAGGGCATTATAAACATCTACTGCTTTACTTATTACATCTCCTCTTGCTTTAAGGATAACTTCTTCTGCTCCTTGATTAAACATGACTATAGCTGATAATACATATGTTGATACAGGTTTTTTGCCTATGATTATTGTATTTAACTCCTCACTTAGCATCTCTTATACACCTCTATTCAAAATTGCTAACTAATAGGGAATAAAATATATTTTTACCTATACATGCTATGGCCAAGTAGTCAGTCGGGGTTCATAACTCTTCATTTAATCCGAGGATAGAGCGTTCATCATCTACTGCCTACATATTTCACTTCCTAACTCTCTCATTAACTGTATTAAAGTATTATTCATATTAACGAGATTAGAAGCACTTAGGCGGAAAACATCATGTAGCAACATGGAGTTAGGTATGGGATAAGTAATTTGACTCACCTTTACCTCCTCTCTAAGAATACTAAGCCTAATTATACCGCTATTGTCTTTATAAGTAACTTCTACCAACACCTTAAAGTTATCACTTAATAATATTCCATACATGGATTTCCTCGTAACTAATACTGATGAAGTTCTTGATTTAATGAACTTATATACCTCTGATTTCTTCTTTAACATACATCTCTGTGCAATAGTTACTTGAATTGTAGCAGTTAAAACATAATCTTTAAGTATAGATAGTATGTTGATGAAATCGCTTATATTGGCATGAAATACTATTCTTCTATTTTCCTCATCAATATCTATTACCTTACCATTAAAGCTATGTATTAGCTTTATAAATCTTGTCAGAACTTTATCTTCTCTTACCTTTATAATACACAATACTTTCGGTCTAAATTTGTAGCTAGACATATCAGCATTTTGCGTACAGTTCTTCTGTAATAGTTTTTGATTATCCTGCATCAGACTTCACCTTCTCATTGTCCAGAGTGTACTGTAGTACCTAAAGTTATAGTTGTAACATTGATTGCATTATATTGCTTACTAGCGGAGAATAGTAGAATCATAAACTATACGTTTAAGCATTGAAGAATATAGGAAAGGAGTAAGTTCCTTGTTTAAATTGAGCTTATTTAGTGAAATATAACTTTAAAAGGACGTTACATTTTAAGTGGATTGATCTTGTTGACAGTATTATATAACATGAAGTTTTTAAATAATCATAGTATTTTTCGCTTCAATAGCTTTAACATACCCAAGAAATTCTTGATAGCCTAATCGTATTGTTTTTTAGTCAATTCATGTCAAGATACATGAGAGTAGTTGAGAGTGAACCTAATGTGGAGAAATAACCAGTA
>CAYPZO010000016.1:0-13440 GCA_964415135.1 uncultured Desulfurococcales archaeon | reverse complement strand
TTCTTTTATCTCTTCGGTTTCATACATAGGATTCCAGTCATATGAGCAATAAGGCCAATATTCATCTAATTCTCGTGGAATAACGCCTGCATTGGTGACAATAATCTCGTGTACATAGCCCTTGATTATAAAATCGCTAATAGCTTTCCTGATGAGGTAATGTATAAAGCTTTGACTATATGGTTTACCATAACTACACGGAATGATTAAGCCTACAATGTATTTTCTCCTGGGTTTATAACTATTAATGATTTTCTTGAATCCTTCCTTGAAATGCTCATTCACTAAATATCTTAGACCTATACCTCTTAAATACTCTCTACATTTACCAGGATCAACCCAATTAAATTCTCTTCCATTCCATATAATTTCAATTCTATTATTCATTTTCTTTCTCCTATTATCCATTGCTCTCCACCCCAATCTACAAGGTCAGTGTTCTCTTCAAGAAATCTAACTAGGGGTTTAGATATGGGCTTTTCTCTGGGATGATGAAATAAATATTTCTTATATTTTATAGCTATTATACCATCAAATAGTTTTCTGAAAATCCTTACACTTTCAATGACCTTCTCTTCAAGTATGTATTCTATTCCGAAGAGCACGTAGGTCCAAAACTCTACAGGTAAATTCAATCTCTTAACTTCATTTCTTAACTTGTGTATTCTATGGAGTTCTGAGTTAGGCATTCCCTTGACTAATAACTTCTCTCTTATATTTTCATCGTATATTTCAAATCCTATTCTAATAATGAGCTTCTTTGGCTGATAGTAGCTTAATAATGCTTTTATTGAGTCTAATGTAATATATTCGCTTCTAGACTCTATTTCGAATATATTCTCTCCTTGCAAGATTTCTTAATTTTTCAATAGTATCATAAGGTAGTTCATGAAAACTGCTTCCATTGAATACTGCTATTCTTTTATAACCTTCTTCTTTAGCTATTCTTACAGCTTCACTTATTATATGCCTATTTGTCGTAATTACATCTCTAATATCGGTTGATTGTTCTAAGGCGAAAGGACAGAAACTACATTTCCCCCAATAACAGGGGGAATCCCTTAAGTATGACTACTAATCTTCTCCCGAGCTTATCTTTAACCTTAAATACTCCTAGCATTACTATTTCCTCTTATGACTCTCAAGATAGGCTGAAGACTTATTTCTCCTCTTACGGTCATAACACCAAGGTATACAATTGGGGTATCGAGAAGAGCTATTATAACTTTAACGATGTATTGCCCCAGAATCATGTATGGTATTAAGCTCCACGGGACGAATATTTCGCCTATAATTGAGGGAATAACTCCGAATGCTAAGGTAATGAATATTACTGTATCAATGAGCTGACTTACTATAGTACTAGCATTGTTTCTTAACCATAAGTATTTACCTTGTGTGAGCTTTTTCCACCAATGAAATGCCCAAATATCGTGATTTCGGCTTATCAGGTATGCGACGATACTAGCTATGACAATGTTTGGTGCAACGCTGAAGACCTTATTAAAGAGCCCGGCATATTCTTCTTGAAATGGTGCAATTGGTAAGATCATTGCAGTAAGTGAATATAATGGTATGAGGAGTTGCGTTATAAACCCTACAAATACTACAAGGGTTGCAGCCTTCTTTCCATATACCTCACTTATAATATCAGTAATAACGAACGTCGCTGCATAAGCTACAACACCTGCAGGTACGAGTAATAATATTCCACTGAAATTGCCTAAGATAATTATTTTTGCAGCTAAATAATTTGATGAAGTTAAACTTACTATGAATAGCCCTAATAATACAGTATATCTCCTATCGGCAAGCAACATACTTTCTCCCTAATTGCTTAAATTACATAGTAAAGAGGCAGAAATGGAACACTTAAAGGAGACGTATCGATTTCCTGGTAAGTACTACTTACCTAGTATGTAAATGTTATGAATGTCAGACGGGGATAACTCGTTCATCAATCACTCTACCTCGAATTCATCATTTGCCTGTTAATCTAGAGGATAGTATTATCAGTATCACGAGCCGTCTTCATCTATCTTCTCTAGTGGCGTGGCGTTCATCATCTAGGTTACATGTGGTTATAGGTTGCTTTTAACTTTTTGTAGGAATGTCATTGCGTTTAATATAGTGTATGGTAGTATTCGTTTACTAACATAATAGTATTTCACATAGAGTTTCGGTGCATAATTTATTATTGGTTCTACTTTAACTTCATATGCTACATCGTCGATTAAATTCATTATTTTATCGGCTTTATTCATTACTTCGTGCGCGGTTAGGTATAGCACATGTCCATGATCTTCCTCAAATAGTTTTAATACTATACTAAATCTTTCATCTTTATCTATAGGGATAAACGATGTCCTATATAGTTCTCCATTTACTATGTATTCTAAGTCTTTTTCAAGGGCCCATCGCCATTCACCACTATCTACATCTATGAATTGAAATACTTTACAATTGCCTTTAGTTTTCCTTAGCTCCTTTAGCTTATTTTCTATAGTTTTTTCAGGTAGATTAAGCATTATTGAAAGTTCTTCTGATGTGAATGCTGAACCTTCAAGCGCGTTTATTATAGTTAAACTTAAGTCTCTTACCCATGGCTTAATGGGAGGGAATTTTGCGATGTATTTTGCTAACATTGATGGTTCTTCACTTTTTACTTCAATTATCTTTTCTTTCTTAACTACTTCCTCTATATATTTGGTAGTTAATGATATATCAAAGTATTCTTGTATAAGTTGCTTACATGCCTCTATTATTATGATGGAATCGTTCATTTCGTCTACTTTACCTGTTTTTCCAAAACTATATTGAATACTCTTTATGTATAGGTTAAGGAGAGGTGATCTTTTAGCAGCATTAATTATCAATTCAGGAAGTTCCCTTAAGTCTACATTCTTAAGTATTGTTAGAGGGTCAACATTTCTAGCTTTTATTGAAAAACCTATTGGTGATATTCTTGCTTGAACATTTAACGTGTATTCTGATGATATTTTGTACATTAATATATGTGCTAATGTTGATGAAACTCTTTCACCCATGAATGTTATAAAGAATGTTTCATCTCCTCTTCGTTCTACGTACATGGTATTAGACCTTATATTCTTGTATTTCTTCCTCACATCTTGTATTAAGTGATGAAGTTTGGTTAGTGAATCCATAGTCACTATCATGCTTCCTTCTTCTATAGGCATATCTCCTTGAAGGAAAGCTATCAGGATATTTAGCATTTCTTTTGCTATTATGTAGTCTCTTGGTTGTACACCTCCCCTCCATAAGGGAATTTCAACTTCTCTTTCCTCTGACGGTATTACTTCTAGTTTCATGCTATTCTCGTCTATGAGTTTAACTAGCCAATTCTTACCTGATAGTCTAAATACATCACCTACTCTCAGGTGCTTATATACGAAGTAGGCATCTACTTCTCCTATGGTATTTTGACTGTACTTAACCGTGAAAGATTGTTTCTCGTTTATAAGGGAGAAGAATTCCGAAAAGTTTTTAGACCATGGATTATTATTTTCATCAAATCTCCATATCCTAAAGAATGCGGATCCTAGCTTTATTCTATTATTTGATATTAGTGTTATCATGTTATTCTTTGCTAAGTACTCTATTAGTTTATTGAATTCTTCCCTAGTTAATGTTTTATAAGGATAGCTCTTCTTCGTAATATTAAATGCTTCTTGTAAATTTACTTCTCCCTTCTCAAGGCACATACCTAGAATTTCTCTTGCTAAGACGTCAAGCGGTTTTTTGAGTATCTTTGGTTCTTCGAGAATACCTCTCAGCGCTAACTTAGATGTAGCTAGGCATTCAAGTACGTCAACGTAGTCATCGCATATCAATACTCCTTGTGCTTTACTGGTTATAGTATGTCCGCTTCGACCTATTCTTTGTACTAATGTGGTTACTGAGCCTGGGGGTTCTATTTGGACTACTAAGTTAACGTTTGCTATATCAATTCCCAGCTCCAGGGTTTTTGTGCATATAACTCCCTTAACTTTACCATTCTTTAGTAATTCCTCTACACTAGACTTTATTTCCCGCGATACAGATGAATGATGAACATAAATGTTTCTATGATTTCTTGACTCTAAAACTTCATGAACTCTCTCGGCAGCAAATCGTGAATTCACAAATATTAAAGTTGATGGTATGAGATATTCTTCTACCTTCTCAGCAATCGACTTCCAATATTCATTGCTTATGTTTGCTGGAGTGTCTATTACTATTGAGGCTTTTTTATCAGTAGTAGATTCTACTATACATGAGGGTCTCTTAGAAGAACCAAATATTAGTTTAGCTGCATGTTGTGGGCTTCCTATAGTTGCTGATAATCCTATTATTTGAAAATCTTGACCGATATATGCTCTAAGTCTCTCAAGTAGAACTGATAATTGTATTCCTCTTTTTGAATTTACTAGTTCGTGTACTTCATCAACTATCACCCATTTAATGTTTTTGTAATATTGCCTAAATTTTGATGCCCAGTCAAGGTCTATTTCAAGACCTTCTGGTGTCGTTATTAGTATATCAGGTATTTTCTTTAATCTAATCGATTTCTCATAACGTGGAACTTCGCTATGCTTCCTCGAGACAATGAATCCTAGTCTTGAAGACCACCATGAAATTCTCCTGTATAGATCATTTATTAGGGCTTTAAGAGGTGTTATATATAGTACACTTATAGGCGTAGGCTTTACTTTAATCAACTCATTAAATATTGGTAGTAAAGCTGCTTCTGTTTTCCCTAAACCTGTTGGCGCAATTATTAATACATTATATCCCTTAACTATTAATGGTATCGCTCTTAATTGAGGTTCAGTTAAGTTACTCCATTTAAGTTCATTAATTAATTTTCTTATATTCTCATGTAACATTTCTATAACATCTTCTGATGAACTCGTATCTCCGTAACATACCTCTAATGACCATCCTACACTATTGGTCATTTAACCACCCTCTCTTCGTCATACTTCCAGTGCTTTTATTTATCCTCACTTTTTGTACATCTCAATAGTCTAAGTGTTATATACGTACTAATTTAAAAACCTCTCTAGTAATAACATGTAGGGGTTAATTAAATTGTCGAAGAAGAATAGAATAAAATGCATAATGTGCGGCAAAGTTTTTCCTAAAGGTCAGGGGATATTACTGAATATTACTGGAAGGGAACTTGTATTCCATAGTAAGAAATGTGCATTGAAGTTTCTTACTAGATTCATAGAACAACTAGTAGTTGAAGATAAAGATAAAGTATCTAAAGTACTAGATAAATTATTGAAAACATTAAGTGAAGAGAGAAAGGAATTGATGGAACTTAAAGCTAAGAAAATATAGCATTGCTTTTAATATGTAAGAATGTTTTATAATTCTCTAAAAATTATTTATCACCGAGTGTACTCGCTGTATAGAATAATATACTTGGTGTAAGAATTTGTCCCGCAAAAATTACTAGGGTATCAAGATAATTACAATAGGTCCAGGAGGAGCAGGAAAAACACACTTTTATACACTCTTGATATACCACATAACTAGAAGAAGAAAAATACAGATCGAAGATATTACTTCTACTGAAATAAGAATAGATACAACAGGATATGTTGAAGAAGAGGAACTTCCAGAGAAAATAACTATACATACACTACTTCAAATGCTTGAAGAAGGCATACCTATACCAAAAACACTACTACCATCAGAGCATGCAAGACCCTATAAAGTAGAACTTATCATAAAGCTACCAGGCATAATTAGCCATTAGCTTCAAAAAGACTATATCTACCATTACTCGATACTGCTGGTGAAGTATATGAAAAATAATAAAATACAACCATTGATTATCCCGAGATAGCAGAAACAATAGCCCAAGAAATACTTTAGACTCCTACCAGGAGGTTTAAAGCTTGATCAAAATAATTGCTTTATATCCTATACACGTGAAGAAGATCCTAGTATATGTGAAAGACAAAGAAGAGGAATTAGAATAGAAGGAGGATATAGATGTTTTAAACTTATTAAAGATGAAGAAGGTAATGAAATACTCGATTATCCCGAAGAAGAATACGATAGACTCATTGAGTGGATTAAGAGCGTTCAAGGAGGATAGAGATCTAAATGCTAATTAACATATGTGTACATTACTTCATAACCGTCAGAGGAGCTACATATCATCACTACTTAATTGATTTAGTAATACCCTTAAAGATAAAGGTAAAATAAGAGCCTTTATGAAGAATCTTGAGGGAATAGGAGATGTTATAGGACACATAATTAGTCCTCCTCATGCAATTATATTTAAAGGAGAAATTATAGTAGATTCTACGGGTAGACCTGTCAATCATATTCACGCTATATTTATTGAATTAACTGATTATCATAAAACATACTGTAATCCCAAGATAATAGATAAAGTCTTTATTAATAGGCAGAACCTTAATAATAAGTTTGATGTATAGAAAGCTAAATTGCTAGATGATAGACTCTCTGTGTTGTCTATAGATAAGCCGGAAAAATACTATGCATTTAGCCTCAAGTATTACGATAATAAAACATTTAGGTTTAGAATAGTTAGTAAGAATAAACTAAAATTCATTAAAACAGATAATGAAGGACTAGCTGTCCTACAGAAATGGGGCTTTTATGTAATGTTAATCTCCTATTATCAGAAAAAATATTGCATGAAAGGTATTATGAACTTCAATTTAAGAAATTAAAAGAAATAATAAATAGACATGAAGTTTTAGTTAACAAATGTTTATCCTTAGACAAATTCGACTATTCATACTATCTTGCAGAAGTATTAGATAAGACAATAAATGAATCATATATTAATGAAGAATGGCTCATTAATAAGTGCATTCGTAACGATGAACTTGGGCTCAAGGACTTAGAATAAATATCCAGGAAAATAAGAGAAAATAAATGTATTAATCACATTACTCTTACCATTAGTAAAAACACCTTACAGAGAAATAAGGACAAGATAAGAGATGCTGATATAGGATATTTAAGGAATATTAAACCATTACTACTAGCCTTAAATAGTAAAGGTTATGCAGATAACTTCTGTACTAAACTATTAGAATGCATAGAAATATATGACCTTACTTAAACTTATGTTTGTTCAGCTATATACTCCACTTTATGTATCCATAATCAGTAAATACTACAAGGAGTTTAATTACATCGACCTATTTGCTGGCAGCGGTGTCGGTAAATTAGAGGATACAGCAGTACCAGATTCACCTATCCTTGGTGAAACGTTTGGCTACTATCTAATAAACGGATACCCCATAGGTGAAGCATGGAAAAAGGCTACGGAGGACGTATTTAGCTCTAACATAGAGGCAGCCATTTATAGAGCTATTTAAGAAGAGTGTACTGAACGTACAGAACTTATAGTAGCAGACTATTATAATGAATACCTATCAGGCTATGGAACAACATATGACGACCCATACACATGGGAACAACAATCACCAGAATACACCGTAATATTTAAGATATGATAAGTGGACATGTTAAAGGTGAGAGTATGGTAAGGAAGCTCTACATAATGATATTATTTACGGTATTGATAGCGATATTGATCTCAATATCCATGCTATCTGTATGGGTTTCGCCTAAAGGTCTAGGACGATCAGTTGCTAATATTCCATTAAACCCAGTAGGAATATGTTCACCTGATAATGTTGAAATTATAGTAAACTATAGTATTCCAAAGGATCTACCAGATAAAATGCCTTTGCTTAAAGTCATTCCTGAACCTATACCCATCGGGAAATGGCTTAAAATCGCAAGAGAATTATTTAACATGACCGGTAAACTTGAAGTACGTTACGTTAAAGACCTTGAATGGCTACATATTCGCGGAGAATACTCTGACCTCATAATCCATTATGGTGGAGGCTTTAGTTGGCATTATAGAAATCCCGAGTATACTTCACAGCTACCAACATTTAAGAAAGCTAAGAGGTTAGCAGATAGTCTCCTAAATAAAATTAAGGAGTAAGGACTAATACCACAAGGAATACAAATAAAGCCTTATAAGGTAGTATATTCCCATTGGAGGGCAAACACACCTATAGAAATAGGTGTTTATTACATCATTAGTTTTGGGGAATACCTCTTCTGTAAGGAGATAAGTATTTACATAACAGGCAATAAGATAATCTCTGTTGCATGTCATTGGAAGTTCTCCGAGATTGAGAAGGAAGTTCCAATAATTTCTGCTAAAGAAGCACTAAGCAAAATACTTAATTACACTCATATTACAGGACCTATAAGTAAAATAATAATCAACGATATTAAACTAGGATATGAAGAGCTTCTTCCTGTTGGTAGGCAAGAGTATATAAAGCCAGTATATATATTCTATACAAAGATAATAACACCTAGTGGAGGTAAATTTAACTTTTATGTAACAGTGCCAGCAGTGAAAGAAAGCATTAATAGGTAGTAATGGGATATTCTTAATCAAATAATCGAAATCGTCATGACACATTACTTTTTTCCTCACATTACCTAAGATGTAAAAGCGTTTAGCCAAATTCCACCATTAGCCTTATGTTAAGGACAGCTAAATTATAGTATAACTGTATCTCGTTATAGTTATTAGAATTTCAAAGAATATTCTCTTTTAGGAGATGTATTGTTTCTCAGGAATGAATGCACAGGATATTCCGCTTTGGTTCAAGGAGGACAAGACACTTAAGCTTATCACTAAGAGATAAGGTCATCGATCTCGGATTAACTAAGGAGGATGTAGAGAAGTTAAATCTACCTCCTCAACCTGAAGCACCGAAATATAGAAAGTATAGACCTATGAGATGGGAATTATCTGCTCTCTCTGTTTTAACCATAAGATATGGTATACAAAATCCATTATTATCGTATACTGTAGCTAAGCTAACTAATTATGGAATAAAACTATCTCCATTACCTATAGATAAGGAGTCATTACTTAAAGTAGAGCTTTCATTAACATTAAGTACACTACTAAGTAAGATTGCAGATAATGTTATTGCTGAAATTCTACATCAAGCGAAGATTGATGGTAAAGCTGTTGATCTAAAGATAAAGATACCTGATATAGTAAATGGAATAGAAGATAATAAAGAATTGAAGAGGTAATTAGTCAAAGTAGGTTTAAGCATTATAAGCCAAGTGAAGTGGATTTCTGAGGATGAAGTTCATCAAAGAGTCGTAAGTGAGCTTTGTCATCCATTAATGTTCGAGCTTCTCAAATGATTTGTGATGTTTTGCTTCACTACTGTAGGTGTAGTTTATTGGTGTAGGTTGCTTGCCTAGACTCTGGCTTTGGATTAGAGAACACATATACATAGAACTAGAAAAAATAGCAAAAGAAAAAGAAATAGGAATAGACAACCTAGTAAAAGAAATAATTGAGGATTATATTAAAGGAAGGCTAATCCAAGTATCCAATAGTAATCCTTATGAAGAGTTATAGAGTCTTAGTAAAAGAGTTGAAAAACTTGAAGAGGAAGTAGCAGAACTTAAAGCCATATTAAGATTGTTATTAAGGCATTGAAGAAAAACATCAATATTAATCTTCACATGTTATTTGTGAAGATTTAGAAGAAATTATTTAATAGGTAGTATTTCAAGATTCCTCACTATTTCAGTTAGGGTTTTATCTGGATACATAGTTGCAAGTTCTTTGAGTTTTGTATTCTTTAGTACTAGGTACGATAATAGCTTTATGGAGACTTGTGCTAATGCTTCCTTCTTATAGTTTAATGAGTAGTCTATGTTACGTGGTTCATAGTAATATGTTCTGCCTTCATCATCCCAGGTTAATAATCCCACATCCTCATAGTATTTTTCATCTTCGGCTCTACCTGGACAAACTAATAAACCATACTTAAAGTAACGACTATCCACATACTTCTCTAATTGAGTTCTACCACCTGAAGCCCTATCAGGACTAGGCTCAACTTCCACGGCAATAAAATACGTCTCCTTAATATCCATGCTTTCTGCGTGTTTTCTATGATCCTTGTATGTAGAAAGCTTGAGCTCATGTAATATGGCTCCATAATCTATAACTCCCTTCTTAATTAATGAAGTTTGAAAGTCTCCCAGCTTAGCTATTATGAGGTCTGGATGTCCATTGAAGTTAAAGAAGTGATCTAAGGTTCCTTCTGGAAAAACTATGAATCCCTTGTTCTTGAAGAAGCTAGCTAGTAAGCTATAGAAGTCTTCGCCAAAACTTGTAGAACATATTATGAGTTGATCTACATCATATCTATTACTTAAATTATTAATTCAAGAGTGGATGCAACATGTAAGGATAGACTATAATCAGTAATTCTAGCTTCGGGGCTTCCTACAAATGCCTTATAGCAATCAAGGTCTAATAACGCTAATACTTTTCTAGTTTTAAGTACGTCTGAAGGAAATGGTATTAGCGATATCACAGGATACAATAAGCTACGACCTAACTCTATGTACTTAGATGAATCGTCACGTTTAGGCAATATACATCCACAAAAGAATGTTGAAGCGAGGAGGGCATTATATGTAGAATTGAATTCAATATATATCCCTACATTACTTATAGCTCCAGTATCCTTAATTTCCATGTAGTGTGCATTCCTTAGTATTTTTATAGCGTCTTCAATCCTTTCTCTGCACATCCTCATCCATATAGTTCTAATTGCAGGACTGCTATAACTTATTCTTATTCCTCGTCACCACATATCATGTGAATTTAAGTATTGTTAGATTATTAATTCACTTACTTCATTGTTCTTACGTATCTATATAGTATTTCTGTTGCTTATGCTAGTTCGGGATCCATTAGTATTCTTTGAACTAATTGCATTAATCTCTGATCTGATTTTATGAATTTACTAGTTTCTTCTTTAGTTAATGGTTGTCTACATCGATAGCAGTATCTAGCTCCCATAGGGTTAAATGTCCCGCATCTAGGGCAAATAGGTTGTTCCTCTCCCTTTTCATAGCCGTGAAGCTTCATTATTAAGTTTTCTACGTTTCTTGTACTATTCTTACATATTTGTCGATCATCCTGCGTGTTTTCTATCCAAATAACTTCATTAATTCTTTCTCTGATAGTTTCTTTGACTTGTAGAGTTCCGTTGTTGCAAGGAGTCTGAAAGCATGTGGGTGTATTTTCGGTGCTTTAGGATTAATACCTATCTTCCTATCTTTTTACATAGTTTATGTATGCTATGAGCATGAATGGCCTAATGGATGTCCCTGTTCGCTCTGAGTAAAATAGTTAGTCGCTTGGATCCTTACTTCGATGTCTTAATAGCCATTTATGTAGTATGCTTTGATACCTTATTAGGTAAACTGCTCTTGGTTGAGATTTCGAGAAGTTCACCCTGGTTTTAAACCCGTACTTCCGTTCAATGATGTCTCCGTATTTTAGGTTAAGGACTTCGCATCTTCGTAGCCCGCATTTAGATAGTATTGCTATAATTGATTTGTATGGTTGTTTAGCTTCCTTAATCAATTTACTTACTATGTCTTTGGGTGGTACATCCAATAGTTTTTCGGATAGTTTAACGTATTTGACGCTATAAGCTGCTTTTATGAATGACTCTATTTCTGATACCTTAGCAAGTCTTCTTGTGCTCTTGACTTATTGTTCCTAGTACCTATACTATATCCTAGGAGGTATTTCTTGATATGGATTTTACTTACCTCATTGATATCTATGCCGTGATGTTTGAGCCATTTAAGGAAAAGAAATGCTTGATCCAGTATTGAATATATTGATCAGTACTAGAAGTACTAGACCTCACGTTTATTTTTACTAGCTCAAGTAACTCATAAAACTCCCTACATAACTCCTTTCCAGTTCTCTCCATTAATGCATTAATAGTACTCCATGTATGATGGCGTATTACTTCCTCCTTCCCAAATACCAAACCCTCCCATAAGGGATTTAAAAAGTAAACTCTTCATCAACGAAGATCAGTGGGCTCCTAAGTCTTCATCAATATCCGAGACCGCCACATTCATCATCGAATATACTATATTGTATATATAAATATATTTTTATTATTTGAATACTTCTTCTATCTTCAATGTCTTAGCTATGTCTATGGCTTTTTGTTTTGCTTCATCTATATTTTGGGCTGTTACATTTATTATTACATTAGTATTTTTTATTCTAAATCTGTACCTTTTTCTTCCTTCAACTGTGTATTCCTCTATTAGTTCTAGTTTTTCTTGTTGCATTTTTACTAACACCGTAATGTTATGGTTAAGTTTTAATTCCTGTTAGTTGATAATATGTGTGGTGTACTTATATGGCTTTAGATGTCCCTAAAATAATTGTTGAGCCTCCGGGTCCTAAAGCTAGGGAGATTCTTGAGAGAGATGAAAGGGTTCTGATGCAGTCATTCGTTAGATGGTATCCATTAGTAATTAAGACTGGTCATGGCGCTATAGTTGAGGATGTTGATGGTAATAAGTATATTGATTTAAACTCAGGACTTGCCGTACTCAATGTTGGACATCTTCACCCGAGGATTATAGAGGCAATTAAGAGGCAGGCTGAGAAGTTATTGCATTATAGCTTAACTGACTTTTACTATGAAGAAGCCGTCGCTCTTGCCGAGAAGCTAGTTTCTATTGCACCAATGCCTAACGCTAAGGTATTCTTTGCAAATAGTGGTGCAGAGACTATTGAGGGAGCTATAAAGATTTCTAGAGGATACTTTAAGGGTTCTAGACCATGGATCATAGCTTTCTATGGAGCATTTCATGGCAGGACTTATGGAGCTAATACATTAACAGCTAGTAAATCAGTTCAGCATCGCTGGTTTACTCCACTTCTACCTGCTGTTATTCATGCTCCTTACCCCTACGCTTATAGATGTCCATTTAAGACCGATGATCCATTAGAATGTGGTGAGCTTTGTATTGGATTTATAGAAGATTACATATTCACTAAATATATAGATCCAAGTGAAGTATCTGCAATATTCATTGAGCCCATACAAGGCGAAGGAGGATACGTTGTTCCACCAGATAATTTCCTACCTAAGTTAAGGTCTCTATGCGATAAGTATGGTATACTACTCGTTACTGATGAAGTACAGACAGGTTTTGGTAGAACTGGTAAGTGGTGGGCTGTAGAGCATTGGAACGTTAAACCAGATATAATTACTTCAGCTAAAGCAATAGCTTCAGGTTTACCTTTAGGTGCTATTATTGGTAGATCCGAGATCATGTCGTTACCCAAGGGCAGTCACGCTACAACATTTGGCGGTAATCCAGTATCTTGTGTAGCTGCTTTAGCTGTTATTGAAGCAATTGAGAAGGAGAGGTTACTTGAAAACGCAACTAGAGTTGGAGAGTTTATTATGAAGAGATTTAAGGAAATGATGGATAGTATAGAAATGATAGGTGATGTTAGAGGTAAGGGATTAATGA
>CAYPZO010000015.1:0-22957 GCA_964415135.1 uncultured Desulfurococcales archaeon | reverse complement strand
GATGAGGAATACAATTATACTGGACTTGATAATACTCATTTCTTAGTAAAAACGGAGAAGATGATGGAATATTAAAGATACGTAATGATGCTTCATAGTACTCACCAACAGCCTCAATTAATGCTGTTGCTAAATCTATTAAGCTTCTATGAGATTCGTAGTGCATAATGAGGGTCTTATCATCAATTCATCGATATTTAAATCTTGGTGGTCTAACGCTGACAGCAGGATTGGTGTTCTTTCTTGCTTCAACCTGGCGCATTTCACCCATCATTAAGAGGAAGCCTTAGCAATTTAGCACGACTATAATGGTATGGAAACCATCAGGAGCGATTTATATGTCCAGAATTTTGCTAATGCCTTTATGGCATCAGGAATCGAGACCCCCCAATACATTTGATATTGCTTCAAGGATTCTCATCACAATCGCCACATCGATTCGCCTCACTTGCTAAGAATATTTTTGTTCGAGGTAAACTAAATGCTTAGTAGCTTGCTTCAAGTTTCTTGTCCAAAATTACTTACGATGTATTCCTTTAAGGCAACCAATATTATTCTTTTCAATACACTTTACACCCAAGACTAAGAGATTTCAACAAATTACTTGAACTTATGCAGGTAAATGACTCAAGGACGACAAAAGCACAAGTACCCTATTCTATGTAGGATCGTGCACTAGAAGGCTAAATAGCGAAGTTACTGTATTAATTTAGCTCGTGTTATGTAGAATTCACAATAGGGATCATTCATGGCAATGCACTTCGTCTCAATGACATTAAAAGGTTCATTGAATACTTCCCGGAACATGCCAGACAGTATTCCTCTAATGAACATGCTTTGCGGTTTATCCTTGGGCCCCCAAGATCTTATTATTTCACATTCCCAGTTATTGTAAAGCCTAAGAACGAATTTTCTTTCTGGCAGATCTTCATGAACTACACGGATTCTAAACCACCCTAGGGACATAGCCCTTGCTTGGAGAATTCTAATGAATTCATGGTAGGATTTTATGCCATATAGTTCTTTGATTGACTTTACCACTCTTCTGCCCACTTCTATGCCTTGATGCCATAATATGGCTTTTAATGCTTCATGTTTTTGAGTAATTGCAATAAGTCCTTCAAGAACAGGCATTGCCATAAGTACAGCTCTCATACCATTAATTGTAAGAGGGAAGTGGTATCTGTCTGCTAGTAGGCAATCAAGCACAGGCTTAAACGTCTTGACATCTTTTACTACGCTTAGTGCTTTTAACCTTTTAACAACAACGTCTAATTTATCAAAGTTTCTCCCTAAATCTAAGTAGAGTACTACTGTTGCTACATCAGATATCTTGTGGGGCGTTGTGTTAGTAACTACGTATAGTATATTAAACCCCGCTTCCGCCATCAATGAAGCTATCTTAGCTAAAACTCCTGGCTTATTCTTTGCAACCACACAAAGTCCCATTAGCTTTCTTCCTGGAATATACATTACTCTACCTAACTCTAATGGCATAAGTGAACCGCTTTCCTCAAATTTTCTCTCACATGCCCTGCACTTTTGTCTGGAATCCGATCTTACATTTATACGCATATTCTTCATAATTAAGGAAATCATGATCATAACCACCGTCAATTATTTATATTGTATATATCCTCTAGGCTTAATGACAAATTCACAATAGGGATCATTCATGGCAATGCACTTCGTCTCCACAGCTATGAAGTCTATACCATCAAAAATTTCCTTAAAGAAACCCTCCAACATACCTCTAATAAACACACTTTGAGGCTCCTTCTGTATGCCTTTATTCTTTAGAATAGTATTGCACTCCCAATTATCGTAAAGCCTGAGTATAAATTCATAGTTAATGACGTCGTTCTTTACATACTCTATTTTAGACCAACCATATATGAGGTTCATGTTCTTAAATAGCTCAAGTATGCTATATATTGAAGGCATTCCATAGATTTCTTTACAGAGGAATGCAAGCTTAGTACCAACATTGTATCCTTGGTACCATAACATGGCCTTAAGACTAGGTTGTTTTTGTGTGCACTCAATTATTCCTTCTAATATGGGTGAAGCCATTATAACTGCTCTATAGGGATCAGTAAATAGTGATAGGTTCTGAAGAGCTTGTAACGCGCTTTCAGACTTTAGATTTATTGCTTTTACCTCATATACATTAATATGTTCCTTTAGGTCGGATAATATTTTCTCCCGATTATAAGAATTGCTTGAGACGTACATTAATATGTATGTCTTGTCGTTATTGGAATAAACTATCATGTTCTTTATTCCTACACCGTATTCTTTGATCATTGAAGTGATTTTAATGATGGAATTAGGGTCAGTATCAGTTTCAAGATAGAGAGCAGTTATTTTCTTTTGATCTTTTGCTACTAAGCCTTTAGTACTATTATCTTTATAGGTAAATATCAAGATAAATCACCTCTTATGACTACAGGGTGGAGTATTTGCACGGGAAATATTCTTAATTCTGTCAAGTACATGTAACATGTTCAATGCTATTCTATGAGCATCTAGGCCTGGACGTATAAAAAGTACAAGTAATGTACCTCTTTTTAGAGGAAATATTATTGCTTTACTTTTACCTATATTAACTACTATGTAGTTTTCAAGAAGCCTCTTTCCTGTAATGTTCATTAAATTGGTAAGTTTAATTATGCTATGTATTTTCGTCACGGAGATGTTACATGGGAAACATCTAACAATATTATTTTTGTAATCTATAATTATGGCTTCTAAGATTTCTCTTCCATCAACAATTAATGATAGTGCCGGATCCAATGTGGATCTCAGTTGGTGGGATTTAGTACCCATGCTCTTTCAGCCCCAATAACTCTTATGGCTAAACTAATACTATATTAAATGAGTTTGACAACGTCGATTCGGAGAACGTGACCACTAGAATATTCGGCTAACCGTCACATGGCTTGTATGTGACTTATCTAGAATATTTTAATGAATAGATTAAGGCATACGCTCACCATAAATACAGTCTTCCCCTAACTTATTATGACGTTTATGTGTCTTCATCCTATTTCCTTCTTCCTTCTGTGATAGAAATAGCATTAACTATATCTAAAATTAACGGAGAGTACGCGAACAACTGGAGTAATAACTGGACCATGTAATTACTAGGTGGGATAACATTAGAAAGTCGATACAGCGGCTTCATGAGCAGTAGTATCGTAATGAATATTTAGACCAAGAGGCGCTGAAGAAACTAACACTTTATACAATCATGATCTATAATATCACTTGGGTGGGAGCCCAAGGGAGCGATAATATATAGGTTTAATATTGTTCCCTCTCTTCTTTTTTAACTGCAATACTTCATCTTTAATCCTCTATTTTCTCCGCTAAATATCATAAGTCTATTGTTGGTCGCTGCTTTAGAATAGAGCCTATATTTAATACTAAGCTTATGTATCTCGGGGAAAACGTTGGGATATTCCAGCGTTATTGTTGAGGCTATATTCATGATAGCGTCTGTAATAGCAGCTTCAGTATTTGCGGCAATGCTTGTTGGCAAGATGAATGAATTTCACGATATATTTGCATTAACTGTGAAGTCTAGAATACAAAGCATAAAGATAAACATTGCTATAACCTATGCAACATATGATAATTCACAAGGATGTTTCCTAATATATGCTAAGAATATAGGTAAAAAGATCATAGTAGCCCTTCCTTCAGCGGATCTGTATTTTGGTACTGCTGGTTCTGCAAAACTATATACATATGATAGGGATGGACTATTTTCTCCAGGTGAGTGGAGGTTTGAAGAATTAATAGATCCAGATAATTACTGGAGCCCTGGAGAAACCATAGTCTTTAAAATATATAACGAAACGGCCATTGATCCTCCTTATTATGTAAAGATAGTATTACCCGAGGGCACTTATACTGAAGAATCATTCTCCATAATTCCTAGGTAATGCGTCTAGATTTGAGGATTCTAACTATAATAGTTATATCTAAGCCCTCCCACTTCATGGTTCCCGGGTTTTCCACTTGTAGTTTTGACTACCTTAAGGCCACTTCCATCTTCTAATATACTTAATACTATATCGGAGTAATAATGGGTGCATAGTCTTTTACTGGCTTTATTAGTACCATTTTCCTTAGTGCAAGCGCGTCAAGTATTATGTACTTATTTGATTCTTTGAATCCATACAACTCGTACAATATATGATAACCATGTATTACAACAAGAGCAGTGCTTCTTCAATGGTTTCATATACTCGCTGCTCAGTTAATGGATTGCGAAACTAATTCCTCGGAGAGAAGCTTACGAGTAGTGTACATAGCTTGCTTCTAAGTACAAGTAATACTGCTAAACCAAACATTACAGGTGATACTTTGTATCCTTGAGGATAGAATACGAGGGCTTGGAACCCTTTCGAATTCCACTTAATCAAACTCTCTATAGCCTGTATTCATATATTGTTGATAAATGCGGAGGAGATATTGATGCTGTTTCTGGAGGTAATAGTATTTTTATGCCCATTTGGACTAGATATGGAGAATGGTATTTCAGCGTGTAGTATTGTCTGTTTCCCTAGTTTTCTAATTTCCTAAGATACATATTCTCTCTATTTTTCATCTTCATTACAATAACTCCGTCGGTTATAAACTCTAATGTCTGATATACAACATCTCTTAAGGAATCTTCTAACTTTCCTACCACCGATAGTATCAAATATGGGGCTAATATTATCTATTACTAGCCTTCTTGCCCCCGTTTCCTTTACATATCTAGTTAGATACGATATAAAGAATTCAATAAGACCTATATCAGCTAATGAGGGTAAGTTTATGAATTTAAATAAGCCTTTACGTTCTAGCTCATAGAAGTCCATTCCTATTTTTAGCATAGCATATTTCTCATAAATGTAGTCTTATTTGCACCTGAATGACTTAGTACTACAATTGTACCTACCGCACATTATGCCTCCTCTTAATAAATTACCAAGTGAATTAATGCCTATGGAGCATAGTTCTGTATCGTTATAATTCTCTTTGTTTTTACAAGTCTCGCAGCCGTATATTATTAAGGAGGATTAACTTATGTTCTTCTCTGAATGAGTAGAAAATTAATGTACCTTTCTCTCTTTACTTAAAACTCTTTCGACTCGGAGCTCAGCTAAGAAATCAGTGCTACCAATATACGAAGGTATTAATGCTATTAGTACATTGTGGTTGTCAAGAGGGAGCGCTACTATTTTCTTAGATCTTGTTCGGAGCTCAAGATATCTATATCTTTGTCCTTTTAGAATTGTTCTATTATGATACTTAATTATTTCTTGTATTATCTTAATATTAATATAGAGGTGCTCTTTTGGATAATACCAAAATTCACCATTTATATTACCTATTATAACCTGTGTCGCTAATCCGTGCGATACCACATATCTTGCAATGGTTTTATAGAAGTTCATTATCATATTCTTTTTTCCTGCGCAGCTTCTATTAATTCCTTTAATACTTTACTTATTTCTTTTATTATCTTTCCAGCATTCTTTCTCTTGCTTATTACTAATATTAGTATCTTATTGTTTGGTAATCGTATTGCAGCTATTTGTCTTCTTTCAAGAGCTACTAATACATAGTCATCTATTGGTTCAATTAACTCTTCCTCAGATAACTTTACTGCCATATCTATTATTGAATTTATTCTATCCATATCTGCTAGACAAGGATAGCATAACATATTTTGGTGATTAATGTTATCGACTACTATAGCCTCGAGTACCTCAGTACCGTCAGTTAATAAAGATAATGCCGGCTCTATCAATGATGACGACACCACCTAATAGTAGGAGTTCGCGTTGTAAGCTGGTATATAAACTAAATAAGAACTATATATAAACCTAACGCATTTTTAGTCTAGATTCAGAATGAATGTTATAATTATTGCGTGTAATAGCAGTGAAGAAAAAGTATTCTAATAGAAGTAATGGCTATACTCCTTGATCTATCTGTACGCTATTAGTAGTAGAGTTCCTAAGAGCATCCAGAGAATTGACCAACATATAGCCATTATTGTTGATATTCCTGGGAATAGTAGTGAAAGTGATACTACCATACTACCTAAAATTACGCTCATTAGGGATACTTTATGTAGTATTAGTTTAGGACTATAACTATTGAATAACTGAGTTATGACTTTTAGTATAGGATTATTCTTTATTTTCGTGTATATGGGTAACCTGTAAAATGTCTCCATGCCTAGACTCGTTAGTATATAGAAGGTTGCTGTTTTTCTTGTCCCTAATAGGAAGTTCCTTATCTTTAGTAGTGGTGTTTCCTTATGTATTTTCCTTAGTAGTCTTATGTCGCTTTTCGGACTTACATATGGCTCTAAGTACATAGCTAATCTTTGTTCTGATATTCCAGCTATTTTAGATAGCATCGATAATGGAAGTTGCCTTGTTCTACTTGTCCCTAATGCAACTATTACATCGTATAGATAGTTTACAGGTATTAGGATTTTAAGTAAGTCTCTTGCCTTGACTTTTCCGTATCGTCGCCTATTGTATAGCGCTTCTCTTATGTTACCTGAGCCTATCACTGAGACAAGGTCATCTATGAGTGATTTACCTAGTTCTGTAAGCTCGTATACGTTTTCATGAGGATTTATTCTCTTTATTATGCCTTTTAGCTCTAGTTTTCTGAGAGCATCTAGTATGGGCTTCTTTCTTTGACCTAGCTCCTTTGCTATATCACTTGCTGAAAGTGGTTTCTGTGTAGTGGCGAACTGTAGGATTATGTCAAGTTGTAGTCTTGACCTCGAGAAGTCGATTAGACTGTCGAACTCACGTAGCTTTTCAAGTTTTAATTGGATGGCGTCGAGTAGCAACAGGTCACCTATGTTATAGAGGTAAGGTTTAGTATAAAGCTCCTACCCCCTCTGTGGTCGGTCTGACTACATAAGTGGGATACGTGGCGCCAACCCGCCTACATGACCATAATTCCTGTTATCTACCTTCGAGGATCTCCTTCTCCTTTCTGCGATACCAGAGCTTTTCTTTAAATAATTCCACGTATCTTTTACCCTCCTCCGTTAACACATAACGACCTGATGCTACTTTAACTAAAAATCCTTTTTGCTCAAGTCGTCGTATTTGATTAGCAAGAGCAGGTGCCGGCTCTCCCGTAATTGCTTCAAGATCTTCAATAGAAATTTCATTACCATACTTATGAACTTTATTTAATAGTTTTACATCCCATTCGTCGAGCTCTCTTTTACTCGTTTCTTTAAACCAAGGTTCTTCATACATTAGTGTTCTTCCACCTCCTCCTATATCGCGGCGCTGTGGCCTCTTGGGTACAAAGTAAATGTAGGATATTACTCCTATCCATAAGACTAGACCAATTACTATTAGTATTGCTGCTATATGAAACAATTCAAGGCTACCTCTGGAACATGCTCTAAGGTTTATAGAATGTGGTTAAATATATTTTTAACTGTATACTAGCACCCATCGAGTCCATAGCTAATAAAAAAGTAATGTAAATATTTCTTCTATTTTTAGTCGCATTCAAAGTGAGTGTTTTCTGGTCTCCAGATATCTACTCAGATTGGTGAAGCACGTGAAGATGAGAAAATGTCCATATTTAGATCGCTGCCCTATGTTCTCGAAGCCTAAATTTAAACTACTAAAGAGATACTTATTGATCGCTAATATTGTGGTAATTATACTAAATGTAAAAGGTACTAAATGTGGATCTTAGGGAGGATTCAGTCCTCCAAGATGTTTCTGTTGGTAGGTTAATTTAATTATTTTACAAAAGATGTAATTACTAAATTAAATGAAGTTAATGCTAATATTATAGCTAAGACTATGTATAAATCGTTAGTTATTAATAATAAGATAAAGGTTAGTAATAATGTAATGGTATTTACTAGCGGAATTTTTCTAAGGATTGTTAATATGTTAAGGGAGATCCTGAAGTGCTTTAATATTTTAATTTCTATGCTATATGGTTCTGCAAGCCTTTTACACAATTCAACACCACGTCTATTCAATTTATAAACTCTATTTTCTCCACTATCTACACTCATTATAGGGTTTCCTAATAGGCTATTAGCATACCTTATATATTCCCTAAGTCTATAAGGAGATAATTTAACTCTTTTAGCAAGTTTCTTTTCTTCTATACCATTAGGCGATGAATATAGCTCTAATAACGCTCTATGTACAATTGACATTGTATATAAGCGTTCAAAAACAGCTAATGAACTGAAGGAGATGGGCTTACAATATTCAATATCTTCATTATTTGAATGATTTATAATTGATAATAAATTGGTTATAAATTTTTCTCCTTGAGTAGTTAGACATAGTTTATCAGCTGTACGTACTATTATTCCTTTTGCCTCAAGTTTTCTTGACGCATCTATTATTGATCTTTTTGGCACCTTAAGGCTATGGACCGCATCGCTTATGGTGCTACATTTATTTGACATTAGGTATAGTGTGAGCTCTAATTGTATGTGTGCACGTGAGAAGTCGATTATCCTGTCAAGTTCACTAATTTTTGAGACTAATTTGAGTATCTTGTCTGGTATAAAATCTTTATGTTCTCTAGGAAAAAGTATCACCTCAAATTATCACTTGTTTACCACATTACATAGTTTGTTAATGTACGTAATACTTATTAACTTTTTTCGCTAACACGATGTAGGAATCTCATTAATTCTGTACAATAGATCTGATGTTAGAGCAATATTACGGATTGAGCACCTTTGAGTATTGTGTTAATATCTAATACATAAACTATACCATTATTTTCGAGAAGGGTTATACCTGTAGTAACTTCTGTAGTTCTAAGTACTCTAAATGGGGTTTTACTACTACATCTCTGTTATCAACAATTTCCTCTACAGAGAGACCAAATCGTTTATTGTGTATTATAATCGCATGCTCTAACTTATTGCTACTGTTACCACATACATTAAATATATGGGATATTTTTCCACCTATTACAATATTATTGTTTATGATTTTGTTCTCTTTTAATCTAATTATTGCGAAGGTCAGGATACGGGTATCATGTATTTTTGTTGCTTATTTTAACTATTAATGCTTTTATTTTTCTCACCGTATATTTCAAGTCTACCTCCAAGCTCGTCCAGATATTTCTTTACAAAGCCAAGATCCTATTCCTCTATCACTCATGTTAGTTTATGTTTCCTTTGTAAAAATTCTGGAATGGTTAGTATCCTTACTATGACACCTCAAGTTAGTCTTTTTGCTTCTTCAAGAGTTATTAAGCCTTTTCTATGGCCTTTATCTTTACTTTTTTCTTCTTCAATGCCGCTTCCTTCATCTTCAACTATTATCTCTATGCATAGACCCGCTTCTTGAACTCCTATCTTTATAGTACCCGTCTCTGGTTTTCTAGTCTCTTTCTCCTCCTGCGAATGCTCAATGCCATGGTTTATAGCATTTCTAATGGATTAAGGGGTCAAGCATTACTTCTACTGCTTTTTCAAGTCCTTTCAATAGATCTCTTATTTCCGTATCTTACGATATTTTTGGTTGTTGCCATTATTCTGTTCTTGGATACTATTAATTGATTTACAGCATTGAACAATCTATTAACTACATTAGCGTTCAGTCTTATTGTCGTTAGTCTCGGTAATGATGCTCTAATCCCCACTTGTGAAAATATATCATGCATAGAACTTGAACTCTAGGTTTAAGGGCGACAAGCAGTAGACTTGTCCATAATTCATTGTCTTTATGTCGCCTATAGGGAGAGGACGTTTTCAATTGTCTCAATAATTAACTAGAAGCGCCTTAATTATCTCTAGGTGAGCGAAATGTAGACCATATTAACATATGGGTCCTTTCTTATATCTCCAGGGCGATTGTTGTCAAAATGAGGACACTATTAGCTAAAGCTCTTGATGCTCTAAGGAAGAATAATTTAGAGCTTGCTGAAGAATACGCATCAACAGCAATAAGCTATCTTAACCAAGCATATTATCCCCTTAATCAAATAGAAGATAAAGCGAAAGGTGGTAACTATGACCGAAGAACCAAAGACACGGATGAGCTTCAGTTAATTACGTTCGAGATAAACGATAAAATATTTACCGTAGACGTAAAGAATGTAAGGGAAATTATAAATGTAAAGGATATAGTTAAGGTTCCTAAAGCCCTCCACCATGTTAAAGGCGTTATGAATTTTCGAGGTAAGATAATAACTCTAGTGAACTTAGCCTGTACATTGAGCTTTGGATCAATAATAAATAATAAGAACAAAGTCTTAATCTATGCGATCGTTAATGATAAAGACACAGGTCTTGCTGTAGATCATGTGCTTGGCATATTAAGAATCAATAGTAAAAGTATTGAGAAGCCTACTATAGGTATAAATTCCTATGTTAGGGGCTTTATAAAGTCTGGAGATATAATAATGATACTACTTGATATGGATAAGACCATCAAAGAACTAAAATCAATATTAAGAGAACTAGGTGCGTGAAAACCGTGACCCAGCGTCATCATTTTACTCTAGGTAAAGATAGATCAGCAAGCCTTAGAGCTAAGATAAGTGAAATACCAGGCGATGTATCAATGGATTTTAAAAACATAGGAGCTAAGGTTAATGCTTTTGAGAAACGCCTAGAGGAAATTATGGATAGATTAGATGATCTTGAGTCCCGAATCGAGAGACTTGAAGAATTATTGGAAGATTAAATAGGAGGTGATGTAATATTATTTAATTTAACTGTTCACTCATATAGAGGAGGAACAGGAAAGTCAACTACTACAGGCAATTCAACCATAATGCTAGCCTGTATGGTAAGAAAGCGGTCACAGTCGATCTAGATTTAATGGGTCTGGACTTACATGATAATAATGGTATAACTGTCAACGCACATTTAGCAGGATTATCTATTCTGTTAGATCTAGGTGTAAATAACATCGCATGAATTGACGCTTTCATACTCCTCCTTTGCAGAACATGAAGAACTATTGCATCATAACTGCCTAACGCATAAGTAATGAGAGTATGGGGAGGTTCTTCGTTATTTTCAGATCTGCTATCCCTATAACAAGGTAATCATTATTTAATATGTACTTATCTTTCCTTAATTATCTTTAACACATTATCCCTCCCTTAAACGCTAAAACCTCTATATCAGCTAAACCGTTATTCTAGGCACCTATTTCAGTAGTAAGAGATGGTATAACTCTACTGTTCACTGAAAAAGGTATTTTGGTTCTTGGCGCCACAGAGAATATCGTAGACTCTGCTGCAAACTTATTTAAATCTATCGATGTGAGGGCTAAGGTTTTCGCCAAAACATAGAATCCATTGTTCGACTTCTGGTCGCAGTCATCAGTTGAAGCTTATTTCTATTATTCCCAAATTCATAGTGGACATATCATTCAACATTCAGCCTCTAAAAACACTCTGCTAGGATGAAGAAGTATGCCAAGGGATTGGCAATGCAACTGCCCTATTTGCCGAGTACTAGTGAAGAGAGTCATAAATAGAGTTACCAGTAATATGCCAATGCCAAATACTGTTAATATACAGGTATCAGAAAATAGAGAGGAAGTGCCAAGGGAAAATCAAAACACACTAACTATTGAGGAATTAAAGCAGAGATTCCCAGTCGAGAACATAAAAATAATGCAAGAACAAGTACAACAAACAACTCAACCTGCATCTCGACAGAATTCGCAGGCAGGTGAAGAAGAGAAGGAGGAGAGAAAGGAAAACGAAGAAAAAGCACAAGTACAAGTAGAGATTCCAAAAGAGTTCGTAGATAGAATAGAACACTTAGAGTCCGAAGTTTCTAATATAAAGAAATACGTTAAGACAGCTATTGATGGTATAAAGGCCGTATTAGTTGATCTCAGATCAACTATGACTGAACTTAGTAATCCATTTAATATCTTGAGGAAATATGCTGACATATTCTTTGGAGGTGAAGAAGGCCAGATACTTATTAACAAAAGTGTTTCACAAATAGTTCAAAATCAATCTCAAGTTTTTACCCAAAAAATTCCACCTCCTCAAACATCTCCCGGCTATGTACATCCAATATGTGTACAAAAAAAATCTGCCCATGAGGAATTAAGGGACCAAGAAAAGAAAGTAGAGGGAAAAAGAAAAAGCATGGATCTGAATACCTATTCTAAGCTAGCTGAATGGGTTGACCTAGTTTTAAAGAGAATACCTCCTGATAAGTTAAATGAAATTATCGATAATTATGTTGAAGTGGGTATTATTGGCAAAGATCTTGGTGAAGCCTTAAAGAAAATTGTGAAAATAGTTGAAGAATTAAGGAGACATGGAGTTAGTGTTGAGGAGCAAAGGAAAGTTCTATCAAAATTAATCGAGAATCTATCCCAAAACGCAGCATTAACAGGAAGGCGCTCAGATCTCTTAGACCTCATTGAAGGTGATTAACATGGGTTTCGGCACTGTTATTGCTAATTCTATAATGATAATAATGACGTTTATTATAATAGGTATAGTCATATTCATGTTTATATCTATGGTTACAACTATAAATGCTTCCGTTTCAGAAGCTACTAAGCAATTAAAGCATGCAACTAACTTTAATCTATTAATACCAGGTATAATATATAATGATACTACCAATACTTTATACATTAACATAACTAATGAGGGATCAAGATCACTAGTTTTCGGAATAGGCTACGAAATTCTTATAGATTATACCGATATACAGGGAAGAAGAAACATAGAGTTAAAAACTTTTGGACAATGGACACTTTCCGCAATTTACATAGGAGATAAGGTCACTAAAGTAGAATCTAGAATGTCAATAGAATTCATTCCAGGTGCAACTGTAGAAGTAAAATTAAATCCTTCTAAGACGATTATGCCTAATTCCACGATCATTGTAGTATTGATCTCTCCTAGGGGTTGTACTTCAGAATATATGGCCGAGGTGAAATAATGAGCAACAAAGTTGTTGATTCAATTTCATCGAATGTAGAAAAGCATAATCCTCTAGAGACGTATATTCTATCTACAGGTAATGAAGAGCTCGATATGAGATTAGGTGGGGGTATTCCAATGCCTAATTTATTAACTATAGAGGGAGATCATGGAACAGGAAAGAGCTTATTAGCTCAACAAATAATGTATGGTGCCGTAAAGATAGGCAAAAGAGTGACTTACATTACTACAGAAGTTGGTATAAAGGAACTAATAGTGCAAATGAGACAACTTAGCTTAGATTTAACTGATGAATTTCTTAAGGGATTGATAAAGATAGTGCCAGTACATATGGAGGGTGTTAGGTGGGCAAAGAAGGTAGCTAAGAATCTCTTACGTGTATTGGGCAATTACATGGCTAGCACTATCAATGATTACGAATTATTCATAGTTGATTCACTAAGCGTATTAGCTGTATATGCTGATATTAGTACTGTTTTAGATTTCCTAACAAGAGCAAGAACTATAGTACGTAAAGATAAGCTTGTAATATTAACCATGCATCCTGATGCCCTCCCTAATGAGGTAATGATTAGAATTAGGGCAATAAGTGATGGTTATATTAAATTAGGCTTCGCTGAAATTGGCGGTCGTATAATTAAAGTAATGAAGATAGTGAAGCTGAGAGGCGCTTTATCTCCGCCTGAAGCAACCATAGCTTTTGATGTTGACCCTTCATTTGGCATTAAGGTCGTGCCCCTCGCATTAGCTAAAGCCTAAAGGTGACTAAACTTGACAGCTCCTCTTATGTCTCTCCTACAAAGAAGATCTGCAAACTACGATCTATTGATGAGAGAGATCAGAAAGGTACCCTATCTTGCAGATTATCTCAAGAAGATAGTAGCTAGAGTAGGTTATCCTAATTATCATCCTGATAAGTTACCGGACAAGTACAAAAAACAACCAGCTGTAAATGTCCTCTATCCCGTAGGTCCAGGTATTTATATACATGTCTATATGCCTCCCGAAGGTACAGTTTCTGGTTATCGTAAATATGTAGTTGTTGAGCCTCCACGTCCACCTAATATATTATTTGAACTTGTAGAGCAAAGAATGGCGGAATTGATAACTGAGAAAGACATAGTCACCGACTTCGAGGAGAAAAAGAAGCTACTATTAAGATTTTTAGATAAAGTGGTCAGCATCGTCGATTATCCTGTAAGATACGAGCGGATGATAAGTAAAATCTTAAAGAGTAAGAAAGTGCCGGTATACCGTAATGATTACGATAGACTTAAGTATTACTTAATAAGGGATAAGATAGGTCTAGGAATTCTTGAACCACTAATAAGAGACCCATACATTGAAGACATAAGCTGCGATGGAGTAGGTTTTGTCTACATAGTTCATAAAGTATTTGGTCCACTTGAAACTACTATTGAGTTTAAAACTGAGGAAGAACTAGATAGGTTTGTCATAGAGCTTAGTGAGCGAATAGGAAAACCAGTAAGTCATGCTAGACCCATAGTTGACGCAACTTTACCTGATGGGAGCCGTATAAACATAGTATTTGGTAAAGATGTAAGCCTAAAAGGAAGCAACTTTACTATAAGAAAGTTCTCTAAAAAACCATTCTCTATCATAAGGCTAATAAAGTGGGGTACTTTTGACGAGAAAGTTGCTGCATATTTATGGATCTTACTATTAGAAGGTATGAGTGGATTTATTTCAGGAGAAACAGCATCGGGAAAAACCACTACTCTTAATGCAATAATAGCCTTCATAAGACCTACAGCTAAGATAATAACTATTGAAGACACAGCTGAAGTCCAAGTACCTCACGACAATTGGGTAAGAGAATTAACCCGCGATACGGGAAGCGTTGAAAGTAGTATAACAATGTTTGATTTACTTAAAGCAGCACTAAGACAAAGACCTAACTATATCATAGTAGGAGAGATTAGAGGAGCCGAAGGAAACGTTGCATTTCAAGCAATGCAAAGTGTTTCATGGGATACCCCAATTTTAATTAAGTGCAAGAAGGATAATGCTATCAAGCTAATGCCCATAGGTAAGTTCGTCGACAGGTTTTACCTTGGGGATGGAGAAAAAGGTCCTAAACTTGTTAAGGATTATTACATTTTGTCTATGGACCCTTTAGGTAGAATTAGATGGTCAGAAATACAATACGTACTTAGACATAAAATCCGCGAAATATATGAGGTAGAATACGATGATGGAGGAGTAGTAAAGGTTACAGGTTCTCATAGCGTATTCGTTTTAGATGAAGAAACACTTGAAATAAAGCCAAAGTATGTTAAAGATCTTCACATAGGAGATCTACTAGTGAGTTATATAGGATCAGGTAATTTAAGAAAAATCAACGGAGGAAACATAACGATACCCTTAGAGCAAATAGATAAAATACCAGAAAGAGGAATACGAAGCATACCAGCATGGTTATGGGAAGCGCCTTCTTATATAATTAAATTATTTATAGAATCCTTCAAGGCTGATGTAGTTAAATACGATATTAATAGAGGAATCCTGAAACTAACTCTACGCAAACGCGATAAAGCAATAGCTCTCTTATGGCTTGCAAGACTTGCTGGATTAAGATCAAAATTACTGAAAAAGAACAAGGGAAGCTGTATACGGTATGAAATCCAAATAACTATCAATTACGATAAATTTGGTCAAGAAAAACTCATACCAACTAAGCCCCTTATTACCATATTACTATCGATGAAGCCAAAAGACTTACCTCCCTTTATACGAGAAATTGTTCGCATGCTAAGGGAAAAACGTCTTGTACCTTACCTTAGGGTCTCTAGACTAATAGAATATCTTAAGAAAAACGCAAGTAAGTTAACTGATGAAGCTCAAAAACTTCTAGATAAACTTGAATTATTCATTTACAGTAATATTCTATTACTTAGAGTTTTAAACATTAGGAAGGTAAAGTATAATGGTTATGTATATGATATATCGGTTCCAGAAACAGAATTATTTATCGGCGGAGAAGTACCCATAGCTCTCCACAACACCGGACATCCGGTATTAGCTACATTCCACGCAGGAAGTGTTCTAAGACTCATCCAAAGAATAACTTCACCGCCAATAAATGTACCAAAGACACAACTAGATAATTTAAACTTCGTAATAATTCAAAGCGCTGTTTATAGAGAAGGAGTTATGCTACGAAGAGTACTTAGCGTAAATGAAATCCTAGGATACGATGCAACATCGGATTCAATCATATATATTCCAGTTTTTACATGGGATCCGACAAAAGATAGATTTCTATTCAGAGGTAGGGGATCAAGTTACCTATTGGAAGAGAAAATAGCTACAATGAGGGGTATACCGCGAAGGAAAATCAAGCTAATATATGACGAGTTAGAGCTAAGAGCACAGATATTGAGGGAAATGGTTAAACAAAATATTGAAGACTACTACGAAGCATTTAGAATTTTCGCAAAGATATATGGGTTAATAGACGAAAAAATGAAGGGCAAAGGAAAAGAAGAAACTCAATCGACAATTATTGAAGGTCTAAAAGAAGCGCTAAAAAGACTTAAGAGGAGATCCTTATAATTCAGATGGTAGTTCTGACTTAAAACAAGATGACTATCCTGTAATTAAATGATTAGCGATCAAAATATTAGTCTAATTCCTTCCGCTAAGCACTCCTGATACTCTATTCTACTATCATTTCTATTATAAACTATAGTGCTAGTGGTTGTAAATGATCAAAGAGATTAAAAAATATCTATATTACATAAATATTTTAATATTAATATTTATGTACTGTTAATAGTAGCACTGACTACGGTATCCATCATTAAGTGTTTTACTTTTACAAAATACTATGGCGGTCAAAGAAGGGGAATTAACAGATATAGCATTTGTCAAACATAAGGGCCTTCTTAAGGCTTATATGGATGGTGTCAAACCGCTTAATCGCAAGAGAATTAGAGAGTAAAGTGGAATTACTAAGAATTATGGCTGAAGAACTTAAGAATATAGGTGATGAAAAGAAAATAATCGAAAATATGCTTAGTGGCGTAGTTAATGCCGATCCTCGCATACTTCGCACATTCTATATTTATATTATTGAAACAGGGATTATATAGTAAACCTGAAAACTTATTTGCTACAAGTAACAACACGAGAAAGAAATCTTAGTATGTCAAAGCAAAGTGTAACACCACCTATTGGGATCATGTACTAAAATCGTGAATTCTCTCCCTGCTTCTCCCGCATGAGCATCTCGATAGCAACATTCAAAAGCCGACAAATTAATCTGATCAGCAATATCCTTAATCTTTATTGAGATTTCACCTACCTTTTTCATAATATTGTTTAATTTTGTATCCCATTGAGGAGATTGTTTAAAGAAGTATTAATCTTGCTTAATGTTTCTTTCGCATCTCTGCCTTCACCGAGAGTCTTATTAGCTAATTCTAACGAATTTTTCTTCTTTCATTTGTCATATAATTTAACTTCATTGAAATATCCTTTAATATGACACCTAATTCCTGTGAACGTTACGCTACTAGTTGGGCGGGTTCAAATATTTCTTATACTGCTTGTGATGCTTGTCGCATACCAGTTATCCGAGTAAAGGCCTGTTTTACTTGCTGAGCACTTGATAAGAATGTATTACTAACATTGCTTACTCCAGGTATAGACTTCCTTAATGCCTTAATTTTTACCACATATTTTACCTACTGCTAGTTTTAGGTCTCTTAACACTATGTTAATGTCTTTGCCTTCTTTACTTTTTAGCAATTCTCCAAATAAACTAGGTAAATTATCTACATCCCTCCTCAACACTATATAGTTAGCTATCATAATTAACGAAGATGCTATAATTGACATTGCATAACCAATAATAGCACTAAGACCTAATACCATCGATAACATCATTATTACTATCATTACTATTAATCCTAATCCTCATAGATATAGGCACGAAATTTACACGCGCAATTCCTGGTATTAAACTGGTTTTAAAGCAAGAAAAGCAACTAAGGGTATCCTTTCCCGTCATAGTTTATAATACTTAACATATATCTCCTTAGTGTCTATTCATATATTCTTAAGTTTAGTTCCTAGGCTCCACCTGAATAGTCTTTAAATTGAGATCTTAGAATATTTAACTCTTCCTCTTTGGATATTTAACTAGCTGGTATTATTTGCCTTCGAAAGTTTTTAACGTTGTAAGACATTATTTAGTAACAGAGTGGGGTATTCCGTGAACAGGCGACTATAGGTCGAAAATAAGTATTGTGGGTGTCTAAATGACTACAAATCTTACGGTTATATTGCTCAGTTCATGTGTGTTAATGCCGCTACTACTTTGTTTGCTTGGATGCTCAGTGGAATTATTATCATTACTTAATGAGACTAGGGACCTAGTATATGAAATAACCGATTATGGTTTTGATGTGCTTAAAGCAGTAAAAGCGGGTAATGTAACTATTATTGAGGTTAAAGAGAAGACGATAAGTAGTAAGATAAATTATATCTATGCAAAGCTCACAGAAATACTAAACAATATACATAACAACATTACTAAAATATTAGTTGAGTCAATTGAAAAGAATGAAACCATATTGATATTACGGAAAGGATATGAACATTTAATTAATGATATGGACAAATACGATACCGTAATAATCTTAAATAATGATGAATTCAATTCCCTCTGCATGTTCCTAGGAATAGAAGACAACAACGTATATGGAATAATAGTAACTAGTAAGAATAATATCACTGTTTTAAGTCAAGAATCCTAGTCATTTAATAAATTTATGATCAAGTATTGACTTAAATTAGCTACTCGCTAAACTTTTAAAGTACAGAGATAATGTGTTCCGAAAAGTAAGGAGAGCCCCTAACGTAACTATACATTATTGGCTAAGTAAATATAATGTCGATTAAGAGTCGCCATTCCTAAAATACTATATATTTAACATGTAACTATACTAGTTCGTGTACAGTATGTCAGGTGTACGCATAATGCGTCTCACATCACTATTATTAGTATTAATGTTGATCGTTAGCCTACTTAAATTACCACATATCGTGTATAGTCAATCATCCTCAAGTTGGAGAGAAGTAATTGTAATGTTCGAGAATGGTGATACAGCTAGAATAGTTGTAGAAATAAATAGTAATATATGGGACTTAACAAAACCATTACCAATAAACATTAAGGCCGAGTATATCAAGGGGTCAAAACCTCTGGACGTAATTGCAGTACTTAATATAAAGACTTTGACTGAAGCTATAGAAGTAAAAAATAAATATTACGTAGGCAGATTAGATAGTAACGTTAAACAGTTTACTGAAGTAATTCAAGTATATCCTAGTACTAAGCTAGTAGTCGCAGCATTAAATAAGACCACTATAGGATTACTAATTACTCCAAGCATTATAGCTGTAAGAGGTAATGAAACCGTGGTTGTAGGTCCTACAGTACCCTTATTCATTACAGGCATTATCGAGAAAACAGGAGGTATCATAGCTCCAATAATGATTTCTAGAAGTGAAGTTTCCTATAGTGATAGATTAGTACTTGAACACATAGTAAAGACGTTTTCCCAATGGGGTAGTAATTTAGGGGTTCCTGTTATCGAATACAGTATTCAGGGATATACGACTGAGACTATAAGGTTATTTGTAAAATTACTGGTTAATGATAATGTAGTTCATTCTAAATATGTAAGCGCTATTAGTGGTGATGTAAAGGTTGTAATGCAGTTCAATATACCTTTAGATGTAATTAAGTTTATGTGTAGGCAGAATCCTATGCTTAATCTTAAGATAGAAACCGATATCATTACTGAAAATAGTAAGCAGACTATAGAAATACCATTTATCATGCTATATGAACTTAGGAAAACGCTTCTCACAGTTGAAGCATATTTAAGTAACAGCGTATATGAAGGAGAAAAAAATAATATAATCCTAAAAATAACCAATAACGGAGGAAATATCATAGGGATTAAAGAAATCGACATACTAGACAATGAGTCTTTATTAAAGTCAATTCCCGTAGGTAAGATCCTTAACCCATACTCTGAGACCATACAAACAATTATTATGGAACTTAATGGACAGGGCACACATCAAGTTAAGTTTAAGGTCATATATGTAGAGGGAGGATATGTTAAATCTATAGAGACTCAAACCTATGAAGTAGTCGTTATGCCATCAATAATCCTTAATGTCGATAAACAGGAAGTCACTATAGGTGATGTGATAGAAGTATCCATACAGGCTTATAGAAACATGAAAGGAGTAATAATCCAATGGGGTTTAAACAACGGTACCTGGACAAATATTACCCGCATTAATGTTAAAGTTCCTAGCTGTAAAGTGAAAATAAAAGCTCCTATGACTGAAGGAACATACATTCTAAGAGCAATACAACCAGAGAAGAGCATAAAAAGTAATACAATTGAAATCAAGGTTCTCGGTAAGTTTACTTTAAAGCTTTCACCCTCAACAATAAAGGCAAATCCCCAATCAATAGTGAAGCTCTCAGGAAAAATAACTCCAATACCTCCTAGAGAAGCATGTAAAATAGAGGTTTATCGACTTGAACCTACCATAAACGACTGGATTCTCTTACCCACAGCAACTTACACAATAAACGATAAGGGTGTAGTAAGTATACAAATTACTGCACCAGAGAAACCGGGCAACCACAAAATTAAGGCCGCTCTTATTATGAATAATAAGAAGGTATGTGAAAGCAATGTGGTTACATTAACCGTAGTAGAAGTGAAAGGTAATGCAACGAGCGTATCTACATCCTCTGCAGGTAGTGGGATCATTCCAGGCGTATATAAACCTCTAATACCTATGGAAATGTTTGTAGCAATAATTGCTACAGTAGCCTTAGCTTCAGTTATAGTATGGCGTAGATTTAAGAGATAATAGCTAAGATAATGACTATAAATAGGAAAGTTCAATAACTACATGCTTTAAGTAATTAATGGATTGTTTTATTCATTAGGACATTAACTACATGTCCGTGAAGTAAACGTTTACTTATTGACTATTACGACCTTAACCTGCTCCTTTTCAAGAGCTTTCTCAAATGCAAGTTCTCCCTGTTTAAGTCCCACGGTTGACGTTATTATGGGTTTAACATGCCCTCTAGCTAGTAGCTCTATGGCACGTTTAAATTCCTTGAAGGCACCACATCTTGTACCTATTATCCTTAATTCCTTAACCACCGCTAATGTTTGATTGAACTCTGCTAATCCTCCTGGAGTAGATTTTATATGGATTATTCCTCTTGGTTTCGTTATTTTTACTGCTATTTCCAGTCCCTTATTAGATCCTGTAGCTTCGATCACCATGTCAAATCCTTGTCCTTCAGGTGTATTCTTCTTAACGTAATCCTCTATTTCATCAAGATATATGGTTACCGCACCTAGCTGTCTAATATATCTATGCTTAACGCTACCTCTACGTACAATAACTACAAGCTCATCAACACCTAGGAGTTTAAGTACTTGTACAGTAAGTATTGCTAGGTTACCAGAACCAATAACTGCAACCTTCATTGTAGGTGTTGGGGGATACTGCTCAAACATATTGAGTACTGCTGCTAAGGGCTCAACTTCAACACCAATTATGGGGTCAAGATCTTCAGCTAAATGTAACGCTTCTACGGGTGCTATGAAGAACTCCGCCATACCACCATCAAAATCTATTCCAAGGGTCTTCTTATACGGGCAATGAGTATAAAGTCCAACCCTACAATAATAACATCTACCACAAGAAAAGTTAATTTCAGGTATAACCCTCCTACCTATAAGATCTTCAGGGCCCTCTACAACTTCCCCTACAACCTCATGACCGGGAATTAACGGTTTCTTAAACAAAGGATAAGTACCGAGGTAAAAAGCCTTATCAGTACCACAAATACCAACTGCTTTAGTCTTAATTAAACACCAACCACTTAAGGGCCTAGGTATGGATACATCCTTAAGCCTTAAGTCACGTGGACCATATAACATAAGTGCTTTCAATTAAAACACCACACCTTGCATCAATTTATAGCCTAGTATTATCTTCTTGAAATAGATTAAAATATGTTGAAGAGCCTTAATCAATGCTTTCAAATCCTCAAGTCCTTGACTTCGTGTTTTTATTTTTATCGTCTCTAAGTCCTTGTTCAGTAACCTCTACGTCAGTATTCATGTAATTACTCGATGCAGAGGTTTTCACTAGACTATAGTAGCACCATACCTCATTGGTGAAAATATAGATAAAAGATATATCAAAATCTTTAGTGTCTTGGGCATCAATATAATTAATAGTTATCGTTCATGATGAATCCATCGGTCATAGTACCATTGTTAATGTTTTGCGATAGAATATTAATGTTTCTTATAGGTATATTTCTAGGATTAATGTACAAGATATATGCATTCTTCATGTATCTAGTATGTTATCTAGTAGCTATAGCTCTACTTAGTATAAAGTATAGGAGGGTTGCTTTACTGTTTTCCTGGGAGTATTTACAGATGTACTTTGGATTATTAACTGCTCTCTTGGCAGCATTAGATTTACAAGCAGATCCAATGATAGCGTCATTTAATGCATGAATATGGGAGGGTGATTGGAGTTCCTTAATCTTTGACATACCTTTAAGTTACTTTATTGACCGATTTATCGTATCATTTGTCATAACCTCGATATATGTCTTCATTTTAAGAGAGAAAGGCCTAAAATTAATGCAATTCCTTTAGTATTATCTCTATGAAAATATCCTCTATGTAATCTATACACTACATGAAGTATCTTGTATAACCTTGCCAATAATTTATGGAATTACTTCCGTACTCTCACTCATTAAGGTCGAGAAAGACCTTAGTGATGTGTAGTGTTTATTTACTGTTATACCTATATCGTGATTTTGGACATGTAATTAGTATATGGTATAGCTTAAATTCTATGTCGAAGATTCTGCATAAGG
>CAYPZO010000014.1:16410-23138 GCA_964415135.1 uncultured Desulfurococcales archaeon | reverse complement strand
TAACAATACCCTATAGACCAGAAGACCCAAATTACGGATATGGATTATGGTATGGGCCCGTCCCTGAAGCCAACATAACCATAACCTCAACTGAAGGAAAACTCTCATTAAACTTAACAACAGATGCTAATGGTATAGCTGGGTGCCTTCTAGAAAAGGGATCATTTAATGTAAAAGTAGAAGGAAAACACATAACTGCGAAATCATTGAAAGTAGCTATAGATAAGCCAACAATACTGAATATAAATGTAAAGCCCAAGCTATACAAGCTCAGCATTGAAGTTCTCGATAAGGAATTTAATGAACCCCTAAACAATGCGAACTTAACAATAGTTAGACTTGAAACAGGTAAATCGATTAGCAAAATTGTAGATGCAGAATATACATTTAATATACCTCAAGGAACTTACGTTATCAAGGCATATAGAAGGGGCTTTAAGGAATACATTAGCCCTCCAATAAGAGTAGAAAGTGATAAACAATTTAGTGTGTTCATGGAGCCTAAAGAGGTAATTGTGGTTGTAAGAGTTGTAAGTGAAGGATATTTAGGTGTACTTAAAGGACCTGTTGCTGAAGCCAATGTAACAATCATAGGCAAGAGATCGCTCAAAGAAATAACTGATAGTGAAGGTTACGCAATCTTTAGTTTAAGGGAGGGACAATATAAGATATATGTAAGACATGAATGGTTTAATGAAGCTATAAGAACATTGAGTCTTACTGGAGAGGAAGGTCAAGTAACACTAACTATAAATCTCAAACCTAAGTTATTCAATGTAAGAGTCTTTATAGAGGATAGTGAAATTAGAGGAAAATATCTAGATGGAGTTAAGCTGTCTATATCAACTACTGATGGAAAACCAGTGTTAAGAACAATTGTAAGTAGTGGTAGTACTATAAAACTACCATATAGTACCTACATCTTCGTATTCGATAAAGACTACTTTAGAGAAGAAAATACCACCGTAACAGTAGTTGGAGATACAAATGTATACGTAAAGCTAAAGCCAGTAAAGTACCTAGTTGAAGTAGTTGTCTATGGAAGTAATAAAGGCTATGGATTTATGAGAAAACCCATAGACAACGCCCAATTAATAGCAGAAGCACCCGAATATCCACCATTAAAAGCACTAACCGACTCCATGGGCAAGGCAACACTACTATTAAGAGCTGGACTAACTTACTCAATACACATACAGCATCCACTATTCAAAGAGAAGACCGTAAACATAACAGTCTTAGCAGAATCCCAAATATCAGTAGAATTAGATCCTAAGACAGGCTTCCTAGTAATACTAGCTAGAGATGAGGAAACAGGATACTTAATAAATGCTATAGTGGAGGTAACCAACGAGCATACAGGGATTTCTAGAATCTTTAAAGCTAATAGAGAAGTTCTTAGACTAGAAGTACCATTAGGAGCATATAAAGTAAAAATTACTTCAGATAAACATTACTCATCATATACTATAGTTGAACTGGATAAAGAAGGTCAAAGCAAAACAGTAGACCTAATGTTAAAGCCAATAATAATACCTGTTTCACTTAAAGTAGATAACGTAGGATACTATATTGCAGGTAGAGTTATAGCGACAGAACCACCATTTAATGCAACGCTAATATTCTCACCAATAGATCCAGAGCTAAAGGAAATAGGCGTTACAGCAGCTTCTACAGGATTAGGACCTGATGGTACAGGAATAATCAACCTTAGGCCTGGTAAATATAAGGTATATCTAATTAGTCCATATCATAGACTAATACTACCACTTAGAGTTACAATAACACCAGAAACTACGAAACTACACTTACTCGTTTCACCTAAATTATTTGAAGTAAAAATAATAGCTCTAGATGTAGAAGCCCTTGAAGGCTATAATAAACTATCAAACTATACATTAACTATAATCGACAGAAATGGTGTCCCCATATACTTCTCAGTAAACTTAACACTAAAGTATAACACAATAATGTTGCCATACGGAATCTATAGATTAGAATTAAGAGCACCAGGATTTTTACCAAAGACTATAACATTAGAATTAACCAAAGATACTGAAGTCAACATACCACTTGAACCATTCAGATATAGAACTTTAATTAAAGTCTACGTTGACATAAAGAAGCCCTTCCCCTTAGTAAAACCATTAGACTATGGTGTAATTAAATTAGATTATCTAAGTAAAAAAGTATTTCTACAGTCAATAGAAGCAGAAATACACAAGGGCCTCTTAAGATTATCGCTAAGACCAGGAAAATACAAGGCAACAATATACCTTAATGGAATAGCAATCGGAGAAAAAATAATTGATGTTACATATGAAGGACAAGAGTTCTCAATAAACGTTACATTACCTAAGTATGCTACAATCTTTAGGATATATGATGTCGATACAAATGTTGAATTAGAGGAAGCGGAGATAATATTATTGTACAAGGGAGGAACACCCGAAAGCTACGTCATAGTGAAAAGTAGTGAAAAAGTAGAACTACCTTTAGGTGCATACGAGTATAAGGTTGAAATGCCAGGATACGAAAGCGCAAGTGGGGTTATTGAAGTAAATAAGGAAACTGAAGTTACATTAAAGCTTAAGACGTTTACATACAGCTTAGAGATTAATGTAGTGAATCCTGATGAAAAACCCATTAAATCAATAGTAGTGATTAGGCAGTTAAAGCCTATCGAAAGATTCATTACAAATACTACAACAGATGGTAAAGGATACTTAAAGATAGAAAACTTAAGGTCAGGTACCTATGAAGTATTTGTCAAACCACTCGCTCCATATGTTGTTGAAGCTAAACATACTATAAAACTAGTTAACAACACTAAGGTTCAGATAAAACTTAAACCAAAATACTATAACTTAACAATAACATTTATAGATGCTGTTGAGAAAACTAAAGTAACTAAACCAATAGAAGTAAACATTGTTAGAAAAGGCATATTTAAGTATAATATAACAGCAACTATAACGCCAAAGAACAATACCCTAACATTACCTTACGGTACATATATTATAGGAATTCCTAGAACGATTGCATATAAAGAAACAAAAGTTGAAGTAAAGCTACTCAATAGTACTGAAGTTAAAATAAACCTAGTTCCATCAATGATTAGAGTAACTATAAGAGTTGTAGACGACCTAGGAAAACTAATGCCTACTGCAAAAATAACAGTAATTGATAGTAAAGGAAGAGCAATATATAGGGACCTATTACTCGCACCAACAGGTGAAGTACCACTAAACTTAAGGCCAAACACCTATAAGATTACAGCTTACGCACCAGGCTTTAAGGTTAAGGAAGTCTACATAACTATACCACAACAACAAAGCATTACAATAATGCTTGAACCAGAACTTTTAACAAAAATATACAGGCTATTACCCATTATAATCCCAGTAACGGGTATAGCAATATTCATTATAACGCTAATAATCCTTAAGAGAAGAGTTGCTAAGAGACTTATGCTAGTTGAAGAATACTTCTAAAACCCAATAGTAGGTTTTTATTATTTCAAGTTCTAAACTCCTTATAAGCCTCATACTATATAGGTAAGTAAATGGACTGCATATAAAAGGGTGATTAAGTTAATTAAAAAGAAAATCCTTAAGTTCATGGACATAATTAAGGGGACCCTACAAGCAAAATCAATAGAGTATGTTCAAGTTGAGTTACGTGAGCTCGAAAATGTCTTTGCATTAATTCTATTGGGCTCATTTATAGGGTTACCAAGTCCACCAACAAGTATATCATTAAGACTCCTACCATATATGGCTAGAGAGCTGCTGATAATGCAAAGCGTTAGTGAAAGACTAGATGATATGCTTGGAGAAATGGCAGGATTATTTGAAATAACATAAAAGCGGTGAAAGCTATGAATAGAGAATTCAAGGTATACTTCTTCGTAGGAAAAGGAGGTGTAGGTAAAACAACTTGTGCTGCAGCATTCGCTGTAGGATTAGCCAATAGAGGATATAGAACATTAATAACATCACTTGACCCGGCTCATAATCTCGGCGATGTACTTGACATGAAGGTAGGTGAAGAAGCTACTAGGGTACTAGATAATCTATATGCAATTGAAGTAGATTTCGATAAAATGATAGCTAAGCACTTAAAAGAACTAAGTGATAAAATTAAAGATATCTATGGCTACCTAAGGATATTTAATCTCGATAGATATGTTGATACGTTAAGGCATTCACCTGGAATAGAGGAATATGCTACTCTTGAGAAGATTATAGAGATAATTAAGAAGAATATGAAGAAGAAGGAATATGATATACTTGTATTCGATACTCCACCAACAGGTTTAACTATTAGAATAATGGCTCTCCCAACAATATCATTAATATGGATTAAGAAGCTCATGGAACTTAGATTAAAGATACTTGAACGAAGAAAAGCAATAGAAAGGATAACTGGAGAGAAAATAAAGGCAATTATATCAGGAAAAGAGCTTGAACTAGCATCCATACCTGAAGAAGACCCCATATTCAAGGAACTAAAGAAAATGTATAATGAGATTAACACTATAAATAACCTGCTAATCAATAGTAAGGTGACTTCAGTGGTAATGATAGTTAATCCTGAACTATTACCTGTACTTGAAGCAAGCAGGGCTTATGAGTTTTTAAAGAAACTAGGTATTCCAGTTAAATCAGTAGTAATTAATAAGGTTCTTGAAATACCTAGTATCTCCGACGAACTAAAAGTTAAAATTGAAATGCAAGATCAAGCAATAAGGAAGGTAAATGAATTGTTTAAGGGATTAACCATAATCAGAATACCATTCTTCTCAAGTGAACCTAGAGGTATAGAGGACTTAAGAAATATATCTAGGTACTTAGAGGATTTGTATAAGGGTTTATAGAAATGTTTGAGCTAACTCCTGAGGAGCTTATGGTATTAATAATGGTAATTGCGGTAATAGCTGTTATGCAGTTCTTTAAAGGTAGGAAACTTAACCTCATGTTAATGGAGTTTACTGCTAGAAAGCTAGAAGAGGTGTTAAAGCCTAGGGATAAAATTTACCAATGGATAGGACTTTATGTAGGTTATAGAGCTGTATTTAAGCTACTCTATAAGACCTTAAATAGAGCAGAAGTAACCGTACTCCTAATACCTAGGCAAAGCCTATTTTACTATCCAATTGCAATGCTTACCTCTAGATTTGATAAGCTATTCCTAGTTTATTGGTTTAATAGACCGTTCTATAAGGAAGCACATGTTGTAAGAAAGGGGTATTATAGGAAGGGTATTAAGAGGGTGATTAAGAATATTGAGTCTTTGCGCGTAGATAGGTTAAACATTATGGGTAAGCAATACTACTTAGTCTATAACGATGCATCCATAGTTGATGTGCTCGTCAAATTCGTTAAATCATTATCGGAACCACATGTAGTTAACCATATAGCTATAGTTCCAAGTAATAAGACCCTATACCTTGCACTAAAGCTTAAACCACAAGTACTCGAGGAAGTACTACGAAAATCCTATGAATTAGCTAGATCATTAGCATAAACATCAATAGCATTTATTACGCATTTATGGCGTATTAATTATTGAAGAGAGTTGGGGCATTTAATGGCTATATATAAGGAATTTGCAAAGAAATACTTTGAAATAGCTAAAAGAGACTTAGAAAAAGCACTTGAAGCATGTAGTAAAAGGGATTACCCTGAAGCTATATTTCACGCACAACAAGCTGTTGAGAAATCAGTAAAGGCTATGCTTGAGGCTAAGAAAAGATATGTCTATAATCATGGTCCAGCACTATTAGCTCTTTTTGAGCAAGCTTTCGTTAATGAATGGAGCAGTAAATTTGATATAGTTGTAGATGCTTTGGACTATTTAACAGGATTTTACACAGCTACACAATATCCTAAATTGGTTGGAGATAAAGTATTAGCTCCCTAGGATATAATTAATAAAGATATTGCAGAGAAAGCATTAAAATACGCTAAAGAAGTAGTTTCAATTGCAGGTAAATATCTTGAAAAGAAAAATATCCTCGCTAGTAAAGACGATAAGAAGTGATGTCATAGCTATAATTTTATTTGGAAGTACAGTATATATGGGACAAGGAAGGGATTTGGATATCATAGTCATTATTCCAGGAAGTTTTCTCAGCGGATTAGCCTTAGGATACGAGGTAATATATGATAAAAGCCAAGGACGTATACACGAGTTAATAATGAAGATGTTAGAAGAGCTCTCTGAAAGTGAGCATATATTAGTTAAAAGGTATGGTGAATGGTCTCTCCATATTCATGCTAAGCATCTATTAAGGAGGCGTAAGAGTACGATGTAAATAATATATTCTATCCAGTATTCTATGTACTATGACTATGCATTGGCTTGTTAAGTAACTTATACTACTAAGGCTTACTTTTTCAACGCCTAAGCTAATTAGATACTCTTCATAGTTGGGAGGTAGATCTACGTGGCTTCCAAGTATAAATCCTATTCTTTCATGTCTAAATGTTTCTTCACTTATTTTTCTTCCATTTTCTATTAAATAATATAGGCTATTAACTCTACTCATTAACTCCTTAACTACTTCTTTAAATCCTTTCTTTTCAAGGATGTAACCCTTAATGTGTTCTCCTTTCATTATATTCCTTAGATTCTTGATAACTTCTATCTCGCTGCATGGTATGTAACTTACTTCGCTTCCAATGACTTTTATTAATATTGGTGGATTAGGAGGTCCTTCAAGT
>CAYPZO010000014.1:11172-16310 GCA_964415135.1 uncultured Desulfurococcales archaeon | reverse complement strand
TACTTCGCTTCCAATGACTTTTATTAATATTGGTGGATTAGGAGGTCCTTCAAGTAACCCCCAGAATTCAGTATCTCTTCTAATGCCGTTTTTAGTCTTGAGTGCTGCTATTATACTCCTAGCTATTACATCTAATCTACCAGTTGAGCCTGCTATACCTTTTAGTTTAAAATTAGGTGAAGTTACTGCTGTTGGTGATACTACAAGAAATACCCTGTATTTTATCATGTTAATGGTACTCTCTTCTTACGCTCAGCTTCAGGTCTAATCTTTATTATTCCATAGAATATTGCACAGCTTATACAATAGCATTTAGTTACTGGGTATTTCATTATTATAGCTCCCTTCTTTTCAAGCTCACGTGCGAGCTGGGGATCTACCGGTGAGTACATTCTTGTTACACATACTGCTTTATCGGCTGGTATAACTCTACCACAGTTATCGCATTGAACTGTACCTACCTTACCTTTACCTCCTTTGTGTCTACCTCTGCTTTCCCTCTTTTTCGGCATCTCAATTCACCCCTAACCCATAAGTATTTACATGTATGCCTTAATAAGTTCTAGCTAGTCTCATTAATGTTTTTGCCTCCTTTCCACATATTGGGCATTTTGCTTTAGGTATTGTTTCTTTGTCTAGAGGTGAGCCTAGGGCTCTAGCATCAACGTAGTCTTGCATTTCTAGTCCGCATTTATTACTTCCACACCATGGGACTTCAACTATACCTTTCTTTGACTCTAGTATTTTCTTTGCTTCATCTAGGTCTTCAACATACGTTATTTTGTTCTTAAACCACTCCCAAGCCCTCTTCCTTAAGGTTTCCTCAATATCCCTGAATAGGTTAAATACCTTGTTTAAGAACTCGTCGAGTTTCATGATCTCCTTCTTTAATAGATCTCTTCTAGCAATGGTCACCGTATTATTTGCTGCTTCTCTTGGACCTATTTCAAGTCTTACTGGTACTCCCCTATACTCCCATTCATAGTACTTGTATCCTGGCGTAACCTCCTCCCTTTCATCAACTTTCACTCTAACTCCTTTCTCCTTTAGTTTAGCTTCTATTTCCTTGGCGTACTTGAATATCTTTTCTGTTTCCTCTTTGGTTTTTCCTGGTATTGGTATTATGATTACCTGTATTGGTGCAACTATAGGTGGTAATACGAGCCCTCTATCATCTCCATGGATTGCTATTACTGTTGCTACTGCTCTATCAGAAATACCGTAACTTGTCTGCCATGCATAATCAATGCTTTCATCTCTTTTCTGAACTCTTACTTCAAATACTTTCGCAAAGGTTTGTCCTAGATGGTGAACTGTACCTATTTGTAGCACTCTACCATCAGGAAATATCGTGTCAAAAGCTATAGTATAGAGTGCCCCAGCAAACTTATCCCAAATAGGTCTCTGTGAGATAACGTATGGTATTCCTAGGTCATCAAATATTCTCTTATACACCTCTATAGCCTCCTCTACTTGTCTTTCAGCATCTTCAAAGCTATCGTGAACGGTATGTGCTTCCTTAAACGTTGTAACTTCTCTTAACCTAATCATGGGCCTAGTAGCCTTAGTCTCATATCTAAATATGCTAGCAATTTGATAGTACTTCTTTGGTAGTTGCTTATAGCTTTGAATCCATAATGCCTCCATAAAGCTTATTATAGTTTCACTTGTAGGCCTTAAAGCAAGTTTTACGTCTAGTGGCTCTAAGCCTCCATGAGTAATCCAGTAAACTTGATCCTCGAAACCTCTAATGTGCTCGGACTCCTTTCTAAGTAAGTGTTCTGGTATAAGTAATGGTAATAGTATTTCCTCATGTCCTGTTTCATTTAATCTCTTTCTAATGACGTTGAGTACTAGTTCGCGTAACTTAAATCCATAGGGCATCCATACGCCCATACCTTTTACGGGATACCTACCATAATCATATATTTCTGCTTTCTCTATTACCTCATCAAACCATTCACTAAATTTTTGCTCCCATCTAACTCTTTGACTCATAGTCTAAACCTCACCTCTACATTTAGTTAGGGCTTAGGCTAAGATATAAGTAGCTTTACGTTCATAGGAAACTATTGCTTACTACATGTCCTAGCATAGACTATGTAACCTGTATGAGCAATCATGGTTGTTCTAGGCCTTGTAGCACCCTCCTTAACAATGTACTCCCTCAATATTAACTCTATAGCATTAACATCTATGAAACCACCATGAGCTTTCATAGCTGTCACTAATTTCTCTACTTGATTAATTGTGGGCATAAACGCTATTATTGGCGCTGATGGCTTGAGGGCAGTATGTACACTATCTAGAGCATTCCATGGGTCAGGAATGTCCAGGAAGGCAGCATCTAGATCTTTTTCTTCAATACATTGCCTAATATCACCTAACTTTAACTCAACGTACTCAATTAACCCAGATAACTCCAAATTCCTTCTCGCAGCTTCCAAAAACTCCCTTCTTACATCATATGCATATACTCTTCCATCTGGTTTAACTACGTTAGCTAATGTTGTAGTAAGAAAGCCTGTCCCAACACCTGCCTCTAAAACTCTTGAACCACTCGATATGCCTGAAATGAAGATTATGAATCCTAGATCCTTAGGATAAATTACCTGAGTTACTCTCCTATACTTTAAGAAGAAGTCATGAAATAATGGTCTAAGGATATAGGCTTCATAACCTGTAGATAACTTAACCTTAGAGCCATAAGGTAAACCTATAACATCATCAAGCTTTAAGACACCCTTATCAGATCCAAGTAATTCACCTTTCCTAACCCTTACTAGAAACTTCCTTCTCTCATCCAAGTATACTAAAATCCAATCTCCTTCACGTATAATTGAGGCTCGGTACTGGTGTCCTTCTTCACTCATCTGAAATACCAGCCCTCATCATCGCCTACATGAATACACTCCCATAAACGCTTAATAGTCTTTCTTCAATCAATGTTAGTTAAGGAGAATAAAGGTGACTAACGAAGAACCGATGTTCCTAATGTCGATAAGACCTAAGTTTGCATACCAAATATTTACTGGAAAGAAGAAGTTCGAGTTAAGAAGATGGATTGGAGTACCCATACCATCAGGATCCACAATTGTCGTATACGTATCTGGTAATGTTAGGGCGATTATGGGGGAATTCACTGTTGGTAAGGTGATATTTGGCTCCCCAATATACATTTGGAGAGAGGTTATGAGGTACCCTAATCCAGGTATAGATGAAGACGATAAACCCTACATAAGTGGAGCTAAGAAAGCACTTGCTATTGAAGTACTTAACCCTAGGCTCTATGCTAGATCTGTATCCCTTGAAGAACTTAGATCTATAATACCGGGATTTAATCCTCCATTAAGTTATAGGAGGCTCTATGAAAACGAGCCTCTAGTTAGACTAATACTAAATTATATTAGAGAATACGGTTCATAGATGGCATTAAATTTCCTTAGCCTTACTCCATAGATGGTTAAAGTATACTCTTGCTATTTCATTAAAGTACTTGTGGCTAGACCACATAGCATTAAGTGCTCCTGAAGGATTTTTTACAATTAATATCACTGTATCACCTATAACGCCGCTACCAAACATGTCATCAAGAATCTTCACATGTGTAAATCCGCTCTTTAGCCTATCAAATAGCTTAGCTATTCTACTAGTAATGAGAACTCTAACTCTCTTATCCTTGGATGCATCTATAATAGCATTTATTACTTCATTAATTACGAGTTCAGGAAAGCTAATAGCTATATCTAGATCACTTTTTGACTTAGAAATAAGCGTTACTATCTCTCTTATAATGCTCCTTTGGGGTATTATTGTAATTTGATATGGTTGTGAAGGGATGCTGGCCATGGCTTCTAACTGCGGGATAATGTAGTTTTCTATAAACTCCATTAGATCAGTAACTTCTCGTTTAATATTATTCCATACTTCTCTAGGAGGCTTAGCATAATATATGGCTGGTCTTTCACGTGATTTTTTGATAAAGCCTTTTTTAATTAGCCTATTAAGAGGTTCATATGTTTTAGTTACAGATATCGATAATAGTTCTGCTAGTTTTCTTGCAGTTAATGGCCCATTCATTAGTAACGTAATGTATACTTTGACGTCAATACTGCTTAGCCCTATAACCTTGGTTAGTGGAGTTATCTTGTCTATTATCTCGTTAATGAATGACTGCATATTATCAGTTAACGTTTATTCATAAACAAACTTATACGTTTCTCTCAGCAACCTAGATATAGGGGAGGTTATGGGAGGTAGAACTGGTAAGCCTATTTCATCGCTTGAAAAAAGACAAAGGAGAATGCTTGAAGAGGAAATGAGAAGGAGAATGAGAGAAACAAAGGCATCAGATATCGAGTCAGCTAAGCAGGTATTCTACGATGAAGGATTAATTAAGAGGGCTATTAGGGAGATTCGTGGACAAAGCTATGTAACACCGTACATATTAATGAATAAGCTCAACGTGGTTTATGGCGTAGCCAAAGATATTTTAGAGGTACTTGAAAAGCAGGGAGTAGTGAAGCTGTATAGTAAGAATAGGAGAGTTGCAATATACGTTCCAACACATGCAGCATAATGTTATAACTTAAAAAATCTTTTAAGAGAACAGCATCATTTTACTTTCCTAGATCTTCAGGTATAAATGCTGGTTTAGATTTCAAGTTTATTATTGGAATGGTTGCCCATCCGCTCTTACTACCCCTAGATATTTCAATTCTTTCTCCAGTTTCATCACTACGAACTACTATATAATTACCTCGTTTATCCTTTAACTTTCCTTCTCTATCTACGTAGTAGTAGAACATTGGTAATCCATAGAGGTTATAGTAATCTCTAAAGACAGCTAGCATCCCATATATGTCTGCACCATTATTATTGAATTTAACAACATATGTTGGTTGTCCAAGCATCATAACTGTAGCCGCCATTCTCGCAAGATCTTCAAATGATGTAAGCTCAATGCATACAACTTTTCTTAGTTCTTCAGCTTTCATAGAGTAGTACCCCACCTTACAACTCTAACTTTATTCTTCATAAGATTTTTCTACCGCAAGCTATATATTTTCACGTAAGCTTAAGGAAGTATAGGTGTTCTTCATGCCTAGAGTTGAGATTAGGTGGCATGGGCGAGGTGG
>CAYPZO010000014.1:8385-11072 GCA_964415135.1 uncultured Desulfurococcales archaeon | reverse complement strand
GAGGATTAATAGTAATAAATACTGTTAAGAGCCCTGAGGAAATAAAGAAGGCAGTTAATAGAGAGGATGTGAAAGTAGCCGTCGTAAACGCCACCAAGATAGCCCTCGAAATACTAAAGAGACCAATAGTTAACACAGCAATACTTGGAGCCCTCGTTAAGGTAACTAACCTAGTTAAGCTCGAAAGCATTTTCGAGGTCATTAAAGAACACTTCCCCGAATCAATAGCATTACCCAACATTGAATGTGTTAAAAAAGCTTATGAGGAGGTGAAGGTAGGTTGAGCCTTCCAGGTTGGAAGAAATTACCAATAGGAGCAGTCATAGTAGAACCTGGCAGTAGCTTAAAGTACAAGACAGGAGATTGGAGAGTACTAAGACCAGTAATTGACCAGGAAAAATGCGTTAGATGCCGTACGTGTTGGGCTCTATGTCCTGATGGAGCAATAATAGAGGTTAAGAAACCATATCAAACAAAGTCTGGAAGGAAATATGATGTAAGCTACGAAATAAACTACGACTATTGTAAGGGATGTGGTATTTGTGCAAATGAGTGCCCTGTTAAGGCCATAACAATGGTTGAAGAGGTGAAGTGAATGGTTAAGCTAATTAAAGCTCAAAGAAAAGCCCTTTCAACAAACTATGCAGTAGCATATGCTGTTAAAATGGTTGATGTAGACGTAATAGCAGCTTACCCAATAACACCACAAACGCATGTAGTTGAAAAGTTAGCGGAATTCATAGCTAATGGTGAATTAGAAGCTGAAATGATACACGTAGAGTCAGAGCATTCAGCCTTAAGCGCAGTTATTGGTGCTGCAGCAGCTGGAGCTAGAACGTTTACAGCAACCTCAGCTCAAGGATTAGAATTAATGCACGAGATAACGCACATAGCATCAGGTATGAGATTACCAATAGTAATGTCGATAGCTACAAGAGCACTATCAGCACCAATAAGCATTTGGTGTGATTACTCAGATATAATGAATGCAAGAGATACAAGTTGGATAATATACTTTACATCAAGAGCTCAAGAAACCTTCGACACAATAATACAAGCATATAAGGTTGCAGAAAACGAGAAAGTACTTTTACCAGTAATGGTAGCATACGATGGATTCATAACAAGCCATACATATGAGCCAGTAGACCTACCAGACGAAGAGGAAGTTAGAAAATTCGTACCAAAGAAAGTTACGTGGTATACTCTCGACACAGAAAAACCAGTAACAATGGGACCCGTAGGAACACCTGACTGGTACTATGAGTTCAAATATCAACAAGTAATAGCGTTTGAGAACGCCTTACCAGTAATAAAGCAGGTAAACGATGAGTTCGCTAAATGGTTTGGACGTAAATACGATGTCGTTGAACCATACATGATAGATGATGCTGAGATAGCTCTTGTATCATATGGTTCAGTTGTCGGAACGATTAGGGAGACGATTGATGAATTAAGAAAGGAAGGAATAAAGGTAGGACTATTAAACCTAAGACTCTACAGACCATTCCCGGTAGAGGACATAAAGAAGTACTTATCAAAAGTACCAATAGTAGGTGTACTTGATAGAGCAATATCATATGGAGCACCCTACGGAGGGCCAGCATACACGGACGTGGCATCAGTATTCTACCATGAAGCTGATAGGCCGTTATTAGTAAACTTCATTATAGGTATAGGTCAAAGAACAGTTCTACCCGATGACATTAAGTTCATCACTAAGAAGCTAAAAGAATTCCTAGATAAAAAGCAGGTTCCACCTAAACCCATATTCATTGGGGTGAGAGAATGACCGCAAAACCATACTTTAAATCTTTAAGAGACCTACCTACTGAGGAGTACTTCGTTAGTGGACATAGATTATGTGCTGGATGTCTTGCAGGCACTATCATGAGACACTTAACGAAAGTAGCAGGACCAAACACGATAATAGTAAATGCAACAGGATGCTTAGAGGTAGCATCGACAATATACCCGTATACTGCATGGAAGGTGCCATGGATACACGTAGCATTCGAAAACGCAGCATCAGTAGCTTCAGGAGTTGAAACGGCAATAAGAATACTAAAGAAGAAGGGCTTAATCAAGGAAGACAAGAAAATCAATGTAATAGCAGTTGCAGGTGACGGAGGAACATATGATATAGGATTCCAAGCACTAAGTGGAATGCTTGAACGCGGACACAAGGTAATGTACGTATTATACGATAATGAAGCATACATGAACACAGGTATTCAGAGAAGTGGAGGAACACCACTCTACGCCTGGACAACAACTACACCAGCAGGAAGAATATGGAAAGGAGAAAGAAGACCAAAGAAGCCAATAGTAGACATAGTTGCTGCTCATAGAATACCCTATGCAGCAACAGCTAATCCAGCATACATACTAGATATGATCAATAAGTTTAAGCGAGGACTTGAAGTAGAAGGACCAGCATTCATTCATGTAATACAGCCATGTGTAGCTGGATGGAGAATAGATTCAGCAAAAGCAGTAGAGGTTGCCAGACTGGCTGTTCAAACAGCAATGTGGATAAACTATGAGATAGATCATGGAGAGTTTAGAGTAACAACTAGGGTACCAAAGAGGAAACCAGTAAGAGAATACCTCAAGCTACAAGGAAGATTCAGGCACTTAACAGATAAAGAAATAGAGGAAATACAGAAATTCGTTGACAAAGAAGT
>CAYPZO010000014.1:0-8285 GCA_964415135.1 uncultured Desulfurococcales archaeon | reverse complement strand
AATGAGGGTATTACTGCGATTTTTGCGTTTCTCCTTTTTGCTTCCTTAATGAACTTCTTAATCCTTTCAATGTTTAATTTTCTCGCGCCAAGTCTCAGCTTCATATGTAGTAGTGCTATTGAGGTCGTATTACTTCACCTCACATGGTACATTTGTTCACACACCATATATTTCTTTTTTATACTTTCTAACCGCCATACTTTCTCCTATATCTTTCAACTTCCTCTTCTATTGGCTTAACTTCCTCATATAACTCGTGAAGTACCTTTTGATAATCAAGTTCTCCTCGTTCAATTTTATCCATTAGCTCCTCGAGTAGTCTAGTTCTCTCCTCAGATACTAGAGGTCCATAGTTCCTGGTTAGGAATGAATATACTTCCCTTCCTAGTTGTGTCGGCATTAGCTTCTTTTGCTTCTTTGACTCCCTTACATAGCCTCTCTGGAGAATTGTTTGAATTATCTTTGCGTAGGTACTAGGTCTACCTATACCTTTCTCCTTCATAACCTTAATTACGTCTCCTTGAGTGTATAGCGGTACTGTAGCACGCTTTGTACTTTGTACTTCCTTAACTGGATATTCACCGCTTTTTAGTGGTCTTAGTATTTCAATTGGCTTATAGATTACTAGAAATCCTTCCTCAATAACTTCGTATGGTATTTCGAGTACTTTCTTAGCACCTGCAATTTCTATTTCAACTATTTGCTTCTTTATCTTAGCTGGCTTCATTTGACTAGCAATAAATCTTCTAAATATGAGGTCATAGAGTGCATAGTGCATTTTAGTTAATCTTCTTACAGGTTGTATTATTCCTTCGATTATTAGTTCCCTAAGCCTTTCAGCATCAATGGGTTTAGTTGGCCTAATACCTTCATGAGCTCCGCCGGTACCCCATGTTCTTGGAGCAAAATATTCCTTATACTTATCACCATACATTTCCCTTAAATATTCTCTAGCAACATTTATTCCAGCATCTGAAATCCTAGTACTATCAGTTCTATGATATGTTATGAATCCCATTTCGAATAATTCTTGCGCGATCTTCATAGTTTCTTGAGCTCCAAGCCTTAACCTAGCTGATGCCTCAGCTAATAACATGTCAGTAGTAAATGGTGGTAATGGTTTAATCTCTTCCTCCTTTTCCTCAACAACATTGATTTTTAGATTCATAGACTCTAGTTCTTTTTCATCCTTTACTGGAAGTTCATCTTCAGTAAATGTTACTTCAAGAACATCTGTTTTTATCCTATAGAACTTCTTTATACTCTTCTTAAATTCATCATATCTCTTCACAATAAATCCTAGTACTGGCGTTTGGACTCTACCAGCACTTAGATATCTATTAGCTCCAGGTTCGCATTTCTCTTTACTAACTTTTCCTAATAGATATGTTCTACAATATTCTGGCCAAAATCTAAACCATAGTATTGGTGATAGTGTGAAGCCTATCCATCTATCTTCGATTCTACGCACAATTTGAGCTTCAATAAGCTTAAAGTCGAAGTTCCTTGGATTATTAAGTGCATTTAATATAGCTCTACGAGTTACTTCATGGAACTCTATTCTCTTAATGTTCTTGGTATATGGTGCGAGGAGTACAGCTACATCCCACCCTATTTTCTCTCCTTCAGTATCGGGATCGGTGCCTATGAGTACTTCATCTACTTCTAATGATACTTCTCTTAATGCTTCAATAACCTTCCTCGAGTCCTTAATTAGCTTACTACCACAATGCGGGCATTCGCCTTTTTCTTCAGTAAATTGATGACCACATACAAGGCATCTTTTAAGTGAAGTATATACTGGTAAAAACTTCTTAACTACGGGATCTGGAAGTCTTACTCCGTGGAATCCTTCATCAACTACAAGGTCGTATACGTGTCCTCCACTAGCAGTTATGAGTAATATTGTATTACCCGTGGTTACTTCGTAGACTTTTAGTACGTCATTTATGTTCTTTACGTTAGGTTTTCCAAAGAAGCTTGCAATTGTTCTAGCCTTATTAGGTGATTCAACAACCATTAAAACAGTTTTAACGAGGTCCTTAACTTCAGCTGTAATTTTACCACTAAGAACTAGTCTTACGTTTTCTCTATCCTCATCTATCTCCTTAAGTACTTCATCTAGGTTTATCTCCTCAAGAGACTTCCATGTCACCTCCTCTATGACCCACTTCATCCTCTTAACAAGCCCATTGAACAACTTAGGATCGTCTACTACGACAACTGATAGTCCCTTAGTTATACCACCTGCATATAATCTCGACGTCCTACCACTTGCTTGAATATAGGTCATTACATCAGGGATGAGCAGATAAGTTTTTCCATTTTCTTCAACAATGTTTATTTCTTCGAGCTTCTTTAACCTCTCCTTAATGTCGCTACGTGATAATAATTGTCTTACTAGCTTTAATGCCTCTGTAAAGTCCTTTTCAACCCTAGTTTTAGGTTCCTCACCTTGTATAAGCATTTCAGTTAGCTTCTGTAATGCTAGTGTAGGTAGTCTTTGTAAATGCCTTCTAAGCCTTCCAATAAGTATATCAATATTTCTTTTCTCTTCTTCTGAAACTACTTCCCTTAGAATGGTTAATGTCCTAAATATTCTAATTGGATGTGGTTCTTCAAATTGTGTTGTGAATTTATGTCTCGGTATTCCAGCGAATACAGCGTATCTAACTCTTTCAGGAAGGTCTAATCCTCTAACTAGTATTCCATAATATGTTGCAACTCCTACTAGGATATTTACTTTTCCTTCAATGAATTCTTCAAGTGCTTTTACCTCTTTTGAGTAGAAGGGTTTTGCTATTAAGCCTGTCCTCTCTGTTACAATGCCTGCAATTTCTTTAGCGTATTCAACACCTTTATCTATAGGTATGAATATTAGTCCCCCATTCCCAAGCTTTTTAACAATACTACATATAGCATCCTCTAAAGATTCCCCCTTCTTGGGCATGTAGAATGCATCTACTACGTTTCTTAGGAATTCAGATCTTGCACCTACTTCAAATCCAAGAAGTTCTCTAAATAGCTTGACGCGTATGCCTTTAGGCCTACCAGTTGCTGTCGATACTATGAGAACAGATTTTATCTTCTTCTTATACTTGTTAAGTTCCTTTTCGTATTCTTCTATTTTCTTGGTGAGTTTATCTACTTCCTCTTTAGCTCCACGAGCTACGTATACCATGAGGTCTCTCTTCATCTTAATTACTTCAAGCGCCTTATCTAATACTTCCTGTTTAAACCCCATTAACTGGAGGACTAGGTCAATGCTTTTACTACTCTTGAGTATAGCATCTACATCGTCTACAAATATGAATTTAAATCTATTATTCTTTATGTAGGTGAAGTTCTGTTGTAGGAACCTTGAAGTAGTTATTAATATGTCGAAATCTCCTGCTTGCAGCTTTGCTAGTCTTTCTCCTCTCTCCTTTCTAGGGATTCTTGAGTGTATGGTTAGTATTCTTACGTTTGCTCCAAGCTTATCTTTAAGTTCATTAAGTTTCTTTTCTGCCTGTATGACAAGAGGTGTTGTAGGTACTATTACGTATGACTTACCCTTTTCCCTTAACGCTATGTAGAGTGATGTGAAGAGGCCAAATAGGGTTTTTCCAACTCCTGTAGGAGCTACAATAGCGAAGCTCTTATTCCTAAGAACTCTCTTAGCCCAAGTTCTTTGTGCACTCCACATCCTACTTCCAACAGCTTTCCTGAACAGCTCCTCTATATCCTTGAGCTTTTTGTGAAGTTCATATAGCTCCTTATAACCTGCTAGCTTGCCTCTCCCCTTAAGCTTTCTAGCTATTTCCTCAATGTTCATTCTCTTAGGTTCTACTATTGGTAAGCATCGGAAGCAAGGTAATCCAAGGAATAATCTATAATCTTCTTCAGCCTCCCCGCAATTTGGACACGCGTGTCTGTATAGCCCTCTATATTCCCCTACTAATGATATAGGGGGTGTCTTCATGAATCTCAAATCCATATCCTACTCTCTATCGTTTTTGTTTAGCTTGGGATTTTTAAAAGTGGCGTTGGATTTAAAATAATCATTGGAGGCAAAAATACATTAACTTAGTTAACAGTATTTACTCTTCATGCCATCCAGACTTAGTTACTTTGAGTACTTTATCGTGATATACTATGATTCCTTTATCGGTTATTTCGAATGGATGTCTTCTCATAGAGTGTTTTGTTCCTCTCATTTTCCATATAATTAGGCTTCTCTTTAGTTCTCCTCCTATCTCATCGAGGTCTAACCTAATTATTCCATCAGCTGCATGTTCTACCCCTGGTCCTCCAAACCCCCTCTCGGTAACCGAGACTTGGCTTACAAGGATACTTGTAGTTCCCATACCGCTTAGTACTCTCTTTAACTGCATTACTATGTTTCTAGCAACTGATGGCTTTGTAAGGTAAAGTGTTGAGACAGAGTCTATAACAACTCTAATATTTCTTGGTCTTCTCTCTGAACTTACATCCCTTATAGCCTCCTTAATGACATCGATTAGTAATCCCACATCTGTAGGATCTCTAACAACGTACCTTTCACGTTTTGCTGCTTCACCTATACCTCCGGTAAACGCATCCACCATTGCGAATAAGCCTTCCTCCTCATATTTCCTTACATCCCATCCAAATTGTGACATGTTAATTCTTACTTGAACTGGATGCTCCTCAAGTGCTACAAATATTCCAGGCTCGCCCATTTGTAGCCCATTCCAAAGATATTGCTGACCGAAGATACTCTTACCAGTACCAGGTCCACCAGATAATAGTACGACGTTTCTCTTTGGTATGCCACCATTTAGTATTTCATCCATTCCAGGAATTCCTGTTCTTACTCTCTCAACCATACTACACACCCATAATAGTACCTTCAATATAGCAATATAAGGATTTAAAATATTTTTGAACTTTAGGGTCATGGATTTACCTTAGTTATTTATTAGGGTTCGGTAATAGTTAAATTTAGGGTATTGATATGAGAGATAAAGAAGTAAGACTTAGGGTTGCTGAAGCTAAGCATAGAGACATAGGTAGGAAAATTGCTAGAATTGATAGAGAAGCGATGATGGAATTAAATGTTTCTATAGGAGACTTCATTGAAATTGAGGGTCCTAAGGGAAGAGCTATTGCACAGGTATGGCGCGCTTATCCGAGTGATGAAGGTAAAGGCATCATAAGGATTGACGGCTATATACGAGAAAGCATTGGAGTTGGCGTTGGAGATATAGTTACCGTAAGAAAAGCACATGTAGAGCCAGCTAGTAGAGTTGTACTTGCACCTACAGAAGAGGTTGGCTATATTAGATTTGGCCCAGACTTCGTAGAATACGTTAGAGAGTACTTAACGGGAAAACCTGTTGCAAGAGGAGAGGTAATTCTAATACCATTATTTGGAACTGCACTCAAAATGGTAATAACGTCAACACAGCCTTCACAAAACGTGTACATAACCTCGGAAACAGAAATAATTGTAAAACCAGAGCCAGTTAAAGTACCAAGAGTGCCCGCTGTTCCTAGAATAACGTGGGAGGATATAGGTGATTTAGAGGAAGCTAAGGAGAAGATTAGGGAAATAGTAGAGTTACCAATGAAGCACCCAGAGCTATTCAAACATCTTGGTATTGAGCCTCCTAAGGGTATATTACTCTATGGTCCACCTGGATGTGGTAAAACATTACTAGCAAAAGCATTAGCTAATGAAGTTGGAGCATACTTTATAGCAGTAAATGGTCCTGAAATCATGAGTAAGTTTTATGGCGAAAGCGAAGCAAGGCTCAGAGAAATATTTGAAGAAGCTCAAAAGAATGCTCCAGCAATAATATTCATAGACGAAATAGACGCAATAGCGCCAAAAAGAGAAGAGGTTGTTGGAGAAGTTGAAAAGAGAGTAGTTGCACAGCTCCTAACGCTACTTGATGGATTAAAGGAGAGAGGTAAAGTAATAGTCATTGGAGCTACTAATAGACCAGAAGCATTAGATCCTGCTCTTAGAAGACCAGGTAGATTCGATAGAGAAATAGAAATACCACCACCAGACAAGAGGGCTAGAAAAGAAATACTCATAGTGCATACGCGAAACATGCCATTATCGGATGACGTCAACTTAGATAAAATAGCTGAAATGACACATGGATACACAGGTGCCGATATAGCAGCACTAGCTAAAGAAGCAGCAATGGTTGCACTAAGAAGGTTCATAAGAGAAAGGAAAATAGACTTAACACGATCAATACCAACAGAAAAACTTAGAGAACTAAAGGTATCAATGAAGGACTTCATAGAAGCAATGAGGTTTATACAGCCAAGCCTACTTAGAGAGATATACGTTGAGGTACCTGAAGTACACTGGGAAGACATAGGAGGATTAGAAGACGTAAAACAACAGCTTAGAGAAGCCGTTGAATGGCCCCTAAAGTACCCAGAAATGTTCGATAAAATGGGCATTAGACCGCCAAAAGGAATACTATTATTCGGACCACCAGGAACAGGTAAGACACTACTAGCAAAGGCAGCAGCAACCGAGAGTGGTGCTAACTTTATAGCAATTCGCGGACCCGAAATATTGAGCAAGTGGGTAGGAGAAAGCGAGAAGGCTGTTAGACAAATATTCCGTAGAGCAAGACAAGTAGCACCAGCAATAGTATTCTTCGACGAAATAGACGCTATAGCTCCCGCAAGAGGATATAGACATGATACAAGTGGGGTAACTGATAGAATTGTAAACCAACTACTATCAGAAATGGATGGAATACAGCCATTAACAAATGTAATAGTTATTGGTGCAACTAATAGACCTGATATTCTCGATCCCGCGTTATTAAGACCAGGAAGATTTGATAGACTAATCTACGTACCACCACCAGATAAAAAGGCAAGGCTCCAAATATTTAGGATACATACAAGGAAAATGCCATTGGATCCAGATGTAGACTTAGAAAGACTAGCAGAATTAACTGAAGGTTATACAGGAGCAGACATTGAGGCTGTATGCAGAGAAGCTGCAATGATAGCATTAAGAGAAGAGTTTAAGATAAGACCTGTAAGAATGGACCATTTCATTAAAGCGCTTAAAGCAATACCGCCAAGCCTTACAAGAGAAGACGTAGAGAGATATGAGAGAATAGCTAGAGAACTCAAAAGAATGGTAGTATAACCTTCAACTAATAATTTTCCCTCATAATTAAATCACATGAGCATTCAATCAAGTTTTTTAGATACAATACACCTAGTGTTATAGGTATGGGTGATTACTTGCACAATGATAAAGCAGTGAGTATTAGAACCATTGTTGAAAGGTATACAGAATACATACCAGCTAGCTATCTTAGAATGCTTAGAAAGCTCTCAAAAGACTTAGAGAATGCTGTTAAGGCAAGACATAGAAGGCTTCTAGTAATTTCATCGTCTGAACCACACGAACATGGAGTATTAGCTGCTAGAGCAATGATATCATTTGATAAAAAACTAAAATCACTTGGAACAACAGGTGAAATAAAGGTTCTCTATGTGTTTCACTCAGAATTCTCTGATGCACGTATAAGAAAGGATGTATTCAAGGAGATAGTCAAGGAGAAGTGTAAGAGAATTAAATTAACAATAATAACTTATGAGGAAAGCGAAGCATACCTTGGAACAACATTTAAAGCACTAGTAATGGACTTAGTAAACGACTTAAGACCCAACGACCTTGGTAGACTAATAGGTATAGTTGAAGGTGGAGGACTAGTAATTCTCCTAGTGCCAAACTGGTATACTTGGGATGATTATTTAACATTATTTAAGAAGATGTTAACAATACCTCAAAAACCAAATCCACGACATATATTCATATCGTGGGTTAAGAGAAAGCTGCTTGAATATCCAGGGATATACGTATACGACGCAGATGAAAGAAAGACGATAAAGGCAACTGAATTTAAGGGTACTGCATATGAGCATAGAGAACTAGTTATACCTGAAAAGAAGACATTTCCAAAAGAATTATATTCATTAGCTCTTACTCAAGATCAAATCGAAGTGATAAAGCTTATTGAGAACCTCATTGAAAGGCCGAAGAAGGGACGTAGGAAGGCTATTGTAATTACAGCTGATAGGGGAAGAGGAAAATCATGCGCAGTAGGCATAGGTATTATAGGATTAATCAACGAACTACTTAAGGTAAAGCATAGGGTTAGAGTTCTAGTAACAGCTCCCAAGGCATCAAACGTACAATCACTAATGCAATTAGCGTTAAAGGCATGCGAAAACCTTGGACTTAAAACAAAGGTCATAAGAAGAGGAGGAAA
>CAYPZO010000013.1:0-23878 GCA_964415135.1 uncultured Desulfurococcales archaeon | reverse complement strand
ACTTATAATTGATATCGATATTGCTAGCTATATACCATTACCTATAATCATATTAACGTTATCTACCATCCTTTACATGTTAGGCCTCCTAATTAGGAAGAAGTAATCCTATGAGGCGCTATAATCTTATACCCTTCATAACAGTAGTATGAATTGTGGGACTGAATCTTGGTTTTTCGTAAAAGGAGTGAAGGTAGTGCAAGATACTACTTGATGAAGGTTGCAGCTAATGCTAGAGTTGCGTCAGTAAAACTAGAGAGGAAAGCTATGAGTCTTATATCAAGGTCTAGGATATACATGGAGATGATGGACTTCTATAATCGTCAAGGAGCTTCAGATATAGTCTCTCATATTTCTAAGGATCTTAATAAAATAAGAACTGCAGCTGAGAAATTATTATGGTTATCCAGAATACTTGAATGGGTAGCAATAAGAGCTGAAACATTGGCTATTGCAGGTTTAGCGTATCATAATGTGTTTAAGATCGTTGATGTCTTAAAGGAAATAAAGAGAGACATTGTGTGCAAGATACCGGAAATATCAATAATGATAAGTGAAATCGAAGAACCCTTAGAGAAGGCATGTTCATATATACTTCCAGATATAGGAGATGAAGTCAATCCATTTGTGCCTTCAAAAGAAGCATTAGACATTTTAAGAGAAGCCGAAGAAGTGGCTAAAAATAAGTTAAGGGAATCAATGAAGTTAGTTAAGGCTTAATCTAGGTTATTTGCTTAAATGTCTCTATAACATTATTGGTCAAGTTATTTAATGATGCTTCTTCCTTCATCAGTTATTTTATATCTACCTTTTTCAAGTACTTCAATTAGTCCTCTATTCCTTAACTTCCTTAGTTTTGCAACTATTTTTCTAACATCTATGTTAATTTTTGAGGCAATTTCTCTTGCGGTTAGTGAAGTATTCACTTCTGCTAATACCCTAAGTATCATTTTATCTAAATCGTCTAATTGTCCCTTATAACATCTTGGCATAGTTCATTACCCGCATTTCGCTTTACCAGAGCAATTTTAAGGATTACTCTTATAGTGCACTTAGTGGTACGACTGTTGTATAGGTTATTTTTGTTTCTATTCCATTCTTTATGAATGTAGTCTACGGTGCTATTGTTACTTCGGGATATATGTACTGTTCAAGTTCCTTCACGATATCTCTTCCTTTCACCTTAAGGTTATATTCAACCCACTTATCATACCATTCCTTATTTTCTCTTTCAAGTATTTCTAGAACCCACTTAGCTATTTCCCATGTACCTGCTTTTCCTCCTCGTTCATAAATCCTACATTCTATGATTTTGGCTATGATTCTAGCTAGATTTAATGGTACATTAACTTTTAGTAAGCTAACAACCAGTTTTTCAGATATAAAACTCTTCCTCTCTACAATCTCTTTTCATAACTTTTAATTTAGGAAACTCGGACATATTTACTCACCCTAAAGGAGCTGTTCTTCTTTATAATTTTCGAAGTAATAGTATTAAAGTATCTAACTTAGTTGATTAAAGCTTCTTTAATCTGTGGCTTAAGTCGTTGATTAATAAGTATCCTTGGAGTGCTGGTGGAGTGTAAAGTCCTAAGCCTCCTATATGTATTATTCTTGTAAGCTTATTTTCTTCTAATTTACCACTATGACCTAGTACTAGCCAATCCCAAGGACCTAGTCCCAGCTTCTTTCTTAGAATGTCTGGCGCTGATTGATGTCCATGGGTTATAACGTATCTTTCATTATAGGTTTCAATAACGTAATCTTCAGACACCGTGACCTCTCTTCTTAATGCGTGATTTCTTCTAATGCAGTGATAAGCATAAGGATCATTATCTCCAATGATATACACTAGTTCTGCCCATGGAGCAGAGGACCTTATTATTTCTATTACATCATATACATGTGGACATTCTTGCTCTCTTTTACAATATGTGGTATCCCCATTTAGTATTATTATGTCTGGTTCTTCTCTCCTAAAGATTAATGAGAGCACCATATTAGCTCCAGGCCATGGATACCATAGATTACTTAAGACTATTACTTTCACTTAACCACCTTGACCTGAGATATAGCTTTCCAACACGTTTTTAATATGCTGTAATCTTTCCTCTTTACATTTCTCAATACATGCTTTTATGCATCTTTCTCTAGACTTCTCCTTATTCTCATTTCTACACTCATAGGTACACTCACTTATACATGGTCTGATATTTGGTTCAAGAAGTAGTAGGTGTTTTCCTCGAACTATTTCACTTATACTTACTAATGCATCTAAACCTAACTTCTTGATTAATTCCCTTACTATGATATTTTCACTTTTCTCATAGATGAAGACTTTATAGTAGGATAAGGCATCTTTAATCCTCTTAGCCATTTCAATTAAATTATTTTGAGTATTCATAATGGGACTCCTAGATTATATCTCTTAACTGGTAACTTAATTTTATCTGTAACAACTTTAACCATCCATGCATACTTTATTTCTCCCATGCTTCTTCGTAACTTCAATTTTCTATATACTGCTCTAAAGAGTAGAGATCCATTATTATCATATACTTCTATGAATCCCTTAACTTTGCCATAGATGTTTCTTACTAGATGAACTTGAACAGCGTATTCATTATCACTTAAATTAACTATTATTTTCTTTGCCTTCCCTTTAACATAAACGGGTTTTATGTACTCCTCTACTCCTTTAGCTGGCTTTACTTCGCCATCTCTTGTCACTATTAACGCTATCCTCCTTACAGCATGCTTACCACTCCTACTCTTAGATAATTCTTCAATTAACATAACCGGCATAAGCAATCACTTTAGCTGATTCTAATATATTTTTAACATACTTCCTTTTCTCTCTGCAACACCTTTGCTTACCATTGTCGACAGAACCCTAACATTTTCTAAAGACTCTGGTAATATTCTCGTAAGACCATTTATTTCAACTACCTGTATGCCTTCCTCATTAACTTCTCGAACTAAGCTGCCATCTGATAGGTCATATATTGAAGCATCTACATTAAAGCACTTCACAGTTTTTTCTACTTCTTCACCTTTAATCCTTACTGGAATTTCCGTTGTCGCTACTTTCAATCTTAATCTTACATGATATTTGTATTCCATAATTTAACCCTAATGAATAAGGAGGTGATCTGGGTATTAAAGGTAATGCGCGGTGAATACGTCCCCACCCAGCTCATCCACCGCTACTTCGGCGGAGTTGCTGGATGCGTGACTAATTATTTTCTACTCGCTCTTATATTTTTAAACTAAACCTCAATGATTAATTAGAGGTGTAAGATAGTTGATAGAATCATATTTATGGATCTTTATAGCATCGTTAATGCCGGGGTTTGAGGGTAGATATGCAATAGTTGTAGCTATATCGCTTAGCTTGGATCCTCTTATATCATTTGTTGTAGTAATGACGGCTTCAATAGTTCTTGCAATAGCTCTTGCGTATCTAGTTTCCATCGTTGATGAATTGCTAAACAGGGTTGCAAGATTAGAAGGATTAATTGGAAGGCTAGCAAATTCCTACTTACAAAGAATTAACTCCATGAGATCTAAGGTTTCCGTATATGTCAAGAAGTATGGGGTATTAGGTTTAGCACTTTTTGTTGCAATACCATTACCTGTTACAGGCATCTGGACAGGGGCATTAATAGCGTATTTACTAGGATTGAGGAGAAGGCATAGCATAATTGCTTTAGTTATTGGGGGATTACTTGCTAATACTATAACCTTTACATTAACATTCCTAGCGAAAAATATAATAGGGTCTTAAGACAAATAAATTCATCAATTGTTTGCTTTTTCAGCATAGGTCTAGAAGGACGTGAATTCCTTAACGTGGTTAAAGAATGCATGAATATTATTCTAATACCCTTATTATAATCCCATAGTCTATGCCTATGTAGCCTAACCTTGGAAGTTTCGTTCTGAAGGAAAGGTGTAAGTAATACATGCCCTTAGGAGCATCATCACTTATTCTTAGTATTATCTTAAACTCATCTCCAAATTTTACTTTATTCTTAGTTAATTCTACTATTCTTATGTATTTCTTTGCATCTTGGAGGTATTCCCTAATACGGCCTCCACACATGCTATAGTCTAATCTAACGGAGAAGATAGTTTTATTGAGAATTTCATTTACGAGTTCATCTACACTTACATTTGGTCTTTCTGATATCCTACCTGTTAAGTAAGCCCATTCACCTACAGCTAATGCCCATTTTACTGTATTCCTAACTCTCTCCATATGAGGCTTTACCTTAACTATCAGTACTATTGTTTTCCCTTTACCGGTATTTATATCTATACCTCGAAAGTAAATTCCCTTAATAACTTCGATGTACTTTTCACGGGTTCCATTTGCCTCAATAACTATTGGGACGCTATAGCCTGGTGGACATGGGAAGGGTATGTCATTATTTATTCTTTTCTTACCCTTAGTTTTGGAACCCATATCTAATTTATTGATACTTCTAATAGTGTAGCTCTTTTTAGTTAGATATTTAACCTCTTTTTCCATGCTATGGGTCTTAGTACTTAATTTGTCTTTACTCTCTTGTGGTACATTAATATTAGTGGGCAGAAACCCCTATTAGGATAATTTAGTTCAGATTAGTATGGGTTAAGTCAAAGTGCCTAAAGATGCTGAGAGAGACTACTGAAGCCTAGAGAGTTCTACGAGATTGCCGGTATCAGTTACTCGACGTTGAAGCAGTGGGGTGCGAGAGGGTAAAGTCAGGGTTTACTGCACGGCTACTGGTAGGTGGAGGATACCGTATAGCGAGGTAGAATAGATACTAGGACTAAGACCAGAGGCTAGGACGGTTCGGGCTGTTATCTATGCTCGTGTAAGTTCCTTAGACCATAAAGGTGATTTAGAGAGGCAAGTCGAGTACCTTACCCAGTACTGCTCAGCTAAGGGATATAGAGTTGTAGACGTTCTTAGCGATGTCGCTAGCGGTCTCAAGACCAACCGTAGAGGGTTGTTCAAGCTCTTCAACCACGTGGTTAATAGAAAGGTAGATGTAGTTGTGGTAACTTACAAGGATAGGCTTACGAGGTTTGGTTTTGAGTACCTTGAGTACTTCTTCAAACAATACGGTGTTAGAATAGAGGTTGTTTATGGTGAGGAGCCCAGAGATGCTTATCAAGAGCTTGTAGAGGACTTGATAGCAATCATAATAGCTTTGCTGGTAAACTCTATGGTATGAGGAGCCACAAGAAAAAAACGCTTAGTTCAAGGTTTTAAACAATTGCTAGAGGAGAATGAGAAGAATGATTAGAGTAACAAGGACGGTTATTGTGAAGAGTGTCAGGTTATCGAGGAAGGTGTTTAGAGTATTCATTGAGCTTGAGGGTATGTACCGTAACATGATTGAGCAACTAGTTATGTATGTTGTTAGGAATAACATAAGGAGCTTCACTAGGCTTAAAGCTCTGAAGTACAAAGAGATGAGAGGTCTTTACCCACAACTGCCATCACACTACGTGTATACTGCATGTCAAGACGCTAGTACTAGGGCCAAGAGCTTCCTAAGGCTGAAGGGGCTAGGCTTAGCTGATAGAGATTATCCAGAAGTTAGGAGAGTTAGTATCTGGTTTGACGACCACCTATGGAAACCACTAGGATACACATTAATTAAAATAGCTATTCATAAAGGGTGGGTAACAGTGGAGTTTGAGCCTCATAAACAGTATTGGAGATACATTAATCGTGAATGGAGACTAGCTTCTGAAACTAAAATTAAGCTTAATAAGAGGAATAGACAGCTCATAATTTATCTAACCTTCGTCAAAGAGGTTAAGGAGTATGAACCTAAAAGTTACTTGCCTGTCGATGTTAATGAAAACAATGTAACAATACTAGTTAATGGTATCGCCTACCTCTTCGAGACTAATACCGAGAAACTGGTCTTGGGTTACCATTACCGTAAGAAGAGTATTCAGGAAAAATACGATAAGCTTTATGGCGTGAAGTCTAGGGTTAAGAGGAAAACTATGAGGAAGCTTAAAGAGAGAAAGAAAAAGAATGATATTAGGTGGAAGATAGCGAATATTATTGTTAGAACCGCTTACGAGAAGAGGTGTGCTATCGTTCTTGAGAAACTAGGTAAGAAACCTGCTCAGAACATGATTAAGAAGATAAAGGATAAACAGTTAAGGCATAGGATATTCCAAGCAAGTTTTCAGGAGCGTTCAGAGAGCGATAGAGGAGAAAGCTAGAGAGTACGGTGTACCAGTAACCTACATAAATCCAAGAAATACCTCCAAGCTATGCCCAATCCATAACGCCCCAATAATCTACGACAATGGCTTAAGAATGGGTAGGTGTAGTAAAGGAGGAGAAACCTGGCATAGAGATGTAGTTGCTTGTTGGAATCTTCTTTTCAAAGCCCTACGGGGTGATGGGAGCATTGCTCCAAGCCCCGTAGGGTATAGCCTCCTAGATGGGAGCCCCATGCCGTTGAGCTCGACAGCCACCCATGACCCCATACGAGTACCAAAAGCCGTATGGGCGAGGTGGAAGCCCTAGAGGGCGAGTTGAGGCAGTTTAGTACGGGTTAGGATGCCCTCTAGGGACAAACGGTGCCGACTTCATCAGGGTTCAGTGCGGGCTACTCTTATTCTTCATCTAGTTTTCACTACTGTGGTAAAGGTTATATTGTTATCTATCAATAATATTGTGATTAGATGTAAGGAAGTGTTTCGGGGATTTAGTCATTGGTTCTAGTAGCTCATGTAACGGATACTCATCTAGGCTATAGGCAATATAATTTAGAGGAAAGAGAAAGAGATTTATATAATCTATTTAATGAGGTTATTGAAAAGATATTAGAGGAAAGACCCACATTAGTAATTCATACTGGTGATTTCTTCGATTCTCCTAGACCTCCAAATGATGCTTTATTGTCAGTATATAGGGGGTTGAAGAAGTTAAAGGAGAAAGGTATAAATGTATATGCTGTAATGGGGGATCACGATATACCTAAGAGAAGCGGTTCTCCTCCCCACATGCTTTTTAGAGAACTTGGACTTATACATGTAATAGGATACGATCTACGTGATTATAATAGTTGCTTTACATCTCTAAAACTAAGTAACATTGAAATGCTGCTCGCTGGAGTCAGAAATACTCCTAAGAGAGCTCGAACATTGTTACTTTCAATCCTTAAAAGATTAGACGAAGAAGCAAAGAAGTATAAGAGAAGTATTTTAATGTTACATCAAGGGATTAAAGAACATTTTCCTTTTGACCATGAATTAGAGCTTAAAGAATTACCGAGGTCATTTACATATTATGCTCTTGGTCATATACATAGGAGGATGATATTTAGGCTTCATAGAGGTATTGCAGGTTATGCTAGCTCTATAGACGTGATTAGAGTTGATGAATGGGATGACTATGTTAAAAATGGTAAAGGCTTCTACTTAATTGACTTATCAGGGGATGAGCCTATAGTTCATAAGGTAAACTTGGAAAACATTAGACCTCACATAATACTCGAAGTGAGTTATAGTGAGTTAGAGAAGAAGATACCAGATATAGTGACCATGATTACAAAACAGTCCATGAAACCAATACTACACTTAACCATTAAGGGTATAAACATCGATAAGTCGCGGGTATATAGACTTATACATAGATATATAGTCGGTAAGGTATTAACCTGGAGACCAAGATTTGAAGATATGAGAGAGGAGATTATTAGACGAGAAGAATTAGTCAGAGAAAGACTTGATTTAGAGGATCTGCTTAAACAATTACTTAAAAGAGAAGATGAGGTAAGCCTTGCGTTAGCCATATATGAAGCACTATCAGAAGGTGATACGTCAAGAGCCATAGCTATTATAAATGAGTTTATTGGGGTTAAGGAGTAATGATTATAGAGAACGTTGAGCTTGAGAATTTTATAAGTCATAAGAGGACATCTATAACATTTGAACCTGGGGTTACTGTAATCGTAGGACCTAATGGTGCAGGTAAGACAAGCATTGTTGATGCAATAAGTTTCGCATTACTAAAGGAACATACTCGTGGAAGCAAGATAGTGAATTTAATTAATAGAAGAGCTTTAACAGCAAAAGCTAGAGTATACCTCCTCGTCAATGGAGTAAAATACATGGTTGAAAGAACAATAACAAGAAGCTCATTAATTGAAGATCGAGCATCAAGTACAGCGTACCTATACAAATACGAGGATCATGGACTAAGGCTTATAGCTAGAGGAGATAGGATCGTACAGCAGGAATTAAGGAAAATATTGGGTATTGAACCAAAAACATTAATTTATAGCGTTATCGTCAGACAAGGAGAAATAGAGCAATTAATAACTGCTCCACCATACAAGAGAAAGGAAATAATATCATCACTGCTAGGTCTTTCGACGATAGAGAAAGTATATGAAAAAATGAGAGAGATAATTAACTATTTTAAGCATAGAAAGGAGATACTTGAAAAAGAAATAGCTTCTATAAAACAGCTAAGTAATCTAGTAAAGGTAAAGGAGGAGAAAATTAGAGAACTAAATAGAAAGTTAAGGGAAGTAATTAAAGAAGAAGACAACACTACCAATAAACTACATCAGCTAGAAGAGAGGTATAAAGAACTTGAACTTAAGAAGAATAGATACAATGAACTAATAGTGAAAAAAGATTATATAGAGAAAAGGTTAAGGGAAGTAGAAGTAGAATTAGAGAGAATAAATAATGAAATTGAAAAGCTAAGGAACATAGACGATTTAATTAAGGATATTGAAGCTAAAATGAGAAGGTATAATATGCTTAAAGAATTAAAAGAAAAGCTTGAAAATATTAAAGAATTAAATGACAAGATCAATGAACTTAAAAATGAAGTAGAGAACCTAAATAAGATTAATCGTAGATTAAAGGAAATAGAAAAATATTATGATATGTTCGCTGACTTAAGAAATCAGCTTTCAATGATAGAACAAGAAATAGATGTGCTTGGAGAACTAAAAGCTAAATTAAATAACATAGAGCAAGGCATATCATATTATAGAGCTGAAGTAAAGAAACAGTTAGGCAAAATAAACGCTATATTATTTAGCTTGGGCTTAGGCACAGCAACATTAGATGACCTGCATACAGCATTAGCTAATCTACGTAACGTTTACAATAATTATAAAAATAAGCTAAATGAAGTTACTAATAAAATAGATTCATGCAAAAGCAAAGTTAAGGAACATGAAGTTAAGATAAAGGAGTTAATTCTAAGGAGAAGCGAGCTACTAAAGATAGGTAATAGGTGTCCACTATGTAAGTCTCCCTTAACTCCAAAGAGGAAAGAAGAATTATTAAAGCAAATAGATAATGAATATAGGAATCTCAAAAACAACTTAAGCAATTTATTAAGAGAATTGAATGAACTTGAAGTTACTAGAAAAAGAATAGAAAATAGAATTAAGGTACTTGAAGAAAGGATTATAGAAGTAGATAGTATTGCTAGCAATATAGAACAAAACATTCAACTGATAAAGAGATTAGAGGACGAAAAGAAGAGTATTAAGGAAAAGCTAAAGAACTATGAAGAATTGATAGTTAAATACAATGAGATTAAAAATAAAATAAATGAACTTGAACCCCTATATCACGAATATCTATCGCTTAGCAAGTTGTTGGAATCGAAAAATATGGAGGGGCTTAGCAATAAATTAAATCAGTTATTGAATAAACGTGACGAATTAATGCGAAGTATAGAGGAGCTACAAGCTAAGCTTAGGCTAGAGCATTTAGATCTTAAACGTATAGATAACGAGGTTAAGAGCCTTGAAGGCATTGAAAAAAGATACATAGAACTGAGAACAAGGATTGAAAGACGCAAAGACCTATTAGCTCAAAAAGATAAATTGTTAAAAGAATACAATAATTTATTCAATGAACTTGATACCATCAAAAGAGAATTAGATTCTATAGCGTTCTCAGAAGAAGAATATAGTAAGGTTAAAGACGAACTTGAAGAAGTGAGAGAACTATATCAAGAGCTACTAAGGAGAGAAGCAGAGATTAAGGGAGAATTAAATTATCTTGAACAAGAAGTAAGAGACCTTAAAACTAAGATAAAGGATGTCTCAGACCTAGAAGAGAAATATAATAAGATAAATAGGGTGACACCATTACTTGAGAAGATAAGGAAGGCATTTAGTAAGGATGGCTTACAAAAGCTAGTAAGAGCTAAGGCCAAGAAGTTAATAGAAGCTTATACTAGGGAGTTTCTTGATAAATTTAACCTTGATTTTAGTGATGTTAAGATAGATGAAGATTTCAATATCACGCTTATAGGTCCTCATGGAGAACATAACGTTGATCAAATTAGTGGTGGTGAGAAAATAGCTGTAGCAATAGCATTGAGAATGGCTCTTGCAAGGACACTAGTAGGGTATAGCATAGAATCTATGATCCTAGATGAACCAACCGTATTTCTTGATGAATATAGGAGAAGAGAGCTAATTGAAATACTTAAGTACGCATTCAAGGGTACAACTAAGCTTGTACCACAATTAATAGTAATAAGCCACGATAGAGAACTCGAAGAAGCGGCTGACATAATATATACTATTGAAAAGGAGGGTGGATACAGCATTGTTAAGAAAGCAAAATAATCCTAATATATTATATTTAATCCTTAGAGGGATGAAGAGAATTGCACGTCTCAGAACTATGAAGAACCTCCACCGGGGCTGACCTTATACCAGTTGAAATATCTTGTTATGTAAAGCATATCATCATGTACTTTGATTCTATTGAAACACATTAAATACGTAAAGTACATGGTTTGGTCCGAAAAATGTTTTAGAATTCTAGTTAAGGCTTGTAGATTTTCCTGATTTTGGGCATGAAGTTATCTTAACGTATTTTCTTATGAGCAAGTAAGACGTGATTATTATCACGGCTAATCCTATTACTAGGATTACAAGTAAGATTAGTTGACTATGTACCTGCACTTGCTATTCCCTCAATTACACCTTTTACTCTATTTAGTAATAGTTTGGCTTCATTTACTTTATTCATTTTGCATACCATGAATAATTTTACTGATCCTATTCTCATTACTTCGTATTTATTTACAATATTTTTCATAGATTGAAACTCATATTCTGTTATTACCGATGCATCTACTATTCCATCTTCTAAAAGTATCTTTGCCTCTATTGGTGCTATGACGGGTATTGAAGTTACATTGAATGAGTTACTTATGTTTAATACCTCTAATATGATTTTATTAAATCTTTGAAGACCGCTTCCATGAGAATATTTTGTTATTCTATTAATTTTATTACTTCTGCTTACTAAGTAGACGTTTACTTCTTTCGAATACAGTGAAACATACGGTCGTGATATTTTTAGAGTTGTATTTAGGATTATTGATAGGTCTGATACTTCTTTATCTAACATATCCAATGCTGATTTACTGCTCATTAGTATTATTTTTACATTCTCAAGCTTACTGATATGTTCATGTATTAGTGATGGTATTTCTCCGGTAATTATGTACCTATAGCCTCTTATTGGCTTATATAGTTTCACATCTACTTCATCCCCTTCATTGTAGCCTACCCTGAAACCGGGTTCAACTACGACAATACCGTCGCTCATGAGGTGTTTGCTTATCATATAGCTTTCAAACTCTAATGGTAGTATAAGGTATTTTCCATTTCTTTTCAATACATACACCGGCTTGTAAGTCTTCCTACCTCTTTCTCCCATGACCGGTCTAACGAGTATTCCTCTTATAGTGTATTCTGGTTGCTCTTGTCCATGTACCTTCTCTAAGTACTTTCTTACTAAGTTCTCGTATACATTTAGTGCAGAGCCAGGATTGCCAGGTAACCCGAAAACAGGTTTATTGTGTACTATTCCTATTACGGTAGGCTTACCAGGTTTTAACTTTAATCCGTGGACAAGTACTCTTCCTATTCTTCTTAAGACTCTATAGACTATGTCTTCTTCTCCTACGGATGTTCCTCCAGATATTAGTACTATGTCGTTTTCATCTACCGCTCTGAGAAGTATTTTTTCAAGTAATTGTTCGTCATCTGGTATTATTCCATAAGTTTTGGGAGTAAATCCATCTCTTAGAGCCAGGGATGCTAATAGATAAGAGTTTACATCATATACTTTTCCTTTTGTTAGCTTATGTCCAGGTTTTTCTAGCTCAATACCTGTAGATATAATACCTATATTCAATCTTCTATGCACTTTTACCTTATTGATTCCTAATCCTGCTAAAACTGCTATTAAGTAAGGAGTTATCCTTTCGCCTTTTCTCGCAATAAGTGTACCCCTATAGACATCACTGCCAGGCCATGCTATATTGGTTCCTGGGGTAACGGATTTATATACTTCAACTATATTGCCATACTCTTCAGTATGCTCTACTGGTACTACTGCATCTGCACCTACTGGTATAACGGAACCTGTCATAACCTTAACAGCTTCGCGTTCATTTACTCTTAAATCTTTAGGGTATTCACCTATATTCACTAACCCTTTAATTTTCAGTTTTACTGGGTTTTCGAAACTAGCCTCCCATGTATCTCTTGACCTAACAGCATAACCATCAACTGTTGACCTAGGATAAGGGGGTAAGTTTATTGGTGCGTAAATGTTCTCTGCAAGATATCTTCCATAAGCTTCAATCAACGCTTTTTCTTCTATGTCGATAGTTAATTTGCACTTACTTAGTACTAATCGTAATGCTTCATTTACGTCTGTTAACCTTTTGAATAATGCCCTGCTCACCGCCTACTACCGGGCTATTAAGTATGTTGATAGTACATTAAGTTTATTCGTATTCAGACGCATTGAAATTCTAGGAAGGAGGTGTACATATTTAATGATATGGTCTTGGAGATTCATTAGACCTGACTCGATAGCTGTATGGGAGGATCCTGAGGTAAGGAAGAGGCTAGATTGGTATTATAGGGTTATGAGAGATGAGGCTCCAGCTAAGTTTATGATTGCTAAATCAATTGAATCACCTGAAGACCCTGAAAAACTGGATGAGGATGGATTATGGAATCTCCATAAAGAGCTTTCAAAGACCTTTGACTCCATATATTCACGTATCAGGAAAGGTAAACACGAAGAAGTAGAGCCAGCAATGGCTCCCACCTTCCTCCACGTTAAGGTCGAATTAGCTAAAAGGATGCTTCAACATTGTCATTTCTGTGAGAGGAGATGTGGTGTAAATAGATTAAAGGGTGAGAGAGGTTTTTGTAGATTAGACTATAGAACTTATGTTCATTCATGGTTTCATCACTTAGGGGAAGAGGCGCCATTAGTACCTAGTGGGACAATATTTTATGGAAGTTGTAATTTTAGATGCGTTTTTTGTATTGATGAAGATGAATATCTATTAGTTAAGTTCCCCGAGAGGAATATCGTAGTTGTCGAGAAAGTAGGGGATGTAGTAAGGAAATTTAAGCAAGGTGAACAAATAGAGCTACTCACATTGAAGGGTTGGCGTAAGGTAATAGACTTTGTTGAAAGAACAAGTAATGAAGTATATGAGATAGTTACAAATAGAGGAAAGAAGATAAAGTTAACACCGGAACATGTTATCATAGTTAAGAATGGTAATAAACTTATCGAAAGGATGGTAAAAGATCTCCATAAGGGAGAAGAACTTGTAACTTTACCTTACGATGAAGTTAAGGTTATCAATAATAATGTTACATACATTAACTTGATAGAAGAAATAGATAAAAGAGTTCCATCAAAAGTAAAGAGTAAGATTAGAGTTAAGAATATTGCGAGGGTATTGAGACAACTAAAGAACAAGTACAGAGCTAGATATAGAGATCTCTTTGACAAAATAGGTTTAGATTTCAAGTATTCCTGGATATATATGGACTCAATGCCCTTCGAAATATTCATAAAACTTTATAAGAATTACACGGCGTTCAGAGACCAAATAGCTTATTTCAAGTTATCTATGAGAAAAGGTGTCAAACACTATCTCCCAGCATTACTTAGCATTACACCAGAATTTATGAGATTACTTGGATATTTCGTTGCTGAAGGAAATTACCTTAGAGAACATGGTATAGTTTTTACAACATCAAATGAAGTGATCCAGAAGGATATATTTAATTGCATCAATAAGGTATTCGGCAACTTCAAAGGTATAAAAATGATTTATAAGTATAAGGGAAAAACTCCTCAAATTGTAATATCTAGCAAGCTTATCTACATATTATTTAGATACATATTAGGGATAGAGAAAGGAGCGCCACATAAATTATTTCCATGGATAATATTTAACGTGCCCAAGAACCTACTAAGAGAGTTCTTATCAGCGTATTTAACGGGTGATGGTGCTCTAGATATAGGTAAGAAGAAGAGCATAAGCATACGTTTTATAACAACCTCGGAGAAAATAATGTATCAGTTATCATACATACTTGGCCTTAACCATATACAATATCGCATCAGAGAAGTAAAGCCATCATCAAAATATAAATTACCAACAGGACATACTAGTAAACATAGACAATATTGGATTGAAGTTAATGGCTATAATAATATATTAAGGCTCTTAAATATAGCAACATTCATTGATAATGACAGACGCAGTAAACTTATACAAGCTCTTAACGCGTTCAAGAAGATAAAGAGCGAAATTAAAGGAGATAGGGTCAAGCAAATAAATATAATTAAAGAGCAGAGAAGAGTTTATGACATTGTGTTGGAGGGAAAGGGTGATTTAAAAGAGCATGTGTTCTTTGCAGGTAATGGTATCTTAATACATAATTGTCAAAACCATGATATTAGTCAGGAGGATCCGTTAGGTGGTGTTGAGGTTTCTCCTCGTAAGCTAGCGCTTATGCAGAAAGAGTTAAGGAAGACTGGTGCTAGGAACATTAATCATGTAGGTGGTGATCCTACACCAAATATTCATACAATTTTAGAGTCTCTGATATACTTAGATGTTAATGTTCCTCAGCTATGGAATAGTAACATGTATCTTACCGAAGAAGCTATGTACCTTTTAAGAGAAGTAATTGATATTTGGCTTCCTGACTTTAAGTATGGTAATAATGAATGTGCATTAAGGTTATCAAGTGCTCCTAGGTATTGGGAAGTTGTTTCTAGGAATCATAAGTTGATAGCGGAATGGGGTGATGACGTTATAATTAGGCACCTAGTAATGCCTAATCATTTAGAGTGCTGTACAAAGCCTATATTGAAGTGGATAGCAGATAATATGCCAAAAGCGTTAGTAAATATCATGGAGCAATATAGGCCTGAATTCCTTGTATTAAGGTATCCTGATAAATGGCCTGATATAGCTAGAAGGCCGACGAGAGAGGAAATGGAGGAAGCATATAGTTATGCTAGAAAGCTAGGATTAGTATTTGAGCCCATATCATAATGTGATGCTTTATCTCCATATAGTGTGTTGTGCTAGTATGAAATTGAATATAAATCCAGTTAATATTCCTATTAGTGCAGCAAGTATGTAATAGATACCTAGATGCGTTAATATTAGTGTGATGGAATAATAGGCGACTAATCCAGCTAATGCTGCATAGTGGTATTTAATCCAGTATTTTAGCCAGTTGCGTATTCCTTTTGGTCTCTTTCCTCTAAATGTCCATAGGTCATTTAATATGTAGTTGGATGTAAGAGAGACTTCGAATGCTATGATTAAAGCTATTGTGAGTGGTATCATTAGGAGTTCCTTGCATAGGTATAGAACGCCTAAATTTACACCTACGCCTGAAGCTCCTACAATGGCGAATTTTATTATACGATACTCTGATAGCTCTAAGACATGTTTGAAATAGCTTATCATGTCTTTTAATCTTAATTTACTTTCACCGTGAATCCTAGATCTGAATATGTAAGGTACTTCAATTACCTTACTATACTTTCCCTTTACTAGGATTTCTAACAGTACTTTCCAGCTCTTGGGTTTAAGCTCTAATCCTTCAATAACATCTCTTTTGACTAGGAAGAATCCAGACATGGGATCCGATATTTTCCTCACTTGTGGTAAAGCTATCTTAGCTAATAGTGATGCTCCTTTTGAAATTATTTTCCTAATTAAGCTCCATCCTTCTACGCCTCCTCCTTTTATGTATCTTGAAGCTATTACTATGTCTGCTCCATGCTTCTTAGCCTCATTATACAGTATGGGTATAACCTCTGGTGGATGTTGTAAGTCAGCATCTATTACTACTATGTATTCTCCACTAGATTTATGAAATCCCTCAATTATAGCTGAACTTAAACCCATTTTTCTAGGCCTTAAAATTAGTTTAACGGGATATCCTTTCTTGGAATATTCTAAAGCTACTTCCCATGTTTTATCAGGACTATTATCATCTACTACTACTATTTCGTATTTTATTGAATTGTTAATGCTGTTGTTTATTTTTTCGATGAGTATTGGGAGGTTTTGTCTTTCATTATATGTTGGTATTATTATGGATAATTCTGGTTTATTTTTCATAGTCTCTTCACCTCTAGGGATATTTTGAGATATTATTGTTTTAGTGGTACTACGTTTACTATGTATGTTATCATTACTTTGTTTTCCTCAATGTCTTTTAACATTGTCGTTCCTTCTGTTACGTAATCCTCCTTGTATATTCTATTCGTTACTATTACTGGGAATGTATAGTATGCAGCTAATAGGATCTTGTCTAACGGGTTCCTAGATCCGTATGCGAAGGTTAAGTCGATTGCTATCCATGTTCCATCAGGCATTTGCGCTTTTACCCATCCATGTGGTCCTGCATTTCTTAAATCATATTTAAGGTATCCATTTGCAGCTTCGCCTTTAAATGATGCTCCTTTAATGACAACTAGTCCTTGTTCTGTTATGGCTGGTATATTAGCGCATCTAAGTAGTGTTATGAGTAAATTTGCTTGATCATCACAATCCCCTCTAAATTCTATTAAAAGCTCTGTAGGGTGTCGTGGAGGTATTCTGGTTTCGTATACTATTTTGTTACTAATCCATTCTATTGATTTGATCATGTATTCTATTTGATTTTTGCTCTTAGATTTAAGATAATCTGTGAGCAAAATTATTAAGGGATTAGTGTAGTTCCATAAGCTTGTTGCTCTTGTAAACTCTTCGTATCTCTTAATAGGCTGTGAGGGAATACTAGGTCCCAATACATTTCTTGGTGTAGTCCTATTAGTAATTACTGTCATATCGTATACTATTGTAATGTTTGCAGAAGCATAAGGTGTAAGTATTATGTCATCGCTTAATTCAGCTGTTTTAATGAAGCCATTAAATTCTTCATGTATTTTAACCTTAAGTTCTTGGCCATTTAAGTACACCTTGTATGAGAGAAGTTTTTGATAAACATCATCTTGAGGATAGGTTATGGTAGCTCCTAATGCGTCTACTAGGCTTATATTTTTTGACCCTTTATTTTCGACAATAGTTGTCTCTACTACTCTGTATACCTCAATTGATTTACTAACATTTATTTGGCTTAAATCAGCGTAGTTGAGAATACTTGAAGTTATCGATATGAGTAACAGCATTAGGACTATTAGTGATAGCCATCTTTTATGTTTCAATGTGTTCTCCTTACATTTTGCATTCACTTATATCACCTATAAGTTCTACTTCTACAATATCACCTTTATCATATCCTGTTATGTCTGGTGGTATAATGAGTAATCCATTAGCTTTGATTAGTGTTGATAGTATACCGCTTCCAGTTAATTTTAAGGGATAGACTTTATATTCATTGTCTTCAAGGCATACTCTAACTCTATATATTTCCATTATTCCAGGCTCTGAGGGTATTCTCTTAGCTAATTTAGCTTTTATGATAGGGTTTAATGTGCCCTTTATCTTCATAATTTTAGCATATATGGGTTTGAATATAGCTTCAAGTTCTGCTAGCGCTGCAACGGGGAATCCACTTAAAGCCATTACTAGTTTGATTTTATTAAATACAGCTATTGCTCCAGGTCTTCCAGGCTTTAATGCAAATCCATGGATTAATATTGTCGGATTTAAATTTTCTAGTACTCTAACTGTATAGTCTTTTTCACCTACACTTGTTCCACCTATGGTAAACACAATGTCATAATCGTCCATAGCTTCTACTATATGTCTTCTTATTTCTTCGGGATCATCGCCTATTATCCCTAGATCTTTAACTTCTAGTCCAAGAGTCCTTAAGTAGTTCTTTACGAGGTATCGTGTTGAGTCATATATGAAACCTGTTCTTAATTTCTCTCCTGGTTCTATGAGTTCAGAACCTATTGACAGTACTACTGATCTTAGTTTATTGAATACCTTAACTTTGTTTATTCCTTGTGATGCCATTAGGGCTATATGCCACGGTTTTATTATTTCTCCTTCACTTACAATTATTTCTCCTTTCCTAATATCTTCCCCCTTATATGAAATACCATATTTTGGTGGGAATTCCTTAAATACTAAGACCTGGTTACTTATTCTCTGCGTGTACTCGTAGGGTATAACTACATCAATATTTGCTGGTAAGGGAGAACCTGTTGCTACTTCGATCGCTTCGCCTGGTTTTATTAGGTAGTTGCTAGGTGGCAGTTCATTAATTTCTATTTTTCCTACAATTGTTAACCTTGAGGGATTTGTTTGTATGGAGCCTTCAATACTTGAATATAATGTGGCATAACCGTCGATGACAGCTCTATTATGTGGAGGAATGTCGATTTTAGCATATACATTCTCAGCAGCTATTCTGTTCAGAGCTTTATCTATGTGTATTAACGCTTTATTGGGCTTGATTCTAAGTGCTGATAGTACCTTGTCTACGACTTCATTAGGAGGAGATAGTGTTCTTAACCTGATCTCTTGACTCAACCTCTATTATCCCTCTTCACGTTATTCTAATTACTTTTGCACTTAAATTTAATAGTTCAAGAGCGTTAAATGCGGTATTAATACATTCAGTTAGATTATTACATTTAAATAAATGGGACCTGCTTGGTTTATCTGTTGACCCGAATCTCTGTACAGGTATTGCCAATTGTTTTTCTAGGATAGAGGCTATGATGTGTTCCAGATCTTGGTTTGTTAGCGCATAAACTATTGCTCTTGCTTTAAAATGATTAGTTGAGGTTATGTAGTCTATGTGCCATTTTAGTTTCTTTGTCTTAGCTAGATGTCTTCTAATTCTAGCTCTTAGTCCTCCGGGTCCTCTTGCACTACCTATGTAGACATATATGCCTTTTGTTAAGGTTTTATTACTTAATGTCCTCGTACTTAATTTCATGTTATTTGTTAGTTCGAATACTAATGCGTAGATTCCTTTACTGCTTGGTATTCTGTCTATGATACTTTTATTGATAATCTCTTCCCATTTTTTATTAGCTCTATTTTCCATGCTTTATCCTCATATCTTATTATACCTATTGGTGTTCCAAGATTTCTAATTTTTACATATACGCTACTAGCTGAGGGTATTTTTTCGCGTAGTAAATATTCTATGGCTTTGCATATTATATCTAATTGCCATATTTTTAACTTGGTTTTCTGTTTTCTATATTCGATTAGTGCTTGGTATGTCCAGCATATGTCTCTTAACCCAAGTATAGTACATATTTCAATTACTTGTTTATCACTTATGGGCATTCCGTAGCCTTTTTCTAAGGCTTTAAACCTAATAGCGGATCTCAGTGCATGGTATGAGTGGTTTAATGCCATTAGGTTATCGTTTGTAAAGAATGAGGTTAAGGCGAGGCCTAGTGAGGCTATGGATTTTTGTTTTAATAATTGTAGGGTATTTTCTGTAACTCTTAGTTTAACGTTTTTAAGTATTTTATCTAATTCATCTTCACCGCATATAGTTATTGAGTCCTTTACTATAAGGAAGCATAATGGGTCGCCATTTCTACATATTTCAGCTAGTATGTCCTCCGTCATTATTGTTGCTGTTATATTTGGTATTGAAATTAGCTTCCACCAAATGTGTTTTGCCTTGTTTTTCTCTTCCTGAGTAGTAAACAATATTATGCCTATATCGCTTAGTCCTTCTACATAGTCTTCTGGTCTTGAAGCCGAACCAATTATTATAACGCTTTTAATGCTTGGTGAACTACATGCCTCAGCTAATACATTTTCTATTCTTCTAAGTATTCTCTGAACTCCTATTTTCATTTCACTCTAAGCCTGAGTATTTGCTTCCTAGTGTTTAGTTTTCATTCAATGGGTTATTATAGTTTATATGCTTCTTTTAATGTATTCTATTGTCTGGTACATTAAAGTAATAGAAGTAATGGTAAGTGTGATACTATATGAGTGTCGAGAGAAAGAGGTTATGTAATATAGTTTTTGAAGGAACAGTTCCCTTAGAAATTATAGTTTATGCGGCAATAACTAATTGTAAGCCTAAAAAGAAATTTCCTTACCCAGTTAAAATGAAGATATATTATGGTCCTCGATGTCCTGCATGTAGGAGGTTATTTATCTATGTAATCGACACAGCTGGTATTGAAGCTTTAGCCTTATCTATAGAATTCCCTAAGTATAAGAATAGAATTAAGGAACTTGTTGGCGAGGTTGTAACTCCAGTATTTGAGTTACATAATGGAGCCGTGTTAAGGGGTTGTCCTATTGAGTATGAAGAGTTTAATCGAAGATTACTTGTTGCTCTTAAAGGGGAGGTTACGCGAGGAATAGTTAAACCGGGTAAGCGTGTAATATGATTAATTGAGGGAGACCATATGTCTCGTTTAACTCTTGGTGTATTTATATTCATCGTAGGTTCCATTATAGCGCTCATTTCTCATCATATAGCTTCAGTTATAGCTAGTCAGGTGTTACTTGAGTGGAACTATTATTATAATACACTTAAGATAGACTTCCTTAGGTGGGTAATATTGGAGATTATTGGGATAACGTTACTGGGTATTGGTTTAGGTATTATGCTTTATGATTTAAAGAGGAGTATTGAGCTTAGGTGTCAGAGAGGGTGATATTCATCATATTTTCAGTAGCCGATATGGTCATCACTCGAGCAATCGATCTGTTGAGCAACTCTACATCATCTTTCTTCTTCAGATAAAACCGGGTTCTTCATCTATTATTTAGATTTACTGTAAGATATCCTAAAATTATTATTGCTAATAGCCTCATATATTTAGTTAGATGGGTGTAGATGATATGTCTAAGGCTAATATATTGTTTGAGAAAACTGATTTTGGCTATGTAATTATAAATGGAAGAAGATATGATCATGACGTGATAGTTATTAGTGATGGGACTATTATGAGGAGGAGAAAGGAGTTGTCCAAGGAATATAGGAGACTTTATGGTCATACACCATTCTCGAGAAAGGAAGCTGAATTCATCTTGAGATTTAACCCTGAGGTTGTTGTAATAGCTACAGGTCAATATGGTGATCTTCCATTAATGGATGACGCTTTAAGGTTATTGAGGGATAAGGGTGTTGAATTGATGGTAGGAAAAACGCCTGAAATGCTTAGTAAATTAAATGAATTATTTAGTAGTAATAGGAAGGTTGTTGCGGTTATTCATGTAACGTGCTAGATTTTTGAGTGCTGTTTTAGATTACTTATATGAGTGGAGGATAGAATGTAATGAAGTATACTAATGTCGACCTAGAATTACCTAAGAAGTTCCTAAGTGAGTTGTCTTATCCATTTGTTAGTAGAGAGGAGGAGGCTAAGGTTATAACTCTTGCATTATTGTCTAGAGAGCATGTCTTACTTATAGGTGAGCCTGGTACAGCTAAATCAGCACTTGCTAGGAGGGCTGCAGAGTTAATTAATGCTAGGTTCTTTAAGTACTTGTTAACCAAGTATACTGAGCCTGCAGAGCTTTTTGGTCCTCTCGATATTAATGCATTGAAGGAGGGAGTTTATAGGAGGATTACTAGGGGTAAGCTTCCTGAAGCAGAGATAGTGTTCTTAGATGAGATATTTAATGCTAACTCGGCTATTCTTAATGCATTGCTTAGCATACTTAATGAGAGAATACTATATGATGGATATACTGAAATCCCTGTCCCCTTATGGACTCTAATTAGTGCAAGTAACCGCATCCCCGATGAACCCGAATTAGAAGCTCTTTACGACAGATTACTACTCAGACACTACATTAAGCCTGTTGAAGAAAATAGATGGGAGGATTTACTGGATGCTTCATGGAAAATAGAGACATATAAGATACCCACACCAAAACCCATTATGTCAATGACTGATCTTAAGAAATTATACGAAATTGTATTGAATGTTAATCTTAAACCTATAAAATCCAAGTTACTAAGATTATACGCAATATTTGAAGAAAAAGGACTACATGTAACCGATAGAAGAAAGGGTAAGGCATTAAAGGTTATAGCTGCACATGCCGTATTGAGTGGAAGGGATGTAGCTTATGAAGAAGATTTAATAGTACTTAAATATGTCATTCCTAGGGATTTAGATGATTTTGATAGGGTTTCAGCTATATTAGCTGAAGAGCTTAAGACTCCTGCTAAGTACATTAGGGAATTAAATGATATATACATTAATGTTGATGAAATATCGAGATTTGCGGAAGAAGCTAATGATTATGATCCTAGGCTTGTAGAGTTACTAAGGAACTTGAATATTACTAAAGATAGAGTAATAGCAATGATGAATGAAACAACAAATAACGAAGTGAAGAGATTGGCTGAAGAAGTATTGAGGAAGCTTGATAGAACACTGGATTTAATAGCTAGGAAACTAGGATTTTGAGGTCAATAATAATGTCAAGTGAAGGAGGACTTCAAGAGAAGATAAGGGGGGTTTTAAAGGGCATTAAGTATGATGATTCTATAGTTAGATTTAGAGGAGAGAAAATAATTTCTTCTTTAAGGAAGATATTAGGAAAAGATCCCTCTATATCATATGGCTTAGCTATAGATGCATTTTATACAATGTATCTGCCTTATCCTATAATTATTTCCCCAAGTGAAGTAGATAATGACTTAAAAATGCACTATGCCCTCATAAAATCCATTATATACAGCAGGGAGCTTGAGAAACATAAATCGTTAACTATAGCGGATTCTTGTACTAGTATGATTATGGCTATTAGTTATTTGGAGAATCTCTTACTAATGTTAGAACAGTTAATGGATAATCAGCGTTCAAGCAATGAACAGCAGCTACATAATGAGTTAATGAAGGGAATGCAAGATAAAGGAGGTAACTTAAGTCAGAGACCTGAAGTACAAAAACTTATTGAAGAGTTAAGCAATGAAGCTTTAAAGAGAGCTGTAGAAGACGCTAAAACTGCAAAGAAGATAAAGCATTTAGCATCAGGCTTAATGGCGGGGGCGGGTAGTGAGCTTTCATTTGAGGATAGGGTACATGAGGTGCTGAAGCTTGCCAGAAGTCTTGATGTGAGGATAATCTTAGATATTATAGGGAATATACCTAAGCACTCTATTAGAGCTCGGAGAAGGGTAGTAAGACATCCAAAAGGTGAATTAACTGGTTATGAGATTGGTGGCGACATAGAAAGAATTGTACCAACAGAGATAGCAGCTCCAGATCCATTATTTAAATTAAAACTTGCGGAGAATAAGCTATTGCTTTACGAGAAAGTCTTACCGGAGAAATGGGGGCCTATCTACGTAGTACTTGATAAGAGTGGTAGTATGGAGGGAGAGAAGATCTTATGGGCTAAGGCTGTGTCATTAGCACTATACATTAGGGCCTTAAAGGAATGTAGGTCATTTTACCTTAGATTCTTTGATAGCTTGCCCTATCCATTAATTAAGGTTACTAAGAGACCCAAGTCATCGGAAGCCTTAAAATTAATAGAATACCTTGCTAAGGTTAAGGGGGGAGGAGGTACTGATATAACGAGAGCTATTTTAACGGCATG
>CAYPZO010000012.1:22433-23885 GCA_964415135.1 uncultured Desulfurococcales archaeon | reverse complement strand
ATAGAGTTCATGAAAGCAGTACATAATGTTAGAGCCTTCATGGGAGCAGCAATAGATGCCGTCCTCTACTACCTAGGCTTTCACTACGGATATGCAGTAGCTTCAACTCACTTAGAACTCTATGGGCTTAGGGAAATAGATTTAACAACATTAATAAAGAAGCCTCAATTGCTAAAGAACTTAATAGAATACTTCATGGATCTAGCTAAAGCATCTGGATGGATAAAGTTCGAACTAGTAGGGTATAATCCCCTTACACGAACGGCAGCGTTTAAGGGATATGATTCATGGGAAGCTAAGGCATACTTAGAACTTTATGGAAAATCAGATAGACCAGTATGTCACATTACTAGAGGATGTATTGCAGGTGTAGTATCAGCTGTAGCAAAGGAAAGAGCAGTATGTATAGAAGAAAAATGCATAGCTAAAGGAGACCCCTATTGCTACTTTAGGGTAGAGAAGATCAAATAATAAAGGACGTTAAATTAAACTTATTTTACCTTCAATAACACTAAGTAGTCTTGGAGTGAAATTTTTGTACGAATTAAAATTAACAAAATTTGTTGTAGGACCGCTAAGAACGAATGTATACTTAATTGAACTACAAGAACCAAGAATAATATTGATAGATGCAGGGCCAGGATCATTTGAAAAAGTAATATATTACATTGACCGTTATGGTCAGAGGTTGACCTATATATTACTAACCCATGCACACTTCGATCATATATCAGATGCACAGTTCATAAGAGAAGTTACGGGAGCGAAAATAGTAATGCATTCAAGAGACCTAGAGTTAATAGAGCTCGCCGAAAGCACTTCAAGGATATTTGGGGTACGATGGAAAACAATGGACATAGATCTAGTATTGACTAGTGAAGAAGACATAAAGATAGGGGAATTAGCAATAAAACCGCTCCATACTCCAGGGCATACGCCAGGTTCAGTGTGCTATTATTCAAGAGAAATGAAATGGATATTTACTGGAGATACATTGTTCCATAAAGCTATTGGAAGAACAGATTTACCAGGAGGATCGATAACCAAAATGTATAGTAGTTTAAGGAAGATTCTATCATTACCTAAGGATGTTAAAGTATATCCCGGTCATGGACCTGCATCAACCATAGGCTATGAAATGCGGTACAATCCATACATAAAGTCCATGAAGCTGTCTTGATGATCGAATATTTAAATAACGTGATCATTCACTAGTATTACCAGGGTTTAAATGAATGTAGTAGAATTGCTAAGTCAACTAATTGAAATAGAAAGCGTTAATGATCCTATTAAGGGTATAAAACCAGGCATAGATTGTGCTAAGTACATAAGAGACCACCTAGTTAGTAATGGCTTACCTGCAGATATAATTGAAAGTAATGGATACTATACAGTATATGGTGTTATAGGCAAGGGGAGACCAATAATAATGTTTATGGCTCATTATGATAC
>CAYPZO010000012.1:6777-22333 GCA_964415135.1 uncultured Desulfurococcales archaeon | reverse complement strand
TCGTAGCTTTATCTAAACTTAAAGACAAAGTCAAGGACTTTACCTTAATCTACGCCTTTACCGGCGATGAAGAAGTGGGAGGAGCCGATGGAGCAGGAGTCCTTAGAGATAAACTACTTAAGGAAGGACTAAAGCCCGACTACGTAATTAATGGTGATGGCCAAGGACTTAATGTTGTAATTAGAAGAAGATGTATCTTTAGAGTAGATTTGAGAGTTAAGGAGAGTAAGGTAAGAGTGAAGGGAAGGAAAATAGTTAAGAAGTTTAAGATTAGAACTCCAGTTGTAGAGACAAGACATGCAGCATACTTCATACCCGGTGTTGATACTCATCCCTTACTTGAAGCATCGTATTATCAAAGAGCAAATAACCTCTATGTTTCAAGTATTAAGGGGGCCTTCATAAAAACAAATGTACTTCCATCATGGGTTAAAGTTGAATTTGTAGAAGAGGACCCTAATGGTGATGAACTAGAAGTTGATATAGCATTAACTAAATTACTCGAATCACTAATACCTATTGCCAGATGCCCAATTAAAACAGAATTATTTAGCGAATATGGTGTAACTATAACCCCCAACTACTACTTATACGATAATGGCAAACACGTTTTGAGGATAGATATTAGAGCTATGACCACTAATATTAAGCACATTGAAGACGCCTTAAAGCATGTACTGGAGAATATGGAGTTAAAGGCTTATCTTGATATTAAAGGTGGTACAGGATACCTTTATACACCTAGAGAATCTAAATTAGTAAAATCAGCATTAACCATATTAAAGGAATTAGGACTCAAACCCAAGACTATAGAACTTCTTGGAGCAAGTGATTCAAGGTACTTCTCACCGCTAGGTATTGAATGTATAGATATTGGGCCAATAGGAGACAATATTCATGGACCTAACGAATATGTCGAATTATGGTCTCTACATAGACTTACCGAATTTTACGAGAAAATACCAATAGCGTTAAGGAAGGTACATTAACATGTTATTATGTCATGTATTTAACTACATTACTTCGTCCTTGTGATAAAATTTTAGTAACTTTCCTTAACTAACTTTACACCTGTATGTTGCCATGCAAAGGCGAGGCAGACGAGTAATATTCAAGGTAATTAAAAAACCCATGAGATATTGGTATCCTGGAGCTAATGTAGTGAAAGAAATATGGAGAACATATAAGGGTAACTTAAGGCCAGGAGATATAATTGCACTTTCAGATAAAGCTTTAAGCATAGCTTATGGTTCAATATACGATGAGAAACTTATCCATCCAGACCTTATCACTAAGTTCATGACCTATATTGTTTCTAAGATTTTTTGGGCTAAGGTTATGCATTATATGTTTTTAGAAGACACCCTGAGCATACTAACCAGTACTTCACTTAATGTTCTTGCTTCACATAAAAAGCTTTCCATAAAGATAGGTGGGCTTAAACATTTCTTAAAACCTTTATCTGAAGCTGGAATCGACACTACTAATCTTCCATATACTTATGTTTCATTACCTATGCAAAATATTGACAAGATAGTTAATGAGCTAAAGGAACAGCTTGAATTATTATCTTCTATGTCTATTAATATACTTGTCATTGATAGTGATAAGTGTTTTCAGCCAAAAGGGTATAGGAATATAGCATTTGCAACAAGACCAACTAGAATTAAGGGAATAGTAGACTTAGGTGTAATAGCATACTTTATAGGTAGAAAGTTCAAGAAATACTTCATCGAATATCCTACACCCGTCGCGTATACAGGTCCTTGGTTAGGGTTGAGAACTCTACTTAAAGTATCTAAAATAGTCGATGAAAAACGTGAACATGGACTTGGTAGGAATATTATCGAGGTATTAAGGAGGCTAGGTAGGAGAAGCTATGATGAAGTTACATGGAGAGATCTAGGTAGAGTTAAACATTATCCCGCAATAGTTGTACGAATTATAGTAAAGAAATAAGCTAAAGTGAATACTCTTATTCGCGTTAAGTTGATTTTAAGAACAGTCTCTGTACATTCTTGACTACTTTGTATAATGGATGTTCTTTACTTACCTTAACTCCTTCACGCCTAACTACATATCCCAGTAATCCATCAATCATAGCTAATCCAGGAATAATATATTTTGCTCTACGTAGCGGGCCATACATTATGAAATCTGCACCCATAATTCTCAAGTATACTGAAATAGCTGTATGTATGCTTGAAACACCTTCCTTTCCAAAAAGCTTTGTAGTAACTACACCTAATACGTTTGCAGGACCTGAACCTGTTGGATAGCCAAGTTCATTCTTAATGTACGTTATTGATGAGGCTGCTATAGTTATTGTAGCTATATCAAGCACTATTGAATCTATTAGTATTTTTGCTGCATTTACTTTCTGAGCCATAGGCAGCAATACTTCTTTAACTACCTTGAGCTTCTCCGCCAAGGATAAGAAGGTTGAAGGATTACGAGGATCGTAGGCTAATAGTACTACGGCTTCTATTCTATTATTTTTAATAGCATTTAATTCCTCGTCTGGCATTCCGGGGTATATGCCATTAGCTATAGCCTTAACATGTAAACCTAATTCGCTTACAAGCTCATAACCTCTAATGCGTGCTTCAGGCGAAACCCCATCAACAAATATTAATCCATCGTATACGTCGGAAATGAATGGTATATATTTCTCCATAGCTTTACCTGTAGTTGCCACAACATCTATAGCGCAAGGTATACCATACTCTCCACATACTTGCATAGTCGATTCTATTTCATTTTTAGTAGCTTTCTTATCAAAAACTCCTTCATTATGATTCATTACTTTTCTATCTCCATGGTAAAATAAGCTGCCAATAAGAAGTGTGGGGTTTTCTCCATAGCCTCCTATCTCAACGTTATATAGTTTATATCGCTTTAAACCACTCTTAAACTTAATTGGTTTTAATGAATTAACGTTAAGGGGAAGCAAATGTTCATCCTCTGAATGCTTATTACTTCTTAATGTATGGTCCTGTTAGTAACTTACCATATTTATTAACATACTCTGTGCGATACTTTTTTGCTTCTTCCGCCTTTCTCTTGATGAACTTCATTAGTAACTTGAGCTTCTTTTCTTCAATAGGCTTTACTTCCAATAATCCTTGATTAATAGCTTCATTTAGAGCATTTTCGCCTTGAGTTGTCGTGACTATAACTGTACTCCAACCTTTTGGCGAACCAATGCTACCTACATTTATATCAGCATACATTGATATAAATTCAGGACACTGCTTACACGCTGGTCTAAGATTTTGAGAAGCCTTATCTAAAGGATATTCATAAGATTTACCATTCCTTGTTGTGAATATAAGCTTAGCTTTTATATCCATTCTAACTACATCACTCGGACTTAAGCCAAGTTCATTAAATATCTTTTGAATACATTCCCACGTAAAGTTATGTGTACAGAATAGCCCTATCCTTAACTTAACTTTATTCACATGTCTAAGCTTCATTTCCTTCATTTTCTCTAATGCTCTTATCTGACATGGAACACCTACCACAGCTATTGAATTTACCTCCTTCTTTGTAAGAGCTTCTCTAAGCCTCATTAATGATGGTGCGTATACGTACTTAGTACCTGATGCTTCTATAATTTCATCTTCACTACTTGTTAAAATGGGTAATGGCTTCCATTCATCGTTTCTCTTAACTACTATAGCTGAATCAATAATCTTAGATCTTAGACAAGCTACTAATATGCTTGTAACAGCACCTCCATCCTGAGCTCTCTCTAATATACTTTTATCTTTTGAGCGAGCAACATATATGGCAATAGGCTTGATTTTCTCATTTAGTTCATAGAGTTGTTCCGGTATTCTAAGTTGAGGACACGTTTGCATACATAGTGTTAACTTGCATTTATCACAATGAGTTGATGATCCCACCTTTGGTGTACTTGGGGTATCAGGACTGTAGGTTAGGTTATTGAAGGGGCAAACGGAGAGACAAGCACCGCAAAATGAGCAGAACCCTAGCTCAATGCTTTTAGATACGTTCTTAAACTCTATTTCTGACACAACTATCAGCCTATTTAGTGAGTAGTCATTAGAGTATTTAACCCTAATTATAACCATGAGTTTCATTAAAGAATTAATGCCCTGTCTCTACCTAATTATCTTCTCACCTTTAGTTAAGGCGTACAAGCTTATACTTGTAGCAACTATGTCAGCTGAAGCACCGGGGTTAATTTTCTTAGTACTTAACTCTTTATCAAGTTCTTTCAGCAACTTAAAACCTTTAGGATTACTCGAGCCCCCTAGTCCAAGTATTTCATGGGCTTTCGTAGATATGTATTTCATCGCCTCTACTCCTTGTTTTCGTACAACTAAAGTATCCATGACGTTAGAGAGAACATATAGGAAAGTATCTATGACTGCATAATTCCAGTCAATACCACACTTTAACTTTTCTCTAAGGAACTTCATAGCTTTTAAAGTAATAGGATACGCATTAACTACTTCACTACATATTAAGTCAAATTTAGATGAAGCCACCAATATATCCCATAATCTTACATTGTCCTTCATTAGCTTTTTTGCATAATCTCTTGTAAATACATTTGGAAGGTCTTCCGTTTTGTCTTTGCGAGAAAGATATGAGGGCTTAATGAACCTAATAGCTTTATAAAAGTATATCGCATCGAAAACTGTTGAGTATTCCTTTATTAGAAATGAAGCTTTTTCCACCACCATAGAAATATTCATTCTTAAATCTTTCGATTTCCTCAAATAGTTCCCAATGGACAGCGCAATTGGTGAAAGTAGCGTTGCTGTACCTAAACATGTATTTCCTCCGCCATGAATTTCCATAGAACTCCTAACAATACCATAAACTATATCCCCAATTACTACTTTACCGTACTTTCCCCTAATCCCTCTTCTTATACATTTAGCCATGAAAGGAACAAATACCAAACCTGATACCATGAAATCCTCAAAACGGGTATCGGGAAAATCTCTTAACCTATGAACATTACCCGGCTTAGGATAAGCAGTTGCCTCTAGTATAGGACCTATACTTAATAATATTGAGAGTTTAGTTATTGACATAGTTTTACCTTAATTTACATTAATTATTTAAATAGCCATTTCTCCTTGGGCATGTATATATCGTTGAACCCGCATTCTTCGCATTTCTCGTAATCTGCACCTCTAACTATAGCAAATGGTGTGTTCTCTGCTCCTTGACCTATAACGAGCTCTGCTGCTGATGCTATTTCATCAACTATCGCCACCCTAGTAGTCCTCATTAAGTATCCATTCCTATCGGGCTTACTCCTATAATCTCTATAAGGATTTATTCCAGAAAAACCAATAGCTAAATTAACAACACCCATCCTAAATGGCCTTCCATAAGTATCCGTTATAATAACCGCTACATCAACGCCCAAGACCTCCTTTATGGTCTTTCTAATCCTCTTTGCAGATTCATCAGGGTTTTCAGGTAATAAGACAACATTTCCCTCACCACCAGCATTAGACCTATCTATACCTGCATTAGCACAAACTATTCCATGCCTAGTTAAGGTAATTATATGTCCATCGCCTATCTTCAAGACCTCCTTAGCCTCCCTTAGTATCGATTCAACTAGTCTAGGATCCTTATTTACCATTTTAGCTATCTCTAACGCCTTTTTTGATGGACGTACTCTATTTAAGTTAACAACTCTTCCCTCAGCTTTAGATACAACTTTATGTGTTACTACAATTACATCTCCATCACTAATTTCTATACCCATCTTCTTAGCTACTTCAATAATAATCCTTCCTATATCATCTCCCCTCTTAATCTCTTTATCGTAATATAAGCCTATTACCTCTATCTTCCTCATAAGCACACCTAGTTCTTTAATGGACCTTCTTCCAAGTACTCCTTAACAACCCTAACTATACCCCTAATTACAGCTGGTATTTTAGAGCCAAAATACCTTAAATTACGCTTTAACTCAAGAGCAAACGCTTCAATTCTTGGAGGATCACCGAAGAATCTAATAAATGCGCCCCCAGAAAATGGGTAATCCACATTAACTCTAAACCCTAAACTTCTCAAGTACTCCATTACCCTACTTACTAATTCTCTTGAAGTGGTTGTAAAATTACCTGTTGAAATACATATATCTGGCCATTTCTTTATATTCTTCATTCCATGTAAATCAATTATGACCCTTATATTCTCTTCATCAACTAATTCACGTACCCTACGCCATAGAGGCGTAAGCTTCGCATAAGGCTTATTCAAGTTATAGTCTGGTAGATTTACATTTTCTGGTTTATCTACTTTACTTATAGTTGGTAATACAGCCCATGTATTCTCAGCTATAGCAGCCTTAAACGCTATTTCCCAAGTATACATATCTACAGCTGAATAATAATTTAAGTCAAGATCTCCTCCATAAGCTTTAGAATTTCTCCTGATAATTACTACAAGGTCTTTAAACAAATCAGTGCCAAAACCATGTAGTGCCGTCACCAACACGGGGTATTTTCCTTTAACCTCAATATATCCCTCAAGAACCTCTAAGTTCATTTACCAGGCACCTCTCTATAGCCCTACACGTAAACTCATTAAAATAGTTGCATGTTCCAAACGTCTTAGCATTCAAAATATATATTTGTGGGCTACATATACTAATACTACAGGCTAAAATAAACCAAAAATATTCTATACAAGAAGGTGTTCTTCGTGAAGATAGGTAATGTATTAATAGAAGACACATTCGCTGAAGCGTTTCCAATGTATGCTACAAGAATAATAATAACTGCTATGAACCGTAAATGGGCATTAACTGCTGCACGTGAAGCTACAGGATTCGCTACATCAATAATAGCGTGCCCAGGAGAAGCAGGAATAGAAACACTACTATCACCAAAAATTACACCAGATAAACGCGTAGGAGCTGCCATACAAATCTATCATAGTGATCCAGCAAGCTTAAAGCTAACAACAATAATGAGAATAGGTCAAACAGTACTAACATGTGCTACAACAGCAGCTTTTGACGGATTACCTAAAGTTAAGAGGAAGATGAGTATAGGCAGAGCATTAGCAAAATTCGGTGACGGATTTGAAAAAGAAGACGTTATTGGTAGAAGAAAGGTATGGAGAATTCCAGTAATGGAGGGAGAATTCATAATTGAAGACTCATTCGGTATAGTCAAGGGAGTAGCAGGAGGTAATATCCTAATATTAGCTAAAACTCATGAAGCAGGATTAACTGCAGCTGAAAAAGCAGTAAAAGCAATACACAAGTACGCTAAACGCGTAATAACACCATTCCCCGGAGGCATTGTTAGATCAGGATCAAAAGTAGGTTCACTAAAATATCCAAAATTACGCGCAACAACAAATCACCTATACTGCCCAACGCTAAAGAACATAGTAAAGGATACAAAACTACCACCTGAGGTAAATTCGGTATTTGAAATAGTAATCAACGGGTTAAGAGAAGAAGACGTCCTAATGGCAATGGGAGTTGCAATCAAGGCTGCTACCCAAGTACCTGGAGTTGTAAAAATCGATGCTGGAAACTATGGAGGTAAATTAGGACCCTACCACCTATACTTAAAGGAAGCCGTCGAAGCGGCAAAAGAAGTTGAGGTAAAGGTTTAAATTCAATGGTGAGAAATATTATTCAGATTACATCTAGGTGGTGAACATATTTCTAAATGGTTGAGATCATGTCCTCCGGAAAAGTTGTAAAAATATGTATTCTAAAAATGGGATGTATAGGTTGTTCACCACTACTAGAGTACTTACTTGATGAAAGAGCTGATAGAAAGGATATTGAGGTAAGAGTATTCGGCGTAGGAGCCAAACTATTCGCAGAAGAATATGGAAAAGAACTAGCAGAGAAGGCCCTCAAGGAGGAATGCGACCTATACATTGTCGTAAGCCCCAATGCGACGCTGCCGGGACCAACAAAAGCTAGAGAAATGCTAAGAGAAAAGGGTAAAAACGTACTCATAATATCTGATGCGCCGACAAAGAAAATAGTAAAAGACCTAGAAGCTAAAGGATTTGGATACATACTCGCATTAGCGGATTCAATGCTAGGTGCTCGTAGAGAATTCTTAGACCCAGAAGAAATGGCAATATTCAATAGCGACATAATAAAAGTACTCGCAATAACTGGCGTCTACAAGATAATCTATACTGAAATAGACAAGATAATAGAGAGTATCAAGAAGGGAGAGAAGCCAGAGCTACCAAAAATAATAATAGATAAAGAGAAAGCAGTAGGAGCAGGTCAATTCAAGAATCCATATGCTAAAGCTAAGGCTATGGCAGCATTTGAAATAGCACGTAGAGTAGCTGACCTAACAACAGAAGGATGCTTTAAGGTAAAGGAGAGGGAAAGATACGTACCAATAGTTGCAGCAGCACATGAAATGATGAGATTAGCGGCAAAACTAGCAGAAGAAGCTAGAGAAATAGAGAAATGCAATGACACACTTGTAAGGACCCCACATAACCCTGAAGGAGTCTTATTATATAAGGAGAAGTTAATGGAGAAACCTCAACCTAGAGGATAAAACACCATGGATAATGTGTTTAAGCTAATAACAGGTAGAACGCTAACTCAAGGAACATCGATGGAAAGTGAGGGCAAGTTTAGCGAGAGGTATCATAAAGCAGTAGCAGTAATTGAGCTAAACCCTGAAGACATAAAGAGGCTTGAAATAAGGGATAAGGTTAAGGTAAAGAGCCAATATGGAGCATTGGTACTGCCAGTAAAGCCAAGTAATGAGGTGCCCCCAAAAGTAGCGTTTATACCTATGGGTCCTTGGGCTAATGCACTCGTAGAACCAATAACTGATGGAACAGGAATGCCTAGATTAAAAGGAATCAACGTAATCATAGAGCCTACAGATGAAGAAGTTACGAAACTGGAAGATATATTAAAGAGCTATGGAGTAAAATACTTTGAATATAAGCCAGAGCAAAGACCATTAAAACCCGGTCCAAGGAGAAGAGTGGAAAACGTTCCATGCCCATTCTGTGGAGACTTATGTGACCACATTACAATAGAGCTTAAAGGAGAAAGAATAGTTAAAAATATTGGAGGATGCGCTATCTCCATCTCGAAATTCCTAAACTACCATAGGGATAGAATACTAAAACCTATGATAAGAGACGAATTCGGCAAGTTAAAGGAAGTAGACCTAGAAACAGCTATTAATAAAGCCGCTGAAATACTTGCCAATGCTAAGTACCCTCTACTCTACGGTTGGTCAAGTACATGTAATGAAGCAATAGAGCTAGGAGTAGAATTAGCCGAAGTAACTAGAGGTGTCATAGACAATACCTCAACGCTATGCCATGGGCCAACAGCACTAGGAGCACAAGAAGTGGGAACAGCAAGAGCTACACTAGGTATAATCAAGCACTTAGCCAACCTAATAATATTCTGGGGCTGTAACCCAATACATGCACATCCAAACCACATTGTAAGATTCGTTCTCTCCGAAGGAAAATACATTAAGGGTCGTAAGGACAGAAAAGTAGTAGTAATAGACGTACGTAAAACAACTACTGCAAATATGGCTGACATATTCATACAAGTAGAACCAGGTAAAGACCTAGAACTAATCACGGCATTAAGAATGGCTGTAAGAGACCTAGAAATAGAAGCACCAGTAGTTGCAGGAGTCCCAAGAGAGAAAATTCTAGAGCTAGCTGAACTAATGAGAACTGCAAGATACGGGGTCATATTTGCAGGAATGGGCCTAACAATGACAGGAGCTAAGCAAAGAAATCTACAAGAACTAATAAAGCTAGCGCACGACCTTAACGAATGGACAAGGTTTGCTGTAATACCAATGAGAGGGCACTACAACGTTACCGGCGCAAATCACGTAAAACTATGGCTTACAGGATATCCCTACGCAGTAGATTATTCAAGAGGATTTCCAAGAATGATACCAGGAGTAACAACGACCATAGACTTACTAGTAAGCGGCGATGTTGATGCAGCACTAATAGTTGCAAGCGACCCCGTTGCGCATCTACCTCAAAAAGCAGTTGAACACTTAGCTAAAATACCAGTAATAGTCATTGACGCTAAATGGTCATTAGCAACAACATTAGCCGATGTAATAATACCAGCAGGATTAGTAGGTATAGAATGCGAAGGAACAGCCTATAGAATGGACGGCGTACCTATTAGGATGAAGAAAATAGTTGATCCTCCGCCTGGAGTTCTATGCGATAAGGAAATACTATCCATGCTTTTAGAGAAAGTTAAAAAGCTAAAGGGGATAATATGTCCCAAATCCTAATAAAGAATGGATATGTATATGATCCCCTAAATAACGTTAAAGGAGACGTAATGGATATTGGGGTAAAGAATGGTAAAATTGTCGATCCCTCAGAAATAGATCCAAGACAAGCAATAGTAATTGATGCTAAAGGAAAAATAGTAATGCCAGGGGGCATTGATATACACTCACACATAGCAGGTCCCAAAGTAAATACTGGAAGACTAATTAGACCAGAAGACCACTACCTAACCAACATACCACATCGCTTACCTGAGAGGAGAGCACAAACAGGAAGAACAGTACCAAACGTATTCAAGATAGGCTATGGATACGCTGAAATGGGCTACACATTCGTAGCTGAACCAGCAAGCCCACCACTAAAGACGAGACATACACATGAAGAACTCAACGCTATTCCAATGATAGATAAGCTAACATATATAATAGTTGATTCATACTGGATAGTACTAGATCTGATACAAGAAGGAGATAAGGATAGATTAGCTGCATTCCTAGGATGGTTGCTCTATACTACTAAAGGGTATGCACTTAAACTAGTAGACCCATGCTCCGATGTAGCATGGATTTTAGGTAAGAAAGGACTAGATCTAGACGAACAGGTTCCAGGATACAATATAACGCCAAGAGATGTAATAAAGGCTATAGGTGAAGCTTCCCAAGCTCTAAACCTACCACACCCAATACACGTGCACTGCAATAAACTTGGACATCCGGGGAACTACATAATAACGATTAACACCATGAACTTAGCTAAAGACTTCGCTAGGAGAGAAGAAGTATCAATGCACATAACTCACGTACAGTTCACAGGATATAAGGGAGATTCATGGACAACACTTGAAAGCGGAGGAGAAGATATAGCTAAAACACTAAACAAAACCATTTACGTCAGCTTAGACATGGGACAAATAATTCCAGGAGCCCCCGCTACAACAATGACAGGCGATGCTCCATTCGAATACATACTATATCACTTAACACGCTGGAAATGGTGCTTTGCAGACGTTGAAGCTGAGGGAGCTGCAGGAATAGTACCATATAGGTACCGTAAGAAGAACTACGTAAACACCATACAATGGACTATAGGCCTTGAAGTTATGCTGTTGGCCAAAAACTTATGGAGAGTATACCTAACGACAGACCATCCTAATGGAGGACCATTCACAGAATACCCCAAAGTAATATCATGGCTTGTAAGTAAGAAAGCAAGAGAGGACATGATGAAGGGAATGAGTCAAAGAGCAGTAAAGAAAACAGCACTACCAGCAATAGATAGGGAGCTAACATTATACGATATCGCAATAATAACTAGAGCATCACCAGCAAAACTACTAGGAATTGAGAAGGAGAAGGGACACTTAGGTATAGGAGCTGACGCAGATATAGTAATTTACGACCTAGATCCAACAAAAGTCGACATCAGTAAAGACTACGAGAAGGTAATAAGGGCATTTAGGAGAGCATACTATACAATAAAGGATGGAGAAATAATTGTAAAGGAAGGAGAAATAATAAAGACTGTATACGGAAGAACGTATTATGTTAATCCTGAAATACCTGAGGATCTAAGGAATGACATAGAGAAGTATGCTAAGGAGAAATTCAAGCAGTATTACTCAGTTTCTCTAGATAGATACATAATAGATGTAAGTGAGCTAAAGAAGTCTAAGGAGATCAAGGTTAAAACAATGCTAAGGTGAGATAACATGTCTCAGGAAAAAGCTACATTCTATTTGAAACTAAAGGTAAGGCCGATAGTACCATTAGATTGTAGGACAATTAGGCCAGACAACTTTGCTGGAAAGTCCATTAACGATATAAGGAATTTGAGAATATATGAGGGAGGTAGAAGAACCGTACTTGAAGAGGTATTTGATGTAGAAGGACCAGCAACAGCACCCAGTGACGTTAACGCCATTGAATTAGTAATCATGGGTGAAGGAACACGTAAAATAAGGTACTTAGGATATAAAATGACTGGAGGTAAAATAATAGTAAAAGGCGATGTAGGTCCCTTAACAGGCTACAAGATGGCTAATGGAACCATAGTAATTGAAGGTAATGCTGGTAGTTGGCTTGGAGCAAAAATGAAGAATGGACTCATAGAAGTTCATGGAGATGCAGGAGACTTCATAGGAGCTAAATTTCAAGGAGAAAAACCAGGTAGGGGAATGAAAGGCGGCATGATAGTAATTCACGGTAATGCTGGCTCAAATATAGGTGCTGGAATGAAAAAAGGAGCAATAATAATAGAAGGAAATGCTGGTAACTCTGTAGGAGCATATATGATTGGAGGCTCCATACTAGTTCAAGGTAACTGCGGAAGCTTTACAGGAGCTAGGATGACTGGAGGTAAAATAGTAGTTAACGGAATAATAGATGGAATACTACCAAGCTTCTACGTTGACTCAATAGTAGGAGCAGCTAAAGTTAAAGGAAGAGTATTCAAGAAACCATTCATGCTGTTTATAGGTGACGCATTAGTTAATGGAGGAGGAATGCTCTTTGTAGCATATGAGGAGAATAAAACTCTATTAGAACCCTATAGGAAATTAGTTGAGGAGGTTGAAATAACTTGATCTCTATAAATAAGCTAGCAGTAGATCTTGTTATGAAAGCTATTGAGGAAAAGGAGAAGCTAAGAATATCAAGCCAAACTATTGGAGGAGCTACAGTAGTTGACATGGGAATTAAGGTTCCTGGAGGCTTTGAAGCAGGAGTAGTGCTCTCAAAGATATGTATGGGGGGATTAGCTGAAGTATCCATATCCAGATTCCATGTAGCATACCTAGTATTACCCGCAGTTGTCGTTTACACTGATTACCCCATAGAAGCGTGTATGGCATCACAATTCGCTGGATGGAGAATCAAGGTAGGAAAATACTTCGCCATGGGAAGTGGTCCTGCAAGAGCCTTAGCAAAGAAACCCAAGAAACTATATGAAGAAATAGGCTATAGTGAAGAAGCAACCGAAGCAGTACTCGTACTAGAAACAGATAAACTACCAACAGAAGACGTAGTAAAATATGTAAGTGAAGCTACAGGAGTAAAGCCATCAGATCTATACATAGTTGTTGCACCAACAAATAGCCTAGCAGGCTCAGTACAAGTTAGTGCAAGAATTGTAGAAACAGGGATCCATAAACTACATACCATAGGATTCGATATAAAGACTATAAAGTATGGATATGGAGTAGCACCAATAGCACCACTACATCCAGATCAACTAGTTATGCTCGGTAGAACCAATGACATGCTACTATATGGAGGAGAAACCTTCTATATAGTCGACTACCCAAATGACGAGAAGCTGAAGGAATTCATAGAAAAAGCACCAAGTATAACATCTAAAGATTACGGTAAATCTCTTGCAGAAAAGGTTATGGAGGTAGGAATAGAATTCCTATACAAGATAGACCCTAAGATATTTGCTCCAGCCATAGTAAAAATCAATAATATAAGAACAGGTAAAACATACATGGCAGGTAAAATAAACGTCGATATATTGAAGGCTTCTATAGCATTATCCTAGAGACCAACATAAATTCAATTCTATTTTTTAACCTTGCTTACGACGTACTTAACTATCTCCTTAGCTATATCCTTTTCAGTTACGCTTTGAAGACCTCTCCATCCAGGTTGACTATTTAGTTCAAGTACATAGGGTTTACCATCAATTAATAATACATCAACTCCAGCTATCTCGCATCCCAATAACTTAGCAGACTTCAACACTATTTCCTCAATCTCGGGATCAAGTTTATTGATCTTTATAGGCATAGCTCCTTGTGATATATTAGTCTTCCACGCACCTGGAGCATACCTATACATAGCAGCTATAATTTCGTCGCCAATAACGAATGCCCTGATATCTCTACCTCCATGTGGTAGGTATTCCTGGAGATAAAGTACGTGTCTAGTAAATGAAAGTGCATGTAAAACCTCCCAAAGTACATCCCTATCTCTAAGCCTAATCCTAGTACTTCCATGACCTCTAGAGCCAAACACAGGTTTAACTACTATGCTCTTACTCTTCATTAACGGTAATGTCTTATAGGCTAGACCAGCATTTTCTGCTACAATAGTTTTAGGTACAGGAATACCGTGCATGTGAAGAATATACAATGATCTAAACTTATCAATACACTTCTCTATGGCTGAAGGATTATTAACTATCTTAACACCATAATCTTGTAATGCATAAAGTACGTCCATTCGGTAAATAGCTTGCTCAAGACTACACCTACCAATGGGTCTAACAATAATAGCGCTAACTTCATCAACTAAGTTCACTCCACGAGCATAAACTTCAAGCCTATCACCACCTACAAATGAAACCATATCCCTAAACCTAAATGGATGAGGTCTATGCCCTAAATCCTCTGTAGCTTTTATTAACCTAGAAGAAGCCCATCCACGAGGATTTCGAGTTAAAATACCAATAATCATTCAATACTACCCCCTACTCCGCATACCTATAGTGTTGATTAAGTTTTTGAAAGTAATAAATTCACTAGAGAATAAAGCTAAAATTCTATCATATATTTTCCTCCGAGCTCTTTCTCAATAATTTCAATTGCTTTTAAACGGTCCTTTAGGGGATACTCAGGTGTTTCAAATATGAACTCTCTCTCAAAGCGACTATAATCTTGTGTCAGGAACCTTCCATGCTCTTCAACCCAACGCCAAAAATCAGTATTAGGGTAGGGTGTAGCAATACTAAAATGTACATAGTCAGGTTCAACTCTTTCAATAAACTCTATTGTCTTATACACTGAATTAAGAGTTTCACCTGGAGCACCAACCATAAAGAATAATCCAACCCTAATTCCTACATTCTTTGTCCACCTTATAACCCGCTCTGCTTGTTCAAGCCTAATACCCTTACGTAGAATATTTACAACCTTTTGATCACCAGATTCTATACCATACCATATTGTAGTACATTCGCTCTCAGCCATAGCCTCCAATAACTTTAAGTCAACATTATCAATCCTTATACCATTAGGTAAACTCCAAGGTCCTAGGCCTTCCTCCTTAACCTCATTAATTATCTTAAGAGCCCTATCTCTGTCGAATGTAAAGACGTCATCTACGATCTTTACTTTAGGAACTTTATATTTAAACTTAAGTAACCTCCACTCCCTAAGTACATTGTCAGGACTACGAGACCTAAACCTTCTACCCATTATGAACCTAACTACACAGAACAGGCAATTATATGGACAACCTCTACTAGTCATTATTGC
>CAYPZO010000012.1:0-6677 GCA_964415135.1 uncultured Desulfurococcales archaeon | reverse complement strand
ACCTAACTACACAGAACAGGCAATTATATGGACAACCTCTACTAGTCATTATTGCGCCAGCGTTTTCGCCAAAAATGCTTAAATCAATAACATCTCTATCAGGTAAAGGTAGTGAATCTAAATCATCTACTATACCTCCTTCTATTAACATGGATTTATTGCCTCGGTTTCTTAGCCGTTCTACATTATTGAGTATCTTACTAAGAGCATTTTCTCCCTCACCAACAACAATTATATCAGCAATCCCCTTGAAATCCTCTGGGACAAGAGTTACGTGAGGACCACCAACAATCATAATTACATTAGGGTTTAATTCCTTCAATAGCCTTATCAACTTAACAGTCATATTATAGCTAGGAGTTACTGTGGTAAAACCAGCAATAAGAGGATTATCCTTTGAAAACTCCTCAATTAACCTATTAGTAGGCATTACATCTAAGTCGAATACCTTAACTTGAAATCCATGAGTCTTAGCTATAGATGAGAGATACAATAAACCTAATGGTGGATATAATCCCTTCTTCTCCTCCTCAATAGATGCTGGTACAGGAGCTTTTACTAAATATAATATTCTTGAACTCAAATACAGGGCACCTCTACTCTACACTACTTAAATACATGATCTTATCCCAAAAACCGACTACTATTACTAAAAATACTATGTATATGATAATAAATGCTAAGTCCATTAATTTAAACCTTATCGGTCTATAGAACGTCCTCCTCTTACTATAGCCAAAACCTCTAGCCTCCATGGCCTCAGCTAGGTCTCTAGCTCTTAACAACGCACATACTATTGTAGGTATTATTATTGGTATGAGCTTTCTAGCCTTCTGAATAACACTTCCTTTCTCTAGTTCTAATCCTCTTGATCTTTGTGCATCATATATGCTCTTCATTTCATTAAACATTATCGGTATGAACCTATACGCTATTATGAATGGATACAAGTAAGTATAATTTATGTGAAGCTTACTTAATCCTTGCAGTAGTTCCCATGGACTCGTAGTTGAGATAAGAAATGATAATGCCATTAAGGCTGCTATGACCCTAATTATCATTGCTGGTATGGTATTTATTAAACTAGATAGTTCAAGTCTAAATCCTTCAAAAATATAAGTTACCACAATATTAAAGCATATAAGGAAGATAATGAATATACTTAGCCCCCTAAGTAGGTTCAATACCTTCCTAGAATACCTACCCATAATAGCTAAAGGTAGCTGAGCCAATAGTACTAATATTAATCTAACCCAGTCGTTTATTAGGAATATACTCACCATTATACAGGCAACATATAATATCTTAGTCCTAGGATCTAGTACATATACGAAATTGCTTTTCCTCTCATAGGAGAATGCATCTCTAATGCTTTCAATAACAGCTAATCTCACTATATCACCTTGATGCAAGAATATCTAACAGTTCATTGATATTTAACGGCCTTAGACATTTATCCGCCCTCAATAATGTGATTAATTCAGGTATTTGTGGTTGCGTTAATTTAGCGAGATTAAGTTCGTCGACTCTATATAGTACTTCTCTGGGATGACCGCTTAGAATTACCCTGCCCTTCTCCATGACGATTATTCTGTCTATAGGTGCATTAGCTAGAAACTCCATGTCATGAGATACCATTATAACTGTTTTACCTTTCCTCAGCATCTTGTTAATTATGATGTCTAGTAATTCATGTTTTAACCTATAATCTAATCCTGCAGTAGGTTCATCCAATACTATTACTTCAGGTTCATATACTAGGATAGAGGCTATAGCAAGTCTTCTTTGCTCTCCCGCCGATATTTCGTGTGGTGATTTATAGCGTAAATGATATATTTTAAGTTCCTTCAATATCTCCTTTACCTTTTCTTCTCCATTCTTAACCTTCATGTTCTTAACAGTAAACATTACTTCTTTCTCAACAGTTTCTTCAAAAAATTGATGTAGAGGATTCTGAAAAACTATACCTATATATCTTGATAGTTCAGCTATACTATGCTTCCTAGTATCCATTCCAAAAACTATTACCCTACCCCTAGTAGGCTTTAATAATCCATTAAAGTGCTTTATTAACGTTGTCTTACCTGCTCCATTAGCTCCAACTATTGCTATAAACTCACCCTTATGTATTCTTAAATTTACTCCTCTTAGTGCGTGTTCTCCGCTAGGATAAGTATACCACAAGTCCTCCACTATAATTATGGGATCTGACTTATCATTCCCTCTTTCTATATTGAAGTGAGGATTACAGTTATCGTATTTTATAAGCTTACTATATGCTGGAAGAGCTTCACTTATAGTTAAGGGCACCTTGTTTATTCCTAGTAGCTTAGATGCCTTCGATATTGATGGTATTTCTATGCCATGCTTCTCCAATACTCCTTCTTCGACAAGTTTTCTCGGCCTGCCTTCAGCAATAATTGATTTATCAAGTACTATGAGCCTTTGAGCATACTTAATGGCATCAGCTAATCTATGTTCAACGAGTATTACAGTAACATTATTTTCTCTCCAAAAACTATAGAGTATTTCCAGGAACCCCCTTGCACTAAGGGGGTCTAAATTAGCTAATGGCTCGTCTAAGACTAATATCTGTGGCTTTAAAGCTAAAACACTTGCAAGCGCGACCTTCTGAGCTTCGCCTCCAGATAGAGTATACGTTAGCCTTTGTCTTAGATGATTTATCCTCAACGTATTTAGAGCCCATGAGGTTCTCTTATTAATTTCATCTGGCGTCAAAAGCAAGTTTTCTGGACCAAACGCAATTTCTTCCTCAACAAGTAGATTAACCATTTGATTCTCAGGTATCTGGAATACCATACCCACTTTTCCTACTAGCTCTCTCATACTAGACCTTACAACATCTACACCTTCAACAACTACCTTACCATATAGTCTTCCTCCATAATAATGCGGTATTAGTCCAAGTAAAATCCTACATAATGTGGACTTGCCACCGCCTGAAGGACCAGCGATTATTATGAATTCTCCTCTCTTCACCTTTAGGTTTACGTTTTCTATGGCAGGTTCCTTGGAGTCTGGATAGTAGTAGGTTACGCCTTCTAGTATTACGGCATACTCACTACTATTGTTTGTCATTACTAGATCTTCCCTTTTAGTAGCTTTATATGCAGGAATTCGCTAAGTGATGTTATTCTTAACAGCACCCTAATTAAAGGCAACGCAATTATGTATCCTATAAATGCTTGTATCAGTCTTATCACGGGATATACGAATGGACTAACCATGAATAATCCTCTAACTACTTCAACGTTAGGAATACCATATATTCCTTGATATACTTGAGGTAATGCAAATATCGTACAGCCAAGTGCTGAATCAGTTTGATTACCGATAAACATTGCAAGAAATAGCGCTATATGAAATGATGCCTTACCCTTTCTCGCTAGATAGACAGCTATAGGTATGAGAGCTAAAGCAGCTATCTTATCGAAGTACGCCATATAATATACAAGGCCATGAGCTGTTATTGGGAAGAATACCGGAGTAAACATTGCAGCTATTAAGATTGCAGCTAATAGTATGAAAGGCTCCTTTATCCTGCCTCGTACAATGAAGCTAGCACTAAGAGCACTAACAGGAGGACACAATATGAATGGAAGCGCATAAACATTCGGAGGAGTAACAACCTTAATAACATCACTAATAAGCGCTGCAAGAAACCCTAAGTAAGGTCCTAAGATAACACCAAGTATTGGTGCAAATGAAGCACCTAGATCAATTTTCACTTGAGGTAACCCGACGACAGGTATTCCTGGTAGCCAGAGGAAAGCATAGTATACTGCTGCCATAACGCCAGTATATGCCGCGATTAAGCTTGGACTAGGTTTTATGGGCACGGTTTTGCTCATTTATCCCACACTTAACTACTGTTAATTGTAACCAGTGGAACTGGGTGTTATCCTATATTATGGAATCTTCCCATATAAGCTTATTAGTTAAACAACTATAGCGACTAATGGGAATACTGAGGGAATGTACATGGATAGCATGTGGCCTTACATGCTACCTCTATTCACGGAACCTAGAAAAAGAATAAAATTGCTCCTTCAATTATTTTCAAGTCCTATTGCTGTAGAAGTATTAGAAACTATAGGATTAGCTGGTTCAATATCGCAAAAAGACATAATAAACACACTTAAGCATCACTCAAATAAGACGATAATAACTATATTAAAGAAACTAGTAGATGCAGGAGTTCTTGAGGAAAGTACTATAAGAAAGAGAAGTGGACTACGAACTGTATGGACCAAGCAGTATAAGCTAACAAATCTAGGAAAATGGTTCTACACGTTAATCGTAGACCCCTCACGAATACCTAAAGGAGAACTTAAGGAATTAGCTACAAGCATCTATGAATCCCTAGGTAGAGGAATGTATGACGTTGCAAAGTACTTAAATTATGACCCCATAGAAAACTTCAGGCATACACTATATGGTCTTGCTAAATATTTAATTAGTAAGAGTAGCAGCATGAAGAAGAAAGAGGTATTAGTTGCAGGAGGTTTGTCCCTTGACCATCACTTTAAGTTATTGAGTGGCGAGCTTCAATACTTAAAGTCACTACTGGGAGGAGATGGAGCAATAATGTCAATGATAATGAGTAAACTCAAATTAGGGGCAACGCTATTAACTGAAGCTGCTTGTGACTTATGGTCGCTAAAATGGCTAATAGAGTTAAGTGAATCAGACGTAATACTCAATAACGTTAAACTATCTAAGGATAAAAACATTGCAGAAAACATAATAGTATATCCAAATGATGGAGATGGATTAAGAATATACAAGGTCGTCAATGAAAGTAGAGCGACATCACCCAGTGCGAATGAAGTTAATTGGCTAAATCTCTACGACCTTAAAGCATATTATGCAGGTATAACCTTTATTGAAATAGCCTATAAAATAAGCGAGCTAGCTTATACATCTAACTCGCTCTTCATATATAGACCTACATTAGAATCCGTGATACGTAATCTAGGATTATTTAAGAAAATACTTGAGAAAAAACCCATACTAATAATCAGTAAAAATACATACAATAAACTATACGGAAAAACAGGAATAAGCTGTAGTGATCTTATTGAGTTAGGAGCCAAGACACTAATACTAATAATAAGCCCTATACACGCAATAATATTTACATCCAAGTGTAAGAGAATAGAGCTAAAGGTTAAGGAGATAAAGATGAGACAGCTCATAAACACAGTTAATACATTTACTTCATTCCTCATCTACTATGCATTAAAAGGAGAAGACTACTTATCATCAGCCAAGAAGTCATTAATAGCTTCATCTATAACATCTACTAAATCCATGCCATGCACTTTTCCATCAACGGATGAGGTAGAAGAGCGTAGCCTGGAGGTTGAGGAGAGTATAGAGAGATAGTATGTGAATAATGTTTACCTACATTTACGATATAACCTTTACTTCACCTATCTTTTCCTCTATTTCGTTTACTAGTGGAGTTTTACTTCTTGCTCCAATATACTGAGTTGACAGCGACGCGGCAGCTACTGCATACCTTATAGCCTCAATAAGCTCCATACCATTAAGTAATGTGTAAATCAAGGTAGCTGAAAACATATCACCTGCACCAACAGTATCAATAGGCGATACTCTTGGTGCTGTAAACCTTATTCCTTTACCATACCGTTTACTAAAGAGGATAGCCCCCTTAGAGTCCATAGTGATTATAATATTTTCTACACCTAAGTTAAAGAGAGTTGAAGGAACACTAATACCCTTACTCTCCAATATATCTACTTTCCTGCTATTAATTATAAGTATAGGAGAGTATCTCAGTAAAGAGAGGTATTCACTAGTCATATACTTTAATGCATAAATTGAAGGTCTATAAACAATTAAAATAACACCTACCTTCTTGCAAAATCTAATAACCTGACTTGAAACTTCATGGAATACTTCACCTATATAAACTGCCTCAGAACCACCTATCTGCTCTAACACTTCTCCATCTATGTTAAGTGGAGATAATGCGGAATCCTTATGAATCATATAAGTCATTTTAGATTCTCCATCCCTACTAAGCATTACCAATACTTCAACTGTTTTAGAATTCTTATCTATAACTACATGCTTTAGGTTAACATTATTTTTAACTAAATCCAGGAATAATTCTAAGCCATGAGCATCTGAAGCTATTTTACCATAAAAACCAACATTTAATCCAAACCTCGAGAGATTACAAGCAACATTAGCTCCTGAACCACCTGGGAAACTACCTATATATTCGTAGTTAATCCCTAATAGAGATTCAGCATCGCTAATAGGCTTGAAGTAGTGGTCTATAGCTACAGAACCTAATACATATACTTGAGGATCAGGCGCATTATAATTCATGTACGACTTAATTACCTTTTCTAGAAACATCTCAGATAAATGAGGCATCTCATCTACGCTGTAAAGGCTACTAATCTTATTTATCGTTAACTCCATAAACTCCTCTACCATTTTCCTTAACGTACTAGGCTCCATACTTTTAGGATCTACGAACATGAAGTGAAACCATTTACCCATATCGGTCAACATATAGCTCTTTACCTTAACCTTTCTCATACCACTTTTAACTACTACATCCTTTTCACGTATTAATCCATACTTCTTGAGAATCTTAAGGGACTTTATCACAGTTC